>JAYNIA010000003.1:0-134380 GCA_038108555.1 Nitrospinota bacterium | reverse complement strand
ACATGAGCTTTGCCTTCACACAAAATCAGGAAAATCTTCCCTCCCAAAAGGCAGTTTTTACCGGGTTTTTCTGTTAGATCTGAACAACCTCAACCCTTATAAATTATTATAAATAAAGGTATTAGTCGATTATTTTCCAGTTTGGCATTGGTTTTGCTCAAGGGATAGGTGCAGCATAATATTCAAAACCTTTTAACGGAAATTAATCGATGCCAAGTAATTCAAGCGTTTTAGCACTGTTTGCACCCCAGGCACCTGTGGAACCGACTACTCCCAAACCGGATTATGGAAGTGATAGTGATTTTAATGATTTTCTAAGCGATGCTACGCATCAAGTAGAAAAGGCGCAGCAGACTAATGCTGGAGATTCGGCACAAAACAATAATCAAAACGAAATAGGACAGGCAGACAAGGCAAAACCCAAGATAAAAAACAGCAATGACAAAGCAAAAACGGATTCTGATAAATATGATGAAACCGCTGCATCTGTAGCAAACGAACCGGTTAAACCTGCAAATATCGAAAACAAAGAAACCGCTTTTGAAAAAAGCGCTGAATTTGCGGCGAAATTAAAAGAGCTTGGAATTGAACAGGAAGAGTTCGAAGCTTTACTTGAATATCTTGGGTTGAACGGGGAACGGGATATTCAATCGCTGCTGAAATCACTTACTCAAAACCTGAATCAAAATGGAATTTTAGCGGGGGAAGATTATGATGCCCTTTCAGAAAGTGAATTGATTGCACGCCTTCAAAAACACGAAGGCCAAGCCATCGACCTTTTGAAAAAAGCAGGTTTGACAGATGAGCAGGCAAAAAATTTAGTCAACTATCTCAAAACTCCATCCACTACAACCACCGCCGCCACCGCTCAAAAGGAAGTCGATAAAACCCTCGACCTTAATGTTAAAAAAGATATTCAGGAGCAACAAGTTGCATCTGCAGAAAAAGAATCTGCCAAGCAGGTGGATCAATCGGAATCCTCAAAAAATACGGGTCAGCGGGACAAAGGAAACGAAGCAGGTGTTAGCGCCCAGGCAAAAGAAGTTTCCGCAAAACCGGAAAAAAGTGAACGCGCAGCCTCTCTCGATAAATTGCCTCAAACTCCTAAAGCTGAAGAGGCTCCACGCATTAACCCCAAAGAATCTGCAGGGGATAAGGGAGTTAAAGATTCCAATCTAACTCAGCTTTTAAAAGACAACAATGCACAAGCCACATTGGTTCAAACTGAGGGTGGAAAAGATGCAAGTGCATTTAAAGGAGTTGATGCCGCAAAAACAGGGCCGGACCTCCAGGTTCAAGCACCTACCTCTGTTGCAGACAACGCAATAAAAGCCACCCAGGCCAACAAGTCGGTATTACCTGAGAAAATGATTGCTCGCGGTGCTTCGGAAACCAAAATCATAAATCAGATTGTTAATAAGTTAAATGTCCGCACTACGGGGGCTCAAAACGAAGTTCATGTAAAGCTCGACCCTCCTTCACTGGGAACGGTTCGGCTGAATATTTCCACCGTGGGTGATTCGGTTCGCACCGTTATCATTGCTGAAAATCATGCGGTGAAACAAACGATAGAAAGTAATTTCGGGCAGCTTCGCGATGCGATGAGCGACCAGGGCCTTAAAGTCGACAGCTTTTCCGTAACGGTTGGCGGGGAATCTGGCAACCCAAACCAAAACGAAAAAGAGTTAGGCGATAGGGACCCATCAGGCTCCTTGCAGCAGGATCAAATGGCTTCATCTGATATGGACCTGGAATTTGAAGAAACGAACATGCCATTTATTTTTGATGGAAACCAATCTATCAGTGTACTGGCTTAAGAAAATTTAAATTAACTTTTTAAGGACTCGAAATTTATGATTGCAGGAATAACACCGACTCCAAACACCAGTTCTGAAAGTACCACCTCACTAACCGGTGGCGCCAGTCTGGGTAAAAATGATTTTCTTCAGTTGCTGGTAGCTCAATTGGAACATCAGGATCCGCTTTCCCCTCAGGAAGGACAGGAATTTGCAGCACAGCTTGCCCAATTTAGTAGTCTCGAACAGCTGACCAATATCAACGATACTCTGGAAGAAAGTCAGGCTTTTGATTTGGCATTGAGTAACTCTTCAATGGTCAACTTGATTGGAAAAACAGTAGATGCACCTGGAAACAGTTTTGAGTTGGGAGAGGACGAAACAGAAACCTTGAGTTTCTCATTGGCTGAAGAAGCCGCTGATGTAACTATCAATGTTTTTGATTCTACCGGAGCTAATGTTTCCTCAATTAACATCGGTGCTTCAAGTGAAGGCATTAAAGAATTTGTATGGAGTGGAAAAGATGCTTCAGGGCAACAACTCCCGGCAGGAACTTATACATTTGGTGTCACTGCTCAGGATTCCTCTGGCAACTTTATTGAAACAGGGACATTCTCCGCAGGATTGGTTACCGATATTATTTTTGAAGGAAATGAAGCTTTTGCCATTGTTAACGGACAAAAAGTCAATGTAAACGAAATTTCAAAAGTCAGTGCTTAAAATAGAAAGAGGAGATTAAATATGTCATTAGTAAGTTCATTATTCACCGGGGTCACCGGCCTCACTGGTAATTCCCAGGCTATGGGAGTAATTGGTGATAATATTTCCAACGTAAATACCGTTGGGTTCAAGGGAAGTAAGGCGGTTTTCAGTGATATTTTCAGCTCCATCCTGACCAATGGATCTGTTACTAGCCAATTGGGACGGGGTTCACAATTACAGGGAACCATTCAATCCTTCCAACAGGGATCTTTTGAATCTTCATCAAACGCTCTGGATATGGCCATTGACGGCTCCGGTTTCTTTATTGTTAACAATGGAACCGGAAATTTTTATACCCGCGCGGGCCAATTTAGATTAAACGATAACGGTTTGGTACAGGCCATCACCGGTGAAATTTTGCAGGGCAACCAAATCACCAATGGAGTAGTTTCCACTAGTACAACCAACATCGATCTTGCAGGTGTGCAATCTGCTCCCCAGGCATCCACCACCTTTCAACTGGGTGCAAACCTGAATTCAGCTGCAACTGCGGCTTCAACATTCAATTCACCCGTCACCCTTTTCAATTCGGTGGGTTCACAAATTCTGTTAAATATCCAATTCACGAAAGTCGCTGGTTCCAACTCCTGGACTTATACCCTGAGTCCTTCTGATGGAACTGTAACTACCGGTGCGTCTGGAACGGTCACATTTGATACTTCGGGTCAACTTTCGGCAATCAATGGATCGCTTGCAGACCAAACGATCGTGATTGATTATTCCGCAGCAAATCCTGCAGCGGCAACACAAACACTAACCTGGGATCTGGTAGACGCAGGTGGAGCAACCTTGGGTAAACTAACCGGGTTCGCTGCAGCCTCGAATAATAACTCTCTAACCCAGGATGGTTTTACCACAGGTACTCTGGTTGGGTTATCTGTCGATTCCAACGGAATCATTAACGGGCTCTTTAATAATGGACAAACCGACTCGCTATACCAAGTGGCAATGGCGGACTTCCTGGCTCCCTCTGGTTTAACCCGACAGGGGCAAAACCTGTTTGCTGAATCCGCCGAGTCCGGTCAACCGGTAATCGGTCTGGCCCAGACGGGTGGTTTCGGTGCCATTGTTGGTCAATCATTAGAGCTCGCAAATGTTGACCTGGCAGAGCAGTTTGTTACCTTGATTCAAACGCAGCAGGCCTTCCAGGCCAGCGCCAGAATCATTACCACCACGGATGACCTTCTCACCGAGGCCGTCAACCTGGTAAGGTAATATTAGTTAGTAAATTAATCTCCTCAAGACCCGGGTTTCGACCCGGGTCTTTTTTTTGTTCACTTGTTACTGACGAATGACTTTGTTACATTACCCCCATGAGCCGCGATGAACAAATCCGCGAAGTCAAATCCGCAACCCTCCTTCGCTTCAATCAAGTCTGGCAAAGAAATTTTTTAAGTAACAAAAATGCCATTCAAAGAAACCCGGGAGTGATTGCACTCAAGAATCGGTTTCGCGACATCCCCTGCATTGTGGTCGGTGCCGGCCCTTCTCTCGACAAAAATATAAGGTATCTGCGAAAGGCTTGTGAAAAAGCAATCATCCTTTGTTGCGATGCAGCCTTAAAACCTTTGCTGGCTCATGGAATCGTTCCAAACTTTGTTGTCGTTTTAGATCCTCAAGAAGAAATTGCCCGCTTTCTAACCAATGTTCCGCAACAGGGTATCACCCTGGTGGTTCCAACCATCGTTCATCCCAGTATTCTTGAACTTTGGCAGGGAGAAGTTTTATTTTTTAATAAATTCGCACCTGATATTCCTACTCTGGTGGAGATTCAGAAAATGGTTCCACAGGTGGGAATTCTGACCCCCGGAGGTACGGTGCTTTCGGTTACTTATGATCTTGCATTTCAGGCGGGGTGCAATCCCGTTCTATTTGCGGGACAAGATTTATCCTATCCCAAAAAGAACTCTCACAGTCACGGCAGTGATGCTTCGGGAAAAGGTTTAAAAACCATGGTCGAAAAACAAAAAGACAGCATTTGTCTGGAAACCGATATGAACAATCAACAACTCCGCACTTTGAAATCCATGTCGGTATCAAAGAAATGGTTCAGTTGGGCATTCACTACCTGGAAAAGGGACAACCCGGTGGTAGTTTCCAATTGCAGTGAAGCTGGGATATTGACGGACCATTGTTCCCTATTAACTTTGAACGAAGCCATTTATAGATTTTGCAGAACCAAAGTTAATATTCCCTGGATGCTAAAAAAAGCCCTAAAGAGGAAAAACCGCTAACACAAATGGCGAATGTTTAGCCATCACCGGGCATTGCCTTGCGGGCGCAACGGAAGCCTTGCCACACCTTAAAGATTTCCGGTTTTTCATTAAACCGGTAGGTGGTTCTCATATAATAAGCTTTGTAATACCAGTTCCCGCCTCTCAGGACTTTGCTTACACCCGACTCGGGACCTTGTGGGTCTACCCTGTTTTCATCCTGATAAATTGCAGCGTCAAACCAGTCCGACACCCACTCCCAAACATTACCTGCCATATGATGAACCCCATAAGGGGAGACTCCGTTTTTCATTCCATCCACCGGTTCCATAACCTGAAATCCTTTTTCCTTGAACTTCCTTCTGAAGGTGACCCGGCTGTTATCAGGATATTCGTTGCCCCATGGGAAAATTCTTTGATCGGTTCCTCTGGCGGCCTTTTCCCATTCGGCCTCGGTAGGTAGTCTCTTTCCTTTCCATCTGCAATAGGCATCGGCTCCAAACCATGAAACCCGGTTGACGGGAAAGTTTTCCAATCCTTCCCTGGGTTTATAGTTTCCATCTTCAAGCTTCACAGTTACAGAAGGAGCAATTTCTATAAAACGATGAGCTTCATTCTTATTTTGATTCAGGAAGTTTGCAAAGTTTGAGCTGGTCACTTCATATTTATCGATCCAGTAAGATGAAAGAGTGACTGGGTGAACCGGCTCTTCATCCATATCTCCCCATTCATTTTCGTTATCGATTTCAAACCCCATCGTAAAAGGGCCTTTTGGAATAAAGACCATATTTTCCTGACCATCATCCTTAATCACCGACATGCAACCGGAAAGAAAAAAGAAAAGAAGAAAAAATATAAATTTATCTAAGAAATTTTGCACAGTGATCTTGAATCGCAGTAAAGCTCAGGGATAAAAGTTTGGACGGGAAATTTTTAATCAGGACTTATTTATTTTTTCGTGAGATCCATCACAAAACGGTCTTTTCTTTGTTCTATAACATCCGCAAAGGTAATAAGTTTTATTTTTATCCAACTCCAAAATTTCCGGTTCTCCACCTGTAGTATGGTGCGTAGCATCACAAAAAGGCCAATGATTTGATTGCATACAAGTACAGACGGCAATTTCAGATGCATTTGTAATTTTTATTGGACCGCCGCTATCTGACATAACTTTTCCTTTAATTAATTTGGTGCCAGGGATAAAGAGGCCTCCAGGTCAGGGAGAAATACAGTAAAGGTCGTTCCCTCACCTAAAATACTTTTGACATCCATCGTGCCCTCGTTTCGATGCACAATCTGGTTCACCGTTGCCAAACCAAGGCCGACACCATCTTTTTTACTAGAATAAAACGGATCGTAAATATTTTCCATCTGATCCGGTGCAATTCCACATCCTTCATCCACAATTTCTAAAACCACACCTTTTTTATCTGCATGAAAATTATTATTATGAAAAGAAGAAACTTCCTTTAATTTTATTGTAATCGTACCCTTAGTCATAGCCTCAAGCGCATTGATGCATAAATTCCAAACCACCTGCTTTATTTGCTCCTCATCGCCATGAAAAATAACGTGATCTGCCGCTCTTTCAAATTGAATCTGTTTATCCCCACTGAAATTTTCACTATTCTTTAAAAGAATAATTACATCTTGAATCAATTGGGTCAAATCTACAATAGTATTCGTATTTTTTTTAGGCTGAGAGTATGTCAGGAAATCTGAAAGAATGGTATTCAGGCGGTCAGTTTCTTTAATAACAATGTTCATCAACTTCTTGTAAGAGTCTTCTAGATTAAGACCTTTGGCTAACACCTGAATAGAACCGCTCAACGATGTAAGAGGGTTTCTTATTTCATGAGCCAGTCCTGCGGAAAATCTCCCAACAGCTGCCAACTGTTCTGTTCGAAGCATTTTATTCTGCATGAACTTAATTTCCGTCAAATCCTCAAATACCAGAATATAACCGGGAACATTTAAATCTGAAAGATTACTGACCTTGACTCTTAAAAAAATTTTCTTTCCATCCTTTCTGGTGAAATCTCTTTCAATTTGATCCGGGAAATCATCTGTCCTAGTTTCCTGAAAAAACTGGTCCAGTTGCAAAGAAGGTATCAGTGAATTTATATTTTTATTAAGACTTTCTTGAGAGGTAAAGCCTGTAAGAGATTCTGCGGCTGGATTAATCGATGTAATTATTCCTTCCCGATCAATCGTTACTAACCCATTTCCCATATACTGGACGATATTCCGATTAAAAGCTCTTTGTTCTTTTAAGTTTAAGCTGGTTTTTTTAAGTTCATCTTTAATAATTCTCAGGCGATGGGAAAGGAAACTACTGAGATAGGCAACTGTATAAAATGCCCCAATATTTAAAAAGATAATATAAAAAACATAACCGCTTTCAAATGAAATTTTTGATTCAGGAAACAAATAAACGGGAGTAATAAAACCGTAATACTCAAGGTCAACCAGGCCTCCATAAATAATACTTGAACCAGAGGCTGCGAGAAAAACTGCAGTGCTCGGAAGCATGACACTGGTGGCAATGATTACAAAAAGAAAAAGGAATGATATTGGGCTATCTATACCCCCCGTGGTATATAAGATTCCTCCTACCAGTAACAGGTCCCCTACAACCTGAGTGGAAGCGGTTAAATTTAACGGTAATATTTTAAAAAGAAGAGCGTATATGAGGGAAAATAAAAAACCAACACTGATGACAATGCAAAGAGGGCCGATGGGAGCGGTTATCCCCAGACGTTCCTGAAAGGTCAAAAGCAATACTACGAAACCGGTCAGGAAGAAGACCCGCAACAGCATAATTCTTTTGATTCGCTGTTCTAACTCTTTATCTATATTGTGTTGAGGGCGAATCATAGCTGCGGATTTTGAAATTAGATAGTTTCTCCCATCTTGAAAATGGGAAGGTACATTGCAACAACAATGAATCCCACAACACAGCCCAGGAACACCATCAGCATGGGTTCCAATAATGCCGTTAAACCTTCCACTGCAGCATCAACTTCTTCGTCATAGAAATCTGCAATTTTTGCCAACATCTTATCCAAAGAACCTGAGGATTCTCCCACATCAATCATTTGAATAACCATGGGGGGAAAAACATTCTCACGGGAAAGAGGCGCTGCAATCGTTTCCCCCTCTTTAATAGCTTCGATCGTCTTTACAACGGCTATTTCAACAATTGAATTCCCCGCTGTTTTAGCACAAATATCCAGTCCCTCGATCAAAGGCACACCACTGGAAATCAGCGTTCCCAGCGTCCGGGTGAATTTTGCAACAGATACCTTTCGAATGAGAATACCGAAAACAGGAAGCTTTAATGCCAGTCGGTCAATTTCAATTCTTCCCCTTTTGGTGGCATAAGTCTTTTTGAAAGTAAAAAAGAAAGCTACAAAACAACCTATCATTACATACCATTGGTTTTGGAAAAAGTCACTGACGTCCATTACAATCTGGGTTGGACCCGGAAGTTCAGCTCCCCCTTTGGAAAACATGGTTGCAAAAGAAGGAATAACAAAAATCATTAAAAAAGCCACAACCAGAAATGCAACCGTGACGATTGCACCCGGATAAACCATCGCAGATTTAACTTTCTTCTTCAAAGCCTCGGCTTTTTCAATATAATCCGCGAGACGTCTTAAGATAACATCCAGAATACCGCCCACTTCCCCCGCTTCGACAAGGTTGCAGTACAAGGTATCCCAAACATTTTCATATTTTCTGAGGGAGTCTGAAAGGTTGTTCCCCATTTCAATATTACCTTTAACTTCCAGAATTTTTTCACCGAAAGTGGGGTTTTCAGATTGCTTTCCAAGAATATCCAGGCATTGAACCAATGGCAGACCCGCATCCACCATCGTTGAAAACTGGCGAGTAAAAATGACTACATCCCGGGTAGTGATTTTGTGGACTTTTTTATTACTTAAAAAAGAACTCTGGGATTTCTTTTTTACCGAAGTAGCACGGATTTTTTGCAGCTTTAATTTTGCAATAGCTGACTTTTCATCTTCGGCTTCAACTTCTCCCGATTGGACTTTGCCCTTAACCTTTGCTTTATAAGTGAAAGTTGGCATAGCGAACTATTCTTTTTCTTTCAAAGTATAGGAGTTAATTTTATTCCGGGTAGTTTCAAGTTCCAATCCAATTCTTGTCAACAATTGGGTTGTAATTTTTAATCGTTCCACCAGTGAAAGTATAATCGGCCGGAGATCTTCGGGAAGGTCATTCATAACCCCATCAAACGTTTCCTTGTCGATGACGCCAACGGTGACATCTCCGATCGCAGAAACATTGGCGCTTCGGACCGATTGTGAAAGAAGACCCATTTCACCAAATACATCCCCTTCTTTCAGGGTTCCAACCGAAACTACTTTTTTATCTATTTTTTTTGTAATTCTTACGCTGCCTTTCAAAACAACATAAGCATTGTTACTCATTATTCCTTCGGTGATGATGACATCACCATCGGCATAATGCTGCCTAATCGGCGTATCTTTAAGACTCATGCTTTACCCATTGCGTGAAGTGTTTCTTTATAAACTTTGTAAAAAATTTCGTTTTCCGAGATAGATTTTTTTAGAATATCTCCCAGTTTTTCCAGATCTTTTTCATTGATAACTACGTTTACGCTTTTCTGAAAAGCCTGCATATTGTTCAACGATTTAAAATTTGCACCCACCAAAGCAAAAAAGATATTCCTTCGAGTCACCATAGGCATTTCAATTACCGTTTGATATAAAACATTTTGGTCTAAAGGAACATTTCCAAAGTTTTCATTCAATGCAACAAAATGAAAATGAGTGAACTTCATTTTATGAACGGCATGCTCCGGAGATTTGGCATATTGGATTTTAAAATCCTTTTCCTCCAGGGCTTTGGTCCAAACATCTTTATTTTTATCGTCTAAAACCAAAGCAAGTTGATCATTATCATCATAAATAACCAGGTCTTCATCATCGTCATATTCCTCCTGACTGACTATCATGCTTGCTGTGTCCACAGTCTCTTCTTTTTCTTGGGCGGGAGGGGGAGCAGGTTCACTTTGCTTCGGTTTTAAATGCTGATCCACTTTTATTTTTGTTTTACAACCGGGACAAGTAATCGAAAAAGCCTGATCTTTTGGCAGTTTTTCATCCGGGATGTTCATGCTTTTTTTGCATGCGTTACAGGTGACCTGCATTATCAAATTTCCTTTCTTAAATTTTTATTTAATTCCAGCATCGTATTCATCATCCATTGAAAGATCATCAATGTCGGTTGTTTTTTCCCCTTTTTCAGCTTTTAGGGTGTCAATACCCCGACCGACGATAGCTTTTCTCGAGGCATAAGCCAAAGCCGTTTCTTCTGTGATAAGTCCTTCTTTAAATAATTTCAAAATATGCTGATCGAAGGTCCACATTCCATAAGCATCACCATTAGTAATAATATCGTAATAGGTTTTTCCCTCAGATTCACCATTAATGATGGTATCTTTAACCCTCATATTGGAAGACATAATTTCCAAAAGCGCTACACGACCACCCCCGACTTTTGGAAGGAGACGTTGACAAATAATCCAACGGACCGTATCTGCCAATCGAATTCTTATTTGTTGCTCTTCTTCCTGGGAAAACATACCCACAATCCTGTTAATCGTTTGACCTGCATCAACCGTATGCAAAGTACTCATAACCAGATGCCCGGTTTCCGCAGCGCTCATACCGATCTCCACCGTTTCCCGGTCCCGCATTTCACCCACCAGAATGACTTTCGGCGCTTGCCTTAGAGCCGCACGCAACCCGCTTGAAAATGCATCATAGTCACTTCCCAATTCCCTTTGGTTAAAGGTGGCTTTTTTATGCGGATGCACAAACTCCACCGGGTCTTCCAGGGTAATGATGTGCATGGATTTCTCTTCATTCATTTTATTCAACAAGGCTGCAAGAGTTGTCGATTTACCACTTCCCGTTGCACCTGTTACAAGAATCAATCCATTTTTTTCTTCAGCAGCCTTTGCAAACTGGGGCGGAAGCTTTAAATCCTCAATCGAAGGAATTCGTGTTTCAAGCTTTCTCAAAACCACGGAATAATACCCACGTTGTGCAAAAATATTGACTCGAAAGCGCGCCTTTCCCACGAGAAAATACGAACAGTCACATGAACCTTCGCGGATCAGTATTTCTGTCAATCGACGGTCAGAGTTTATTAGATTCAAAGCAAAAACTTCTGCCTGAAAGGGAGTCAACTTTTCTATCGGAGGAACAATAGGAACCCCTGTCAACTGTCCCGAAGATTCCACCTGGCAGGGTTTTCCCACCGTGATATTTAAATCGGAAATGTTTCCGAAAGCTTCCAGCATGGTGGTTAGAATATGATCTATTTCCGCTTTTCTCATAGCTCGCTCAAATAAATTCTGGAGGTGTTTTCAAATATGGAAGAAAACGTTCTTTGACTATTGCTTTATCATAAGCATCTTCCGCACTGATCTTTTTAGCTTCTAAAGCTTCTAAAATTGCATCATCAAGAGACTGCATTCCAAATTTTTTCCCCGTTTGTATTGCAGAAGGAATCTGGAATGTCTTTCCCTCACGAATCAAGTTGGAAACCGCAGGTGTTACCACTAAAACTTCCAATACCGCCATTCGACCTTTTTTATCAATCCGCTTGAACAGGTTCTGGGCTACGACTCCTTTTAGTGATTCCGACAGAGTGGTTCTAATTTGCGCCTGCTGATGAGCAGGGAAAACATCAATCACACGGTCAATTGTTTTTGCGGCACTTTGTGTATGCAAAGTTCCAAAAACAAGGTGACCGGTTGAAGCCGCTTCCAAAGCCAGTTCGATGGTTTCCAAATCACGCATTTCACCTACCAGAATGATATCCGGGTCTTCCCGAAGGGCTCCCTTTAAGGCAGATTTAAACCCATGCGTGTGAACCCCAACCTCGCGGTGATTCACAATACAACTTTGACTTTGATGAACAAACTCCACCGGGTCTTCAACAGTGATAATATGACTTTTCTTGTTTCTATTTACATAATCCATCATCGCCGCCAAGGTTGTGGACTTACCACTACCCGTAGGACCGGTAACTAAAACCATCCCCTTGTGGAGCATGGACAATTTTGTAATAACCCTGGGTAGGTTCAGTTGTTCTGCGGTCAAAATAGTACTTGGAATTTCCCTGAATACGGCGCCAACTCCCCATTTCTGTTGAAAATAATTTGCACGGTATCTTGCCAATCCGGGAATTTCATATGCAAAGTCAACGTCGCCCGTTTCCTCAAAAACTTTTATCTTGTTTTCTGGGGCAATCTCATAAAGCATTGCTTTTAATTCATCATTATCGAGAGGCTTGTATTTCACCCTCTCCATATCTCCATGAACACGTAAAATTGGCTGCGAACCTGCAACCAAATGCAGGTCAGAAGCACCTTGATCATTCATCAATTTAAAAAATGCGTCTATTTTTGCCACGGCTCACTCGATTAATTTAGTGTTAATAATAAAATCTTTTATGACGTTTTCCTTTCCTTCCGGAAGAACCAAGCTCTTTTCATTCAAAATTATTTCTGTCCCATTTTTGTTACCAATGGTTAACCGAAAAACTTCATTTCCCCAATAGCTTTTTACTTCACCTGCCTGCAATATAAAATCTTCCTCTCGGAAATCATCAATGGTTAAATTGAACCATGAATCGTTTTCAACTTTTATGGTAAGCTTTAAGGGCTTAGGATTTTCTATGCCCTCTGAGCCTGCTTCTTCTTTTGGCGTCGAGCTAGCTTCCTGCTTTTGAATTTCCGTTTCCGGTTCCACAGATTCTGTTTTCTTTTCCTCTTCAGAAACCGCCGCTACTTCTTTTTCTTCTTTAACAGTTGTCTCGGTTGGAAGCACAGTCTTTTCTACAATCACTTCTTTAATAGGCTCTTCTTCTATTTTTGGAGCTATCTCTTTCTTAACCGCTGAGCTGGGTTGCATAGACGGCTTACTTACTTTTTCCGGCTTTGTATTATTTTCATCCAAAATTAAAAACTTGATTCCAAAACCCAGGGCTATTAATAAAAGTCCCCCCAACGCCATACCCAGGAACTTTTTAGCGGATACATTCGGTTGAGATTCTGAAGGAGTATCATTTTTTTGAGACTTGACTCCAACGGATTCCTCATAAATATTCAAAACTTCTTCCACATCCGAACCAATAGTATCTGCATAAGACCGGATATAGCCTTTGATAAACACTTCCCCCGGTAAATCGTCAAACCGGTTGTCTTCTAAAGCCTGCAGGAATCGGATATGAATCTTGGTAGCCCCGGATATCTCCTCCAAAGGAACTCCCCGTAATTCCCTTTCATGTTTTAAATAGGATCCGAAATTTTCTACCATAGCCCTAACTATTTTCTCAGGTCAATTTTTTCCAGATATTCCTTGGACTGCATTGCGAATGCGCTCCTTGGAGAATATAGAATCGTGTTTTTAAAATGTTCCTTGGCTTTTTCCTTTTTATTTTCCCGGATATAGAGTTGGGCCAACTCAAAATGCGCCTGTGCAAACCGGGGCTGGAGCTGGATTGCCATTTCCAGAGAATCTTTTGCTAATTCAAATTTGGATTTATCTATATAAGCCAGGCCTAGATTGAGACGAATAGCAGCATTTTCTTTTATTTGAAGCGCCTTTTTCCATTCAACTTCAGCCTGTTCGTTTTCACCCAGATTATAATGACTCAGAGCTAGCCAATTATATATTTGTAAAGGATTACGAGTTCCGGGAAGGGACAAGGTTTTATTAAAATTTGCAATGGCCTTTTTCCATTCCTTTTTCCTCATGCTAATTTGCCCAAGTTGTTCATAGGCATCTCTTAACCCATTGTTTAAGTGGATACTTTTTAAAAATTCTGATTCCGCCCTTTCGAAATCTCCTTCTACGAAATAGGACTGCCCAAGATAAAAATGAAAATTGGCATCGTTTGGGTCAAGCTCAATAGCTTCATTTAGAGCCTTCAACATTTTACTTTTTTGGTTCAAAGATCCAAACTGAAGCGCTTCTCTATACTTCTTCTGGGCAAGCTCCTTCTTCTCTACCAGGGAATCCACACCACCCGAAGTTGCACAACCAAAAAGCGGAAAACTTACCAGTAGAACGATTACAGGCACTTTCCAAATTAAGAACCTCATAATTCCTCCCCGAAAAGGACCGATCTTTCAGGTAAAAAGCATAAAAATTTCGTGAGCATTTCCGGATTATAGCAAATAAGGTCTTCATTCTCAATAGGTTATGTTGTTTCAAAGGCCTGACTAATTTTGTCCATTTTTGTGAAAATAATTCTAAAGAATTGCATGCCTGCGTCCGATACAAGCTATGTAAAGTATTGCTCCAAATTTAGCACGTGATCCCCTTGGGTAGGGAAGCTAAAAAACCTATTATTTTTAATGGGTTATGGCTATTTTTAGCTTTTTAAAGGACTTGAAAATGGAATTTCGAAAAAGCATGGAAAAGCCAATATGCTATAATACTCAATGAGATAGAGCATTTTTGACTACCTCATGATCAATATAGAAATTTGAACTTAATAACAATAAGGAGGTGCCTGGAAAAAATAATGTTCCACAGATTCAACCAAACTAGATATCAATTTCATTTTGAAGCATATATATAGGAGAGAAGTATAATGAAAACTAAGCTGATAAAGCGAGTTCCAAATATGGTCGCAATATTGGCTTTTCTTGCCCTCTTGGCAGGAAACGCTTTTGCTGTAGAAAACAGTTCCAGGATTGTTTCTCCTTACTGGCAGTCAGATTCTGGTTCATATACATTTATTGCAGTCAGTCACACCTCGCTTTCTGGTATGGCCTCGCAAATAGGTGTAACCATCAATGCAATTACAAATGATCAATCTGCTTTTGGAACAGCAGTATCTTTTACCATCGAATCTGGAAATACCGAGAGAATATTCATTGCGAGAACAAATCACGCTACTATTAACCCAACGAGTATTCCGACGGGACAATTCATTACAGGAACCACCAACTTTGAGCATGGGCATATTCGTATTGATCCCATTGCAACTTCACCCACCACGGTTATTGGTGACCAAGGCTCAACCACATTAAGATTGGATCAAGGTACCACCGGTGCAGGTTTCCGTGATGCAACTATGTTGTCTTTTTGGGGTGCGGTGGTTGTAGAGCAAAACACAACCGGTTTCGCCATGGAATTCATTGGCGACATGGTCGATTCAGCAGCAGCTCCGGTATTTGTTGGTGCGGCAGCAAGTGTATCTGGACCGGCAGCACCGTAGTGTTTACTCAAAATTCCATTAATGAATGAATATTCCAATTAGGAGATAGATCCATGAAACAGTTTAATAAAATAATGTTGCTTTTGCTTTTTGGGATGATTGCGTTCACCCAATCAGTGCAAGCACAAACGACAGCGCCAGATACCCGGCACAGCTCTCGTTTGGCTTATTCACCCTATGCCCAGGCTGTACCCAATGACAGTTATACCTTCATTGGTGTCAGTCATCCTTCTCTGGATACTGCATTGACACAAATTGGTGTAGCCCTGGAAGTTATTGACATGACCACTACTGTAAACAATACAGCGGGTCGTGTAGCAATTTTTACTGTTGATGCCGGTGAAACCCATCGGGTATTTGTAGTGAATCAAAGTCACTCCACAATCAACACTTCAAATAGTTCGTTTACAGATTCTCGAACTCATTTGATTCCAACGGTTGATTCAGCACAGTTCGGTGCCATTCGTGTAACTGCACTGAGCGAACGTGCTGAAGCTGCAGCTGCAAGCCGCTTCGTCACTGTTGGAAGTACGCATAAATTTGACAATCTCGCGCAGCTCAGCATTTGGGGGATTGTCTTCATTGAATCATCAGGAACAGGTTTTGCTATGGAATTTGTTGGTGACGCCCAAGACTCTACCCTGGGTGGTAACTTGACTACCATTAATTCCACCTTAGGTCAGAACCAGCTATCAGGGCAAGAAGTTGCTCGCCCTGTACGTGGAATTAACTAGTAAAACCATTAGTTTTTTCCAGGGGCCAGCCAGGAATGGTTGGCCCCTTTTTTCTTACCCTACTTATTGTTCAAAGGATCTGAACTATGAGAAACTTTATTTTCTTCGCTTTAATCATTTCATTTTTCTCTGCTTGCTCATCCGGTCAATCTAAAATTGATATTAAAGAATCTGAATCGCATTACAAATTGGGTCTGGAGTTTGCTCAATTAAACCTTTTTAAAAATGCGATTGAGGAATTCGACTTGGCCATTAAGTTCAATCCTGAAAACTCAAAAATATATCGGAAAAAAGGACTCCTTTTGTTTGGAATGAGTCGTCATGATGAAGCAGAAGTCAATTTTGAAAAAGCCATCTCTCTCGATCCCATGGATACACAGGCCTATATCAATCTGGGAATGGTCCATTACACCTCTGGAAACAAAGATCAGGCCTTGATGGATTGGGAAAAAGCAGTCAGTTTAAAAAACGATGACAATGATGGAAAAGCCTTAAACAATATTGGAAATATTTATAAGTCAGAAAAAAAACTGGATAAAGCCATTGAATATTATAAAAAGGCAATTACATTTGAACCGGGGAATACCACCTTCTTGAATAACCTGGGGGACAGTTACCGGGTCACCGGGGAATTCGAAAAAGCCGAAACCACTCTATTAAAATCCCTGAAGTTAAATACCAATGGAATGCTCACCCAATTCAACCTGGGTGTTCTTTACAAAACCATGGGAAATACTGAAAAAGCGGTTCAGGCTTTTCAAAGCTCGCTCCAGGTAAATCCGCTTTACCTTGAAGCCTACTATCAGCTCGCCACAACACACCTTAAAGCTAAAAATAAAAAATCTGCAAAATTATCTTTAGAAAAAGCGTTGCAGGTCGATCCCAATAATAAAAGATTTAAAAAACTTTACGATCAGGTCATAGCTTCCTAATCCCATCCAGAAGGCTTGCTTCCGGTATTGTCTTGAAGGTACAATACCCGGATGAACGATCAAACTTCCGATTCTTCCGAAGCAATCTCAGCCGCCGAACTAAAAATTATCCTTTCCGACCATAAAAAATGGCTTGATTCGAAGGGTAACGAAGGTAAATATGCAGACTTAAAAAACTGCAAATTGAGAGGGGCTGTTTTAATTGGAGCCAACCTGAAAGATGCCAATCTTGAAGGAGCCTATCTTTACGGTGCGTATTTTAAAAACGCCAATCTTGAAAATACCAACCTGGAAGGCGCAAACTTACGGGGAGCAAATCTAAGGTGGGCCAATCTGAAAAACAGCAATTTGAAAAATACCAATCTAGTGCGGGCAGATTTAATGCAAGCCGAACTGGAAAACACATTGCTGGAGGGGGCCAACCTGAAAATGGCGGAAGGAATTACCCCGGAACAATTGAAAGACGCAATAACAAACGCCGAAACCGTCCTGCCGGAGTCTCTAGACCAAAACTAGCCTATTGAAATACCATTTTGGCGGAGTCGAACATACCTCGAATGGTGGAGGTTGCTTCATCTACGGCGGTGGGTTCATATCCACAATGGGCCGTGCAGTCCGCACACTTTTTATTATTTTCGTGGCCGTAGTTTTCCCATTCCGTAGTTTCCATCAACTCCTTAAATGTTTCCGCATAACCTTCATCGAGTAAATAGCAGGGTTTTTGCCAACCCAGCACCGAGTAGTTTGGATTACCCCAGGGGGTACATGAGTAATCCCTCTTTCCTCTTAAAAACTCAAGGTATAGTGGGGAGTGATTGATATCCCATCGACCGTTTTTGTTTTTTTCCAGAAGCTTATCGAAAAATTCAAACGTTTTTCTTCTGCCAAAAAAATGGTCCTGGTCGGGAGCATCAGGGTATCTGAAAGCAGAGGCCATCGTAATTCCATCCACCCCAAGAGGTTTCAAGAAGTCCAGAAACTCTTCCGCTTTTTCTATCGTAGTATCCTCAAAAAAGGTGGTTGCACTGGTAACTCGGAAACCTCTTTTCTTGGCTTCCCGAACCGCTTCTGTAGCCAGTTTAAATGTACCTTCCTGATCTACCACTCGGTCATGGTCTTCTTCCATACCATCCAGATGGATGGAAAGGGTGAGATAAGGGCTTACGGGCAACAGGTCTAAATGCTCCTTTAACAAAATGGCATTTGTGCACAGGTAAATAAATCTTTTTTGAGCAATCAGACCCTCGACTATTTCCACAATCTGCGGATGCATTAAAGGCTCGCCTCCGGCAATGGAAACTACAGGAGCCCCACATTCTTTTGCTGCCTTAAAGCATTGTTCGGGGCTCATATTTTGTTTCAGAATTTCATTGGGTTTTTGAATTTTTCCACACCCAATGCATTCCAGGTTGCAACGGAATAAAGGCTCCAGCATCATCACTAAAGGATAACGCTTTTTACCTTTCATTTTTTGCCTGAAAATATATGAGCCTATTTTAAATGCTTGAAAAACGGGAACCGGCATAATTTATTTTTAGATTAACGGTTGAAAATACAATCTTAAAATGACCATTATAAGATGCTTCAAATGGAGAGCAAAGAAATTTATCCTTTGCAATCAATAGACTAAGCAATTATTTGGTGTAAAATCTCCCATCGAAGGGTCAAAAAATTCCAGGGAAATTAATCTTTGATGAAATTTTTAATATTATTTGTTTTTATTTTATTTGCCATAGCATTTGATGGCACACTCGCAAAGGATATTTTTGATTACAGGATTAGCACCTTCACAGATTGGGTTTTGGTAATTTTGATCGTCGGAGTCGTGCTTACAATTTCCTGGGCAAATTCCGCAAAAAATGACTAGAATTAAAACATCCCTGAGTAATATCTCATTTCAACATACTACGTTATCAGGAAGAATTTTTAAAAAGACTCAGTAACGAATAGGGTTCTACCGGGCCCTCTGCCTGAACCCAAACCGTTCCATTTCCTCCATGTGCCACAGAAATTTTCTCCCCTGCTTTCGACTCCATAGCATTTATTTTAAATTTGTATTGTCCGCCCGGGGAAAGGCATTCAGCCTCATCGCCTAACTCGATTCTGTTTCTGACATCGACCTCCATCCATCCGGAACGCTCATTAACCACCTGACCTCCAAAAATCTGCGGCTGATTTATTTCCTGGGGGGAGTCGAACCTTTCTGTTTCACGGTTTGCCGCTGAAATTAAAAAAGCCGAAGTGAAACCCCGATTGGCCGTCTTTCCAATTTCGGCAATCAAACCAGGATTAAATTTCCGATTGTTCTCCAAGTCATCAATAGCTTGTCGATAAGCTCGAGTCACCAAAGAAAGGTAATAAATTGATTTGGACCGGCCTTCAATTTTAAAAGAAACAACACCCGCTTTTTTTAAAGGACCCAGAAACTCGATGGCCCGAAGGTCTTTCGAATTCATGATATAGGTTCCATGCTCATCCTCTTCAATTGGCATTAACTCTCCATCCCTTTGCTTTTCTTCAATGGCATATTGCCCTTTAAGAGGCTGGTATTCCTCCATATCATTGCCTTTTTCCTCATGAATATCGTACTCCCAGCGACAGCTATTGGTGCAGGTTCCCTGATTGGCATCACGATGGTTAAAATAATTCGATAATAAACAACGGCCGGAATATGCAATGCAAATGGCACCATGTACGAAAGATTCCAACTCGATTCCAGGAACTTTTTCATGAATCTCACTGATTTCCTCAAGGGATAATTCACGCGAAAGAATAATCCGTTTCACGCCCAGGTTGTGCCAGAACTCGACCGAGGACCAGTTAATGGTGTTTGTTTGCACCGACAAATGAACAGGAATTTCAGGAAACTCTTTCAAGGCGAATTGAATCATTCCAGGATCCGCCATGATAAAAGCATCCGGTCCCATCTCAGCATGTTGAGCTAAAGATTTTTTAAACGATTCAATTTTTCTATTGGGAGGAAGAATATTGGCTGTTATAAAAATTTTTTTTCCCAATTTATGGGTGTAGTCAATCGCTTCTTTTAAGAGGTGATCTTTAAAAGGATTTTCCTTGGCCCGGAGGGAAAACTTTGGAATCCCCGCATAGACCGCATCGGCACCATAGGCAAAAGCATATTTTAATTTTTCAGGACTCCCGGCAGGAGACAATAACTCTGAAACCATAATAATTTAAAAAGTTTAGTTTAAGGAACAACCTGGATGTTTCAGCTTACACCACCTTTGTTCTCCACTGCAAGCTTGCAAATACTGGAGCAAAAAACTAAAGGGGTGAGAGTAAAACAAAGGTGAAATTTAGACGTTTTCACCAATGGAAGAGGGGGGGTTTTTGCCGTCCTGCAAATCTTCCACCAATCGGAGGGTAGAACGTAGGCGCTTTGCCAGAACTTTGAGAATGGGCATCAGAGCTTGAGCATTATGCTGGGCCAGAGAATTAAAAGCTTCCTGGGTCATGATGGAGATAGAGCAATCCTCTAAAGCTACTACACTGGCCGAGCGGGGCAGGCCATCTATCAATCCCATTTCACCAAAAATGTCATTTTCCTGCAAAATTCCTATGCTCTGTTTTTCACCATTCGGCTTTTGCTTGGAAACTTCCACCCGCCCTGATTCGATGATGTAGGCACAATCGCTCAACATGCCTTCTTTTATTATTTCATCACCTTTTTTGTAATATCTCGTTTTCATAACCCTCAACTATTTTGAAATAAATATCGGAAAAACGATCCATTCTTTCTTTTCCAAGATTCTTCTCAGTCTATTACTTTAACTTGGAAAAATCAATATTCCCTTAGATGGTAAAAAAACAAAAAAACCTGAAAAACCGGCACTTATCCGTGCCGGCTCAGGTTTTTTTGGTTAAAACTTATTTGATAATTTAACTAAATACTTCCCGCTACCGCCGCTTGATTTTGGGATTCCTTTTCGTCTATTTCTTCCAGGATTTTGAGTGTGCTTCTCAAGCGTGTAGCCAATACCTTTAAAATGGGCATCAGTGCCTGGGGATTTCTTTTTGCAAGTAAATTAAAATTGTCTGGCGTCATAATAGAAATAGAACTGTCTTCCAGAGCCCTGACCGTTGCTGACCTTGGCAATTGATCGATCAAACCCATCTCTCCAAAAATATCATTTTTATCAAGGATGGATATTACTTGGGATTTTCCATTCGGTAAATTTTTTGAAACTTCTACGCGTCCAGATTCTATGATAAAAGCCCCGGTACTAAGAGAACCTTCCTTAATAATAACTTCGCCTTTTTTATAATTGTTAGTTTTCATCTTATTCACATCCTTATGAAAAACATGAATTGAATTTGGCTAAATTTTTTCGTCAAGTGGCCTGTCCCCGCAAGACGAGCAATGAAGATCTTATGGAATGAATTATGTATCGCTACAGACTACCAACAGGAATTGATTTTGTAGTTTTTTCTTTGGATTCTAATTCGTCCAGTATTACCAGGGTTTGCCGGAGACGGTTTGCTAAAATTTTTAATATGGGCATTAGCGCCTGAGGGTTATGCTTTGCTAAGGAATTGAAAGCCTCCTGGGTTAAAACAGAAACCCGGCAAGGCTCCAAAGCCTTTACGGTAGCCGATCTGGGAAATCCATCAATAAGACCCAGTTCCCCAAAAATATCGTTTTCTGAAAGGACACCTACCACCTGGCTCCTGCCATTCGGGAGGCTTTTTAGAACCTCTGCCCTCCCGGATTCCATGATATAAGCGCAATCGCTCCTATCACCTTCGCAGATTAGGGTTTCGCCTTTTTGGAAGTCCTTAACAATCTTCCCATTTGGTTGAACAGGCATGGCAAATCAAGCTCTTTATTTTGCCAACCTGCCCACAAAACCACCTTCAGATATATTTTTTCCTGTAGAACCCGCTCTTTGCGAGTCTGGAACGTTCGGGGAGAACAAATATGCCACCAGACCCGCAAAGATCAGGAAAATAAATACCGCTGTCCAGGGAGATTTCTTGGCCGGAGCCTTTTTGCCAGACTTTTTTCTTACCTTTTCACTCCGCTTGACAGGGTTTTGAGATTGAGTTTTTATGGTTGCTGTCGTCATTTTATTTACCTTTCCGAATATCATGCATTACATATACAATATGTAATTGCATAATATATGCCATACCCCCACAAATGTGGGAAAAAATAATAAACCCTTTATTTTATAAAAGGTTATTAGCTTTCTTAAGTTTGGGTTATCGGAATAACAATTTAATAAAAATGAGACAATGTATCAAAATGAGATAAAAAGTATCAATATGAGATTTTTTGAGACAATTGAGAATTGGGGGGAGGAATTAACTGGCAGATCGATATTTTTTAATTTTCCTGTAAAAGGTGGCCCGGCTTATACCCAGGGCCTTCGCCGCCATAGGGATGTTTCCATTTGCACGATCCAGAGCTTCTATCATCGCATTTTTTTCTATTTCATTAAATTTGGTACCTGTCAACGTTGGTGAAATTGATGGCGGACTGGCGGGAAAGGACATTTTTTCTGATTGGTCCATATAGGGAACAAATTGGTTTCCATGGTCGACATATCCTTCTCTCAGTTTTTGGATTTCCGGCGACAGGTTTTCAATTTGAACACTGTTGGTTTGAGTGGTGACCATCGCCCGGTATATTTCATTTTCAAGCTGCCTGACATTTCCCGGCCAGGGATAACGCATCAACGCTTCCATCGCATGCGAACTTACCGTTGAAATATTCTTGGGAATTTCGTTTTTATATTTTTTTAAAAAATGATTTATCAACAGAGGTATATCTTCTTTCCTTACTCTCAACGGGGGCAATGAGATGAGATACACCATCAATCGGTAATAAAGGTCTTCCCGAAAACGGCCTTCTCTGACCGCATCCTCCAGGTTTCGGTTGGTTGCGGAAATGATTCTTAAATCCACATGAATTTTTTTTGTTCCACCTACTTTTTCAAAACTTTTTTCTTGTAAAAACCGCAAAAGTTTTACCTGCATCTTGGGCGACATTTCACCTATTTCATCTAAAAACAGAGTGCCTCCATTTGCAACCTCAAGTTTTCCCTGTCGCGAATCATCTGCCCCGGTAAACGCGCCTTTTTCATGGCCAAAGAATTCGTTTTCCTGTAATGCTTCAGGTATAGCCCCGCAATTGATAGCCACAAAATCTCCACTCTTATAAGCACTGTTAAAATGGATCGCTTTTGCAACCAGCTCCTTACCTGTTCCGCTTTCTCCCCCTATAAAAACGTTGATGTTAATTCCCGATACTTCATCAATCTGCCCGAAAACCTGGCGCATGGGCTCGCTTTGGCCCACAATGTTTTTATAGGAATAGGTTTTTTTAAGCTCTCCCTGCAAACGCTGGATTTTTGCAACCATAGTATGCATTTCGATGGCCTTTTCCACATTGGTTTTTAGCCGGATTTTATCCACCGGCTTCACCATGTAATCGAAAGCACCAATTTTCATGGCTTCAATTGCAGAATCCAATGCATCGTCTTTTGTGACCACCATGACCGGAATGTCCCGGTTGGCCAGACGCAATTGTTTCAGGATTTCCAGTCCCGGCAATCCGGGCATATTGATGTCCAGACATATGGCTCCCGGGTTCTCATCAAGACAATTCAGACACAACTCACCGTTATCAAAAACTTTGACCTTATAACCCTGATCTTCCAACCAGGTGGTCATCATGCTCCTGTGGGGAACATCGTTATCAACTACGAATAAGAGTTCTGTCATTTTTATTTTGTATTAAAAAAAGGTAACGCTTCCATATTACCCAATGAAATAGGGGATGACATTAATTAGTTTCACAACCTCTTGCAGCACGATATCCCAACGTCTCCGCATCCAGTAAATTTCCAAAAGGAATATAACCTTTCCGGGATTTAGGATAATCTTTGCACATGGGCCATTGATAAATCCGGGTTTTGGGATCGCCAATAATCCCATAAGTCAGATAAAGGTCATAGTCCATATTCTCCTCGTTGGTTGGAGGATTAGGCACCCGGGCCTCCCGACGATACTCCCAGGGAGGAATAGGGTTATCCTGCACCCACAACCCCATTTTCTTTTTCCAGGCTTTGTACTCCATCTTTTCTAAAAAGGTACTGTGCGGATGCTTCACCCGGTAATGCCAGGCCAATCCATTTTTAATAGCTTCCTCGTTTAACATTTTTCCATCGGGTAGAAACACTTCGCCGATCAATCGTCCATACTTATCAACCAATGTGTAGTTGACCCTTACAATTTTATTTAAAGCCAAATCCTCCAACAATCTTTTTGCCGGTCGACCAAAAGGTTGGCCAATTTCCGGGGCGTCGATATCAGAAAGCCTCACTTTATAAAGCTTGTCCCTCTGATCCTTTATTACAAAAGTATCGCCGTCTTTAATGGAAATCACTTCACCGTTGACGGTTTTCAACTCCGCCTGCGGCAAAAGGAATAACATCAACGCCAATATTCCGGATTTTATATCCATGGATTAAATAGATTTTTTCCTTTTATTTTATCACGCCATTTGGCAACGGTGGAAGACTACGCTCAATCATAAATTTCACATCGTCATTGGCGTTGGTGTACTCGATTTTAATTTTTGGATACTTGTTTTGAAACACACGAAATACTTCATCAACAAACCCCTGACCCACTGTTGAAACATCTTTAAAATCTAAGACCACATGTTTGAACTTTTCCAAACCCAGAACTATACGGCGAGCTTGCGAGCGAGATATATAGCGCTCATCACCCAAGTTACTCAGGACAACCATAATATGGGTTTTTTCAAATTTGGGCATTCCATCCGAGTTTTCTCCCACAAATTCTGAAAAAATATCCTGGATTACCCTATTTGAATTTAAGCTAATTTTCATTAATAAGCCTGTTCCAAGGAGATTTGAACTATTCTTTGATTCGATGAACCAGTCTTTATCCAAGTTTTCCCGTTTATAAAACATTCCTTTTGAATGAATGATAAAATCATCGAAAGCCCTTGATGTAAAAAAAATTCCTTCCCCAGTATGGTGTTCTGGATCTGTAGTAAACTTGCCTTTAGAAAGGTGTAATGCGCTTTCGCGCTCATCTTCAAGGTTCAAGGTATTCTTAATCTTTCTAAATATTCCAATACCATCATCTTCAATAAATAACTCGATGTTGTCTGATGTCCACTCCGTTTTTATATTTACTCTGGTTCCTTCAGAATGATCGATGGCGTTGTTAAGCATTTCCTGAAAACCGTATTCGCAAATTTCACGAATGTTTTTGGGTAAGTTTTTAAAATCTTCCTGAAAATTTTCCTTCCAGACTTTGTGTTCTTCTACAGGGTTTTTCAAAGACACATGAATCTCTTTATTCTTATCGGTCTTTAAAAAATATTGCACCTGGCGGGTGGTGCCGGACTTGATGATTTTTCCATCGCGGAGCAACCGGTTCAAATGCCGGTGCACCGTCGTCCGGCTGCAGGCAAATGCCTTCGCTGCTTTGGCCACGATGTTTTTCGGGTGCACCGGGATCTTATCCAGCAGATAAGCCCGTATTTCTTCAGCCTGATTTTTGACCATTTTTTAAGAAACCTATATTATAACTAGTTGTAATAATTATTATAACTAGTTATAGATCATTGTCAATGATGGCAAAACAGGTTGTTTTTTTATCAATATATACAATATATTGGTGGTTTTTTAATTATAACTATACTATTTAGTGATTATAACTACCATAACCACTATTTGTAACTAGTATTAAACCCATTTATAACTATCTCTTAGGGTTTTTGTAACGGGTGCTAATGGAGGGGGGATTTGGGAAAAATTCAGGCGGTTTTTCGTGAGCGGAGAATAAGGAAAGTGCCGGCAGCTAAAAGAAAAAGACTGTAAAAACTGCCGCGGCTGAGGTCCATGATGAGTGGGGCATCGGGTTCGCGAAACTGCTCCCCAAAAATCCGAACCACAGAATAGAGGGCTAAAAATTCTCCGGTCAATCTTCCAGGGGTTGCTAAAACATCCGTCCGCCAGAATCTCCATTGGGAATAAATCAGCAACAACAATCCTTCCAATCCTGCCGCATAAAGTTGTGAGGGGTGCCGGGGAACAATCAACTCCAATGGCGTTCCAATGGGTGCGCTTTGCGGAAAAATAACGGCCCAGGAAACGTTGGAAACTTTTCCCCATAATTCTCCATTGATGAAATTGGCAATGCGGCCCAAAAAAATTCCCGGTGGAACCAAGGGACATAAAATATCGCCGAGTTGTAAAAAGCTGATATTTAGTTTTTTCGAAATCCACCAGCAGGCAATGATTACCCCGATGAATCCTCCATGACTTGCCATGCCTCCTTTCCAAACCTGAAAGACGCTCCAGGGTCGGTGAATCAAATCCTGAAAAGCATAGAAAAACATATAACCCAGGCGACCCCCTAAAAGGACCCCCACCATAATTGCGGTTATGGTTAATGACTGTTGCTCGGGTGTGAGCGCCGCTTTCCCCTTCTTACAGAAAATATGGAGTAACCAAATGGCTGCAACAAATCCCAACGCATATGCCAGCCCGTAATAACGGATGCCAAAGTTTTCTGTGAACTGGAGAAGGAAAGGATCTAAATCATGAACCCAGTGTTCGGTTTTAGACACGGCGGCCTTTAAGGTGAGAGTTGGAAAAAACGGGATGGAACTTTAATATTGTTATCGATGCATGAGTTTGGCGGCTTCAATGGCCCCATACGTGAAGATCATGTCGGCTCCTGCCCGTCTCATACTCAAAAGAGCTTCCATCAGGCAGTTCTCATAATCGAGCCAACCTTTTTCAGCGGCGGCTTTCAGCATCGCATACTCTCCACTGACATGATAAGCGGCAATGGGCAACTCCGAGTGTTCGCGCGTCAAACGTATCACATCCAGATAAGGCAAGCCAGGCTTGATCAATAGCCAGTCCGCTCCTTCCTCCTCATCGGCATGTATTTCACGGATGGCCTCACGGACATTGGCCGGGTCCATCTGATAGGTTTTCTTGTCTCCTTCTTTCGGTGCCGATTCCAAAGCATCACGAAAGGGCCCATAAAAGGATGACGCGTACTTCGCGCAATAACTGCAGATCAAAACATTTTCGAATCCTGCTTCATCGAGTGCCAGTCGAATTGCTTCCACCCGACCATCCATCATATCGGAGGGAGCAACGACATCTGCGCCGGCCTGTGCCTGAGCCACGGCCATGCCTGCAAGCAGCGGTAGCGTTTCATCATTGAGTATTTGTCCATCCCTTACGAGACCGTCATGGCCGTCACTGGAATAGGGGTCCAAAGCAACATCAGTAATAACCACCATCTCAGGGATTTGGTTTTTTAATTCCTTGATCGCCCGTTGGAGTAATCCATCAGGATTTAAACTTTCCTTACCTTCAGAATTTTTCAGGGAATCATCAATGGCCGGAAAAAGTGCGACAGCCGGAATTCCCAGCTCGAAAGCCTTTTTTGAGTCGGCCACCAACTGGTCGATAGAAAGTCGGGCGACCCCCGGCATGGAACCAATGGCCGTTCTTTGGTTCGTACCCTCTTGTACAAAAGTCGGCCAGACCAGGTTCCGGGGCTGGATCGTTGTTTCCTGCACCAATCCGCGAATTCCTGCGGTCAGTCGATTTCTTCTGGGACGGTTAATCATGTCGTATCTTATTGTTGAAAAAGGTTTTTTCTCACTTGAGAGAGAATAACCAATCATTTTTAGCAATGCAACCTGTTTCCAAAAAAACAAAACCCTGCCGGAGTCTGGCAGGGTTTCAATTTTGCGTTCCGTCTTTAATGACGGTATATAAATGGCTCCGGTGACAGGACTCGAACCTGTAACACATCGGTTAACAGCCGATTGCGCTACCATTGCGCCACACCGGAATGGAGTCGATTGAAAGCTTAAAACATTGAAAAATAGTCCAGTTTTACCTAAATGTCAATAGCAATTAAAATATTTTTCCCACTACGTAGGAAAAAATATAAGCAAAACAATAGTAAAAGGCCCAACCACATGGTTGGCCATATATGTCCTGACCTATTGGCCCCACGCCTAGTGTGCTAGCCCATTTCCATACGACCTTCCAAAGACTTCAGCAGGGTAACAGAATCGGCGTATTCAATATCCGATCCCACCGGCAAACCCCTGGCAATGCGGGTGACTTTCACATTAAGGGGCTTCAGAACTTTGGATATAAAAACTGCGGTGGATTCTCCTTCCATATCCGGGTTGGTCGCAAGAATCACCTCCCGAATTCCTTGTTTGCCAACTTTTTCTTTCAAAGGCTCAATATTCAAATCGTCTGGACCGATCCCATCCAAAGGTGAGATAACCCCCATCAAAACATGGTACACACCTTTGAAATATCCCATGTTCTCCATAACATAAACATCATGGGGTTCTTCAACTACGCAGATTTGTTTTTGGTCGCGTGAGGTGTCCGAACAAATGGGACAAGGGTCTGCTTCGGTTATTCCATAACAGGAAGAACAAAGAATTATTTTTTCTTTAATATTCTGGATGGCATTTGCAAGCTTGTTGGCCTGATCGGCTTTGCCGCGCATCAAATAAAAAGAAAGACGTTCGGCTGTTTTTTGTCCAATACCTGGAAGCTTTTTTAACTCATCAATCAACTCTATAACCGCCGGCGGCCTCTTCACGGAGTACCTCCGTTGGTATTTGGTCGAAGCTTGTTAAATTGAAACAAAAGTGTTGCCCCTTTATCAGAAAAATTCTGGTTTTTCTTATCAAGTTGGTGGGAAGAGGCCGGGGATTTTTAGGCCTCCGGTAATTTTTGTCATCTCCTCTTGGGCCAATTCTTTTACTTTTTTACTGACTTCGTTTATTGCGGCAGCCATCAAGTCTTCGAGGACTTCACGGTCGTTCATGTTAATCAGTTCATCATCTATTTTAATAGAAATTATTTCATTAAGGCCGTTCGCCACCACCTTTACCATTCCCCCGCCGGTACTCACTTCAACGGTCTTCTCTGCCAACCCTTCCTGAATTTCAGCCAGTTTGGATTGCATTTCCGTAGCTTGTTTAAATAATCCCGTCCAACCTTTATCAAACATAATGGATTAAATGCCTCTGGGCACTTTCCTCGTTAAGGTAATAATTTTTATTTGATCACAATCCCACCAAAAATGTCCAGTGCGTCCTGAATAATTTCCGATTCAGATTTCTGTTGTCCCCCATCAGACTCTAAAGGCTTTTTTTTTTCTTCGGTCGGCGCAACAGGTTCCGAAGAGGTTGCATCGAGGGTTAACTTTATATCCAAATCATGGCCACAAACGGTTTTTGCAATTTCTTTCAGATACTGAATATTTTCGGGTGTTTCTACCAGATCAAAAGTAAAATTATCTGAAAACGTTAGATGAAGTTCTTTATCGTTAAAAACTTTCACTTGGCATTTTTCAAGATAATGTTCGAAAAAGGGTTTGGTGCGAGCAACCTGTTGTTTGAATTGATCCCACGAAACCGGGGCATTTTCAACCACCTGTGTCGGAACTGGGGCATTGTTAGATATGTTTTCCGCTGATGGACTTTGAGCAGGCGGAACAAAAGCGCTTTCTGCCTGGTTGATAGTATTAATAAGTTCGTCTATTTTTTTAAAAGGTCGTGTTTCAATCAACCGTAACAAAGCCATTTCAAAAACCATTTGTGACAGGGAACTTCTTTTCATATCCATTTCAGTTTTTGAAAGAACCGAAAACATGACCTGCAATTCATCTGCATGAAGCTTTTCTGCCTGTTCTTTTAATTTTTCCAAACTATAGGTTTGCGTGTTCAATAGGGCTTCCGGCTGGTTGGAAATTTTTACGATCAAAAGATTCCTTAGATATTCCATCAGGCTTCTGCAGAACAATCCCAGGTCTTTTCCCTGTTTCACAATTTCCTGAATCAGTGTTACCAGTGCTGACGGTTCCCGTTCTATTAGTCGGTCAACAAAAGTTTCAAGGGTATTCCCTCCCACAATTCCCAATACGGCTTCTACGGATTCCGTATCCACCTTTCGTCCACTATAGGCTATAACCTGGTCTAACAGACTCTGGGCATCGCGCATACTTCCTGCGCCGATTTTGGATATATCTTCAAGTCCCCTTTTCTCGATTTCTATTTTTTCCTGATCACAAATCAACTGCAATTGTTTGGTGATTTGCGATTGAGACAGGGGTTTGAACTCGAAACATTGACACCGGGAAAGGATCGTTTCTGGAATTTTTATCAGTTCGGTTGTTGCAAATATGAAAATGACTTTAGCCGGGGGCTCTTCAAGTGTTTTCAATAATGCATTGAAAGCACTTTTCGAAAGCATATGAACCTCATCAATGATGTATACCTTGTACCGGGCAGCGGAAGTGGCATATTGCACGTTGTCAATGAGATCACGAACCTCCTGAACTCCATTGTTGGAAGCTCCATCTATTTCCTGGACATCAACGCAATTTCCATCGGTTATTTCTGTACAAAAGGAACAGACACCGCAAGGGTCTATGGTAGGCCCCTTCTCACAATTCAAAACCCGTGCGAGGATTCGCGCGGTTGTCGTTTTTCCTACCCCGCGAGTTCCTGAAAATAAAAAAGCGTGGGAAACACGCTCAAGTTCGATGGCATTGGAAAGAGTTCGGACGATATGTTCCTGACCAATCAGCTCACTGAATTTTTGCGGACGCCATTTACGCGCGGATACCTGGAAGTCCATAAGGATGAACCTTATAAATAAAACGAAGGGGAAAGGCAGAATTGCTGGGGATCCCACAGCACACAAGGGATTTTGTTACCGCTGCTTCCTTCCGGACCTGACGGGTTTCACAAAGCCATGTTGCGTGGGGCCCAACAAAACTGCCAATATTTTTACCCTCTTGCGAGGGGATTATTTTTTAAAACAAAAACATCTCGTATTAACTTGATGTTACTGCTCTCACTTTTTGCAAACTGCCCTCTGCTAATAGTGGCGGAGAGGGAGGGATTCGAACCCTCGGTAGGGGTAAACCTACACACGCTTTCCAAGCGTGCGCCTTAAACCGCTCGGCCACCTCTCCCTCAGGTGCTAATGCATTTTAATAAAAAAAGGCCGAGACCACGTCTTTTTTTCTGACCCAAGACGTTTTGCCCGACCCAACCGCAGATAAGGGAATATTTTAATTTTATCGAAACGAATATTCAATCGTTATGTCGCCAATACTTCCAGTATCTTTAGGCAATCATATCTTTGGGAGTTAATATTCCAATCACCGTTTTTTGATCTGTAACTGCAAGATGCTTAATTTGGTTTCTCTGCATCATCAAATTGGCATCACTTCGGGTAAGGTAATGGTTTATAGAAAGAACCGGCTTTGACATAACGTCATTACATTTTGTGGCTTTGGCATCCAATCCTTTAGCCATAACTTTTTTAACCAGATCGGTTGTTGTAATGAGACCGATGTGGTCCTCATTTTCCTTGACCAAAAGGCAACTCACACTTTTTTCCTGCATTATCTTTGCTGCTTCTTCTACCGGAGCATTGACATCAACACTTAGGACAGGGGTGGACATGAAATCTTTAACTATATCCATGGTCATTTCCTCTTAGAGTTTTCCTTTATATTGAAGATAACAGCAAGATTAGTTTTATTCAAAAAAGAGTCCTTTTTTTCCGCTAAAAATACCCGATTAAAAACCCTAACTCCAACAAATTGAATTAAATAGGGGATTATGAAACCAAGTAAAAAAGAGCGCGCCCAGGAGGACTCGAACCTCCGACCTACGGTACCGCAAACCGTCGCTCTATCCAGCTGAGCCATGGGCGCCTGTTTTTTTCTTTACATTATATCAGGAAACATCGGCAGGGATATAATCCATTAACTGCAATGCAAACTCGTCATGTTCAAAAGCGTACATTGTCGGGTATTTGGAAAATGCCCATCCTTCATATAATGTTTTACCTTTTTCTTCAACTACCAACCGGACCGCAGGGTTGGTCAATTCGTTTCCCTTGGAAGTGTAATTAGTTTGGGTCATTACAAAGTTCGGCATAAAAGGACCAACAGTCACTTTAATATCCGATCCTTCCAACTGAAAACTGCTACCCAGGGAAGCCGTTTTCATGGAATTTCTGGATTCATCCACCTTGTTTCGAACCATTAGTTTTACAGCTTTCCATTGGCCTTCGACATCCTTGGGAACCACAATCCCACGATCGATTTTGACTCCTTCTTTTACGCCGGGATGAACCTCTTCGGGATTGGTAGAAGGCATATTTTCAGCAACCGCTTGAACCGGTTTCGATCTTGACCCTTCAAACTTGGGAACATTAACCTCGCTGATCCTTTTAGCTTGTGGAGGGGGTGTATCGTCATCACCACTTCCTGAACAACTTATCAGCAGACCCGCAGCTATAAAGAAAAATGCTTTGAATAAATTTTTAGCTTTCATTGGGTTTGGCCTTTTTATTTTTTTGTTTGTAACCCCAAAGCCCCCATAGGGTGGCGGAGAGGGAGGGATTCGAACCCTCGGTAGGGGTTAAGCCTACACACACTTAGCAGGCGTGCGCCTTAAGCCAGCTCGGCCACCTCTCCTAATCATTAAATTTATTTTCTAGGTCCGGAAATTCTACCTTCAGGTATAGCCTGATGGCGGAGGGAGTAGGATTCGAACCCACGGAACTTTCGTTCAACGGTTTTCAAGACCGCCGCCTTAAACCACTCGGCCATCCCTCCTGAATGTATCGGACAGGGCTTATATTTATCTACTTGAAGTCAAAAGTCAAGGGAACTGTTTTCCCCGGTTAGCCTTTTAAAATCAATGATAACCCCTTAATTTTTACGATAAAACCTCGCGTCCTTTTAAATAGGGCCGAATCGCTTCTGGAACCGTAACTGTTCCATCTTCATTTTGGTAATTTTCCAGAATGGCCACAAACAGCCGACCCGCTGCGAGGCCCGATCCATTCAAAGTATGGACGAATTCCGGTTTTCCCCCGGTTTTCTTTTTACAACGAATCTTTGCCCGACGTGCCTGATAATCTGTAAAGTTACTGCATGATGATATTTCTCTATATGTATTTTGACTGGGTAGCCATACCTCAAGGTCATAGGTTTTCGTTGAAGAAAACCCCAGATCTCCAACACATAATTCCATGACCCGATAGTGTAAATCCAATTTCTTTAATATCGATTCCGCGTCCACCAAAAGTTTTTCCAATTCCTGTCCAGATTCACTGGCTTTACAAAATTTCACCAGTTCCACTTTGTCAAACTGGTGTTGCCGGATTAAACCCTGAGTATCTTTTCCATAAGACCCTGCTTCTCTCCGGAAACAGGGAGTATAAGCGGTATAACAAATGGGTAATGCTTCTTCTTCCAAAATTTCTGATCTGTGGAAGTTTGTAACAGGAACCTCCGCTGTCGGAATCAGAAAAAGAGGATCATCCCTCATGGTAAATAGTTCTTCACCGAACTTGGGTAATTGGCCTGTACCAAGCAGACTCTCTTCATTGACCAGGAAGGGAGGGTAGAGTTCCTCATATCCATTCTCCTGAGTCTGGACATCCACCATAAAGTTGATCAATCCCCTCAGCAAAGCCGCTCCTCCCCCACGGTAAACTGCAAACCTGGCGCCGGAAATTTTTGCAGCCCGTTTCATATCCAAGAGTCCAAGCTTTTCACCAATTTCAACATGATTGAGAGGTTTGGTTATTTCTGGTTTGCTTCCCCAATCACGAATAAACCGGTTGCCAGACTCATCTTGACCATCAGGAATACTTTTATCAGGCAGATTGGGAATCCCCAAAAGTTTTTCGTGGATAGAAGATGCCAGCTCTTCAACCTTGTCATCTAATTCTTTGATAGATACATTCAGGTTTTTCACTTCTTCCATTTGTTGGGAGGCATCTTCTCCCTGCTGTTTGAGCCTTCCAACTTCAGCAGAAAGTTTCTTCTTTTTATTTTTTAATTGCTCAGACTCCTGAAGTCCCTGTCGCCTTTCATCCTCCTGGTTTAACAAAGACTCTAGGTCAGGTCGGGTCCCATTTCGGCGTTCAAGACCTTTCTTTACGGTTTCAAGGTTTTCCCGGATAAATTTAATATCTAGCATTATCTTTTCTTTTCAATCCTTTTTTCTATTCCTACCAGTTTCATTTTCAATATTGCGGGATAAGTATATTGCCCCTCTAATGCCTTAAACCGGTTGTATGCATCTTGAAGATGGCCTTCTTCTTCAAGGCAAGATGCGACCACAAAATCCATTTCTGATTTAAAGCGGCTTTCTGAGTATTCCAAATTGAAATGCCGGTATTGTTCTCTGGCTTCAGGGCAGCGGTTTAGCGCATAAAGAATTTCAATAATTTTAAATTTTGTTTCCTCGGCCCAGGGACTGTCGGGATAATTCTCCAAAAGAATTTGTAGTTCTACCAGAGCCTGTTCGTAATTTTGTTTTTTATAATAAATCGAAGCAATACGGTACTGGTGATCCCCATTGGAAGGCTCATTCTTATAAAAATTAATCAGGTTTTGATATTCAATAATGGCCTGGTCGTAATCCTTTAATCCAAACTCCGCTATTTCTGCGATATATTTTTGAGCTTTAAATCCAAAAGGCCCCTGGGGATTCATTTGCCGAACCTCCTGGAAAAAAACCAAAGCCCGTGTGCTGTTGTTCAAACTGAAATGATGGATCTCTCCCATCCTGAAAAGGGCTTCTTCTGCTTTAGGACCGGAAGGATTTTTTTTTAAAACTTCGTTCAGCAACTCAAGGGCACTATGATTATGCCCCTGAATCCATTCTTCATTGGCTTTATTTATTAAAGGATCACTTTGTTCGCCGCAGGAAACGAGAAAAAACAGGGCAGAAAAAAAAATGGCCAAAGATGAGGCGGGAGAAACTTTTTTATTCATATTTCAGAAAGCGAAATTTCCGTTTAATTTACTCAACCAGTTTTTCTACACTTACAACCCGGTTTGACTCACCGGTTCCTACAAGCCTTACCCCCTGGGTGTTTCGGCCAATTACAGAAATTTCATTTACCTTCATTCGAACAATATTTCCATCGGAAGTGATAACCAATAGCTGATCGTTATCCGTTACCTGTTGAATACCCACAACCGCTCCAATTTTATCATTGCAACGAATGGTCATGACCCCAAGGCCGCCCCGGCCCTGAACCGGGTACTCCTCAAGCTGGGTTCTCTTTCCATATCCATTCGAGGTGACGGTCAATAACATATTACCCGGGTGAACTATCTCGGCTCCAACAACACGATCATCTGGTTTTAAGCGAATGCCCCTGACACCTCTTCCGGTTCTACCAATGGGTCGGGCTTCTTTTTCAGAGAATCGAATAGAAAACCCTTTTTCAGTCGCCAATAGAATATCGCTTTCACCATCACACAGCTCTGCGCCAATCAACCGGTCTCCATCGTCAATGGTTAACCCTATGACCCCTCCTTGTCTGGGTTTGCTATAGGCCATCAATGAAGTTTTCTTTACGATTCCACGTTCCGTCGCAACCATCACAAATTTATCTTCTTCAAATTTTCGAACCGATAAAATACTGGCAATCGATTCTCCAGGTTGCAAACTCAAAAGATTTGCTATGGATTTTCCTTTTGCTGTGCGGCTGACTTCAGGAATTGAGAAAACCCTTAACCAATGAACTTTTCCAATGCTGGTAAAAACAAGCATGTGACTGAGAGTTGAGGCAATGAAAAGTTTTTCAACAACATCCTCCTCTTTAAGATCCATACCACGAATCCCCTTGCCACCGCGCCGTTGCGCCCGGTAGTTATCGACGGAATGGCGTTTGATATAACCGCTACGGGTATAAACCACCACAGTATCCTCATCGGCAATCAGATCTTCAATAACCAGATCCCCTTCATCTGTTTCAACTATTTCTGTTCTTCGCTCGTCACTGTATTTGGTTTTTATTTCAATGAGTTCTTCTTTAATGATTTTTAGTTTTACGTCCTCATTCGCGAGGATGTGAAGGTACTCTTCGATTTTCTTCCGAATATCTTCCAGATCATCTAAAATTTTCTGTCGCTCCAAACCCGTTAACCTTTGCAATCTCATTTCCAAAATTGACTTCGCCTGTATTTCCGACAACTCAAAAGTGGACATGAGGCCTTCCTTTGCTGAGACAGGGTCTTCAGCGTCTCGAATGAGTTTTACAACCGCATCGAGATTATCGAGAGCAATTTTCAATCCTTCAAGAATATGTTCTTTTTCCCGGGCTTTTCTAAGGTCAAATTCTGTTCGAAGGGTTACGACTTCTTTGCGAAACAGAATAAAGTAGCGTAAATATTCTTTTAAAGTTAATACCTTGGGCTGGTTGTTGACCAATGCGAGGAGGATTACCCCGAACGTATCTTGCAGTTGAGTATTTTTATAAAGCGTATTCAAAACCACCTGACCCATCGTGCCCTTTTTCAACTCGACAACAACCCTAACTCCCTCGCGATCAGACTCATCTCTAAGGTCGGAGATCCCTTCCAGTTTTTTATCCCTGACCAGTTCTGCTATTTTTTCAACCAACCGGGCTTTATTTACCTGGAAAGGTAGCTCGTTAATTACAATCCTTTCCCGATCTCCTTTTTCCATGGTTTCAATTTCTGCACGACCCCTTACCCGGATAATTCCCCGTCCCGTTTTATAGGCAGAAATAATTCCATTGGTTCCATGAATGATTCCCTTTGTGGGAAAATCAGGACCTTTCACAATTTGAATTAAATCATCAATGGAACATTCCGGTTCATCAATCAGGTAAACTGCGGCATCCACAATTTCTCCCAAATTATGCGGAGGAATGTTCGTTGCCATTCCAACCGCAATCCCGGATGAACCATTAACCAGTAACTGGGGAAAGCTTGCGGGAAGAACCGAAGGCTCTTTGGTCGACTCGTCGTAGTTAGGTACAAACTGGACAGTTTCTTTTTCCAAATCGCGTAATAATTCTCCGGTGATTTCCTGCATGCGGATTTCTGTGTATCGCATTGCAGCCGCCGAATCGCCATCGATGGAACCAAAGTTTCCCTGGCCATCTACCAGAGGGTTTCGCTGCGAGAACTCTTGGGCCAAACGAACGATGGTGTCATAAACTGCCTGGTCACCGTGCGGATGGTATTTACCTATGACGTCACCCACAATACGTGCGGATTTCTTATAAGGTTTATTAAAAACATTCCCCGTCTCATGCATGGCAAATAAAACCCTGCGATGCACTGGTTTTAGCCCGTCCCTGATATCCGGCAAAGCGCGACCAATAATTACGCTCATGGCATAATCGAGGTAAGCGCTTTTCATTTCATCGTCAATGCTTATCGGGTCAATGGTTTCGGGCATTCTTTAGCCTTTCTTGGGAAAAAATATTTTTAGAAACAATGTTTGGACAAAAAACTAAACATCCAGGTTTTTAGCCTGCAATGCATTTTTCTGAATAAACTCGCGACGCGGGTCCACATCATCTCCCATCAAGGTGGTAAACAAATCTTCAGAAGAAACCAAGTCATCTGCTCGCACCTGCAAAAGAACCCTGACTTCCGGATCCATAGTGGTTTCCCACAACTGTTCGGGATTCATTTCGCCCAAACCTTTGTATCGCTGGATATAGATACCTTTTTTGGCCATTTCCAGAACCGCTTCCAGCAAACCATGTTTGGAATCTACTGATATACTTTCCCCGTTGTTATGCAAAATAAAGGGTGGGTGATCGGCAGCTTTGATGGGTTTATAAATTTCTATTATATTTTGGATGATGACCGATTCCATGAATTCCGGGTTTAAATTGATTTCAAAATCCCGGCCATTATTAGAACCAAAAAAAGTAACTCCATAGGTTTTGCTTTCCGGATCAAATCCAATTGAAAGTGTTAGGTCTTTTATCTCTTTATTTAAATCGACCTTTTTAAAGTGGTGAGATGTTTTTACCGTAGAGAACTCTTTTTTGGTTTCATCAATCTCAATAAGAAATTCCTTTAGCCGGTTATTTAAATCCCCATCAAGGTTGATGCTTTTCTCAAGGTTTATTGGAATGTTTAAAAATTCTTTCTTGTATTCGTATTTGTTTTTGTTCTCTTTGTCAATCAACCCATCCAAAATCTGGATTGCCGTTGCGAGAACATGTTCCAGTTTTTCGAAATTGTTTCTTCCAACACTCAAGCCAATCAAAACATTCAAAAAAGCTTTTGGGATATTGTTTGAAACTACCTGTTTAAAACACTCTTCAAATTTAAACAAATTATCAATTAATAGTTTTAATTCCCGACCTGAAATTTTCTCACCATTTTCACTGGTGGAAATTTCCAGTTTTTCAGTTCCCTGATCCATTAAAAACTGAAAAAGCAGCTTTTCATCTTTCAAATAGTTTTCCTTCTTTCCTTTTTTAATTTTGAAAAGTGGGGGTTGCGCAATGTACAAATATCCGTTCTCGATAATTTGTGGCATCTGGCGAAAGAAGAAGGTCAGGAGGAGAGTCCTAATGTGGGCTCCATCTACGTCCGCATCTGTCATAATGATTACTTTGTGGTAGCGAAGCTTTTCGAGTTTAAAATCACTTCCTATCCCTGTTCCCAACGCTGTGATAAGAGTTCGGATTTCCTGATTGGCGATCATTTTTTCGGCCCGCGCTTTTTCCACATTCAGGATTTTTCCACGCATGGGTAATATGGCTTGGTTTTTCCGGTTACGCCCCTGTTTTGCCGAACCACCTGCGGAATCACCCTCTACGATATAAAGTTCGGAGAGCTTTGGGTCTTTTTCCGAGCAATCCGCGAGTTTCCCAGGCAGTGAACTTACTTCAAGGGCACTCTTTCTTCGGACCAGATCCTTGGCTTTTTTGGCAGCTTCTCTCGCTTGAGCAGCTCCAATGACTTTGGATACTATTTTCTTGGCTATTACAGGTTGTTCTTCAAAAAATTGTCCCAGTTTCTCGTTAACAATTTGTTCAACGATGCCTTTTACCTCAGTATTCCCCAGTTTGCCTTTTGTTTGCCCCTCAAATTGGGGATCAGGGATTTTTATACTCAAAACAAGAATCAACCCTTCTCTTACATCATCCCCAGTCAAGCTCACTCCAACATTTTTGAGCATATTATTCTGGGTTGCGTAGCTATTGATCGTCCTGGTAAGAGCCGATCTGAAACCACTCAGATGGGTTCCACCATCTCGTGTATTGACATTGTTTACGAAGGTAAAAATTTCCTCTGCATAACTGTCGTTATATTGAATGGCCACTTGAAGATCACAATCGTCTTTACTTCTTTCAATGTAGATAGGATCAGGATGCAAAACTTTTTTATTTTTGCCTAAGTGTTCAATAAAAGAGACAATTCCTCCTTCAAAATAAAATTCATTATCTTTCCCATCTCTTTCATCATGGATATGTATTTTTAAACCTTTATTTAAAAAGGCTAATTCTCTCAATCGATTAGATAAAATTTCGAACCGAAAATTTAAATCTTCAAAAATTTCCGAATCTGCCTTAAACCGGATTCTTGTTCCCGAAGTGTTTGTTTCACCTGTAACTTCAAGTGGAGAAGTGGGTTTCCCTTTTAAATAACTTTGGCAGTGAATTTTTCCTTCCCTTTTAATTTCAAGCTGTAACGATTCTGACAAAGCATTTACTACAGAAACACCTACGCCATGTAGCCCGGCAGATACTTTATAAGTATCCTTATCAAACTTTCCTCCTGCGTGAAGAACTGTCATTACCACTTCTGCTGCTGACACGTTTCGGTCCTTATGCATTCCTACAGGGATACCTCTGCCATCATCAGATACCGTAACAGTGCCATCAATATGAAGGATAACTTCTATTTCATTACAAAAACCTGAAATAGCTTCATCAACACTGTTATCAACCAATTCAAAAATCAGGTGATGCAACCCATCAATACCTGTTCCGCCAATGTACATTGCGGGTCTTTTTCTAACAGCTTCTAAACCTTCGAGGATTTTTATGTTTGAAGAGTCGTATGCTTTTTTTTCTGATGATTCCATAATTACCTGGTTATTACTTAAACTAATAAAAATAAGAACCCTTTAACTAAAAAGTAGTAGTAGTAGGGTCTGAAAGTATGTGGAAAAACGCTCTAAGTTCCCAACTTAAAAGGTAGATTTTAAAGAAGAAGTTGTTAGTAAAAATGCCGCATTTTTAGCAAAGGTGGGGGAAACTTTTACTGCCTGAATTATACCCTATTTTGGGTGTTTTTTTAACCTGTTTTTGACATGTTTTATACAGGTTTTCCATTTTCTATCAGGTTTAAAATCTCGCGAATGGAGCTCTGTAAATCATTGTTTTCTTTGATACTATTTGATATCTTTTTGTGGGAGAAAATTACCGTTGTGTGATCCTTACCTCCGAACTGTTTACCAATTTCCGGCAAGGAAGATTTTGTGTGTTCCCGGCACAAATACATCGCTATTTGGCGGGTGTTTGAAATCTCCCGGGTTCTCCTTTTTGACTTAATATCGGACACTTTTATGTCGTAGTAGGACGCCACTGTTTTGAGGATATTTTGGATGGTAAAATTCCTTGTTTTATCAAACGTAAAATCTTTCAAAACCTCTTTAGTCAACTCCAAATCCAATTCCCGGTGAGTGAAAGACGAGTAAGCGATAATCCTTAAAAGGAACCCTTCCAGCTCCCGGATATTTGATTTTATGTTGCTTGCTATAAAGATAGCAACGTCTTGTGGAATGTGTTTTTTATGGAGCTCCGCTTTTTTGTAGAGAATAGCAACCTTGGTTTCCAAGTCCGGAGGATTGATATCGGCAATTAAACCGGATTCAAACCGGGAACGCAGCCTTTCTTCCATATTGTGAATATCTTTAGGATATCTATCACTCGAAATTACAACCTGTTTGTGTGATTCGTAAAGAGCATTGAAAGTGTAGAAAAACTCTTCTTGTGTCCTTTCCTTACCGGCAATGAATTGAATGTCGTCTACCAGCAGAATATCCAAGGGCCTATAACGCTCTCTGAAAAATGGCATTTTGTCTTTTTTGATTGATTCAATCAAATCGACAGTGAAACTTTCGGCAGAAATGTAACGAACTCTTGATCCCGGGTTGTTTTCACAAATTTGATTACCTATTGCATGTAAGAGATGGGTCTTTCCCAAACCCACAGCGCCATAAATAAAAAGGGGATTGTAGGCCAAGGTTGGATTATTAGCCACAGCCAAAGCTGCCGCATGGGCAAATTGATTGCTCGAACCCACGATAAAGTTGGAAAAACTATACTTAGGGCTGAGTGTTTTAGTACAAGACTCTGTTTTAATTGAAGTGCCCCGAGGTTCCGGTTCCTCAACAGCGACTGCGGTATGTTTTTGTGGTTCTGTTTGGGCTACTTTTTCCGATTCAACACAAAAGTCCACCAAGAGGGGTTGTTCCGATACATTTTTTAGAGTGTCCTCTATTAATTCCCGGTAGTTCTCAATTAAACATTTTCTGTAAAACTGGTTGGGAACAGCGATGGTTATTAACCCGTCATCCATATTCCGGGGATACGTGGATGAAAACCAGGTTGCGAAACTATCAGGAAGGATGCTTTCCTCAATTTTTTCGAGACATTTTTTCCAAATAGTTTCTTTGGGTTCCATAAAAACCGGAGCAATTAAAATCGTTTGTAGGGGGAATTGAGGCGTCAATATATAGAATGACAATTGTAAAAGCAACATGAAAAAATTGTAAAAAAGATCTATCGACTCAACTCATGTATTAACAAAAGTTTTTAGACCCAAAAAATTTTTCGTTAAATTTTTAATTTTCCTTCCAGTCACTTTGAATTTTCAATGCTTCATTTTTACTGAAAAAAAACCTTCTTTTTCCAATAGTTTAGGAATTTATTACCTTCCTTTGAATTACATATAGTGAGAGGAGAGGTTGGCATTCTTTTTTTAAAGGATTTATAAATTGTAAATTTACTCAAAATTAAAAAATGCCCAAAAATTCTATTTATCTCCCCAATACTTTGTGCAAAGGATTGTTTCCTACCTAAAATGGGCCGGGAGATTCCCGGCCCACCTTTCAAAATAACAATTCAATAAAAGAGTTTATGATGGACTGGTTAAAGGGAAGAAAGACTTATCTCACTTCAGTTTTGATGCTTTTCATATCATTTTTAAATTTTTCCACCGGTAATATTTCCCTTCATGAGTTTGTATCCAGTGACTCGATGACATGGGTTTTGGAGGCAGTGGGGCTTTCAACTTTAAGGGCTGCTATAAAAAATAATCAGGAAGAGGTAATCCATGAGGTCGTGAAAAAAGTAAATTTTCCTCACTCCTAATTGAAAAAAATCTATTAATAACACTCCGTTTTTTGAGATTCCATATGTCCCTGGAGCTATTTAGAACTTTAACCCCCTGGTTGACCTTTTTCGCATTATTTACTTTGGGAACCCTTGGATGGTTTGTTCGCTGGATGATTGGAGAAAATAATAGAAGGTTGAATGATCTAAAACAAAATCTGGAAGAAATGGAAAACCTCCTTCGTGAATTGGAAAAAACCAGGCAAAGCGATCAAAAATACAACTTTGAGCAATATGTAGAAAAAAAAGCTTTTTATATTGCCGTGGGTAAAACGGAGGGACTTATTTCAAGGATTTTTAAACAGCTTAATGAACTAAATAAATCGGTAAATCAAATTGTAGGAGCCTTGAATGTAAGTGACAACAAGATCGCTTAAAGTTTTAAATGGTGAATTATCGGATTTATCAAGGCTGATAAATGAGTTGGAGGAAAATAAAAAGGTAGTTCAGAAACTGATTAAAAAATCACCTGACGATTTGAAAAACCACCGTGTTTATTGTGCATATATTGGAAAAATCCAGGATTTACTCAAACTTAAAATCCAAACCGGGAAGATAGACCCCATGCAACTGCTTTCAGAAACTCTTCAAACAGTTGCGGTTTATTTAGCTGAAAACAAAGAAGTTTCAGCAGCTCACTTAATAGGGGATCACGTCGAAAAAATTGAAGAAAAAGTTATCCAGCAATGGTGGGATTACCAGGAATTAGAAGCAAAAGGCCAAAAGAGGCAACAGGAAATAAAATTAAAGAAAAGCTCAAACCCTTCAATAAAAGGAGCCATAAACAAAAAGAAAAACACAAAGAAAAAGCTCTAAAAGACTTGAAGTTTTTTGCCAGACATTATTTCCCGCATCACCTGACCGAAAAATGCTCCCAAATGCATGAGGAAATGTTCAAACGATTTGGCCAGCTAATAATTGAATCGCAAGTTTCCGGCAAAGGAAGTAAAGAAGCTTTGGCCGCTCCCCGCGGCAATGCTAAATCAACACTCTCTTCTTTAATCTTACCCCTTTGGTGCATTGTCGGATTAAGAAAAAAATTTATTGTTTTAGTTTCTGATACCTCCGACCAATCAGAAGAGCTTCTGGAGCAGATTAAAGTTGAACTTGAAGCGAATGAAAGGTTGATAGAGGACTTCCCAGAGGTTTGTGGTTCGGGTAGAACTTGGAAGGCCACAAAAATTGTTACGAAAAATGGAGTAGCTGTTCGCAGTTGTGGAAAAAGAAAACGGTTTCGAGGCGCACGCCATGGAAACCGGAGACCTGATCTTGTTATTTGCGATGACCTGGAAGATGATGAAAATATTGATTCCCCTGACCAACGTGAAAAAGATCGTAAATGGTTTTTTAAAGCCCTAATGAAAATTGGAGGTCGCTCTACCGTTTTCATAGTGGTGGGAACAATTCTTCATTACGACTCTTTACTTTCAAGATTATTAGTCAGGCCGGGTTGGCATGGTAAAAAGTGGAAAGCTGTAATCAAATGGTCTTCTTCAAAACTTTGGGAAAAATGGGAATCACTTTTTACTTCCAGAGTTGTTGATGCGGAGAACAGAGCAAAAAGGTTTTTTGATAAACATAAAATCGAAATGTTAGAGGGAACAAAAGTTCTCTGGCCCGAAGCAGAATCGTATTACTTTTTGATGACGATGCGAGTTTCCGATGGACCTGCCTATTTTGATTCAGAGAAGCAAAATGAACCGGTTAACCCTGATGATTGTCTTTTTCAGGAAGAATGGTTTCGGTTTATTCCGGAACCAATTTTTTTAGACAAAAACAGTCATTTCTACTGCGCGGTTGATCCTTCCATGGGGTCAGCATCTAAAAAAGCAGACCCATCTGCAATATTAGTAGGTTGTGTAAACCCCGATGGCATCATCGATATTATTCAAGCTGATATTGAAAAACGCCATCCTGATTCAATAATGGAAACCCTGTTCGAATATCAAAAAAAGTATCACTTTGAAAAAATCGCCATTGAGGAAGTACAGTTTCAACAATTGTTTAAAGATCAGGTAATTAAAGAAGGAGCACGAAGGAAAATTTATCCTCCAGTCGAAGGGGTGAGACCCATTAACGATAAAATTTTGAGGATTTCAAAATTGCAACCTCATATTAAAAATGGATTGATTCGATTTCGAAAAAACCAGACCTTGTTGTTGGATCAATTGAAATATTTCCCCAAAGCCAATCACGATGACGGACCCGATGCTCTGGAAATGTTTTTTAATTTGATTAACTCAGGGTTGTCTGGTCCACGAATTAGAAGATTAACCTGAAAATTTCCGGATATGAAAGGAAGATAATATGCCCCAAGACATATTGTTAGCGTCCAGCCGTTGGAAAGATAAATATTCCCAGCAGGGATTGGAAAGTCCACCTGTGCATTGGGAAACAGTAACGCCACATGCAGTAAACCCTCTTTCCAGGGTTTGTCGCGTTATTTATTGTGGAGTTGCAGGTGATCTTGAAGTGCAGAATGTTGAGGGAGAAATTGTAATTTTTAAAAATTGTCCCGTTGGGTTTGAAGCAAAAGGTTTTTGGGTGCGAGTGGGTACCAATTCAGCGGGGTCATCTGCGGGCGATTATTTGGCAGGTGAGTAATGATTAAATCTTCAAGCCTGTCACCCATTGTATCAAATAATAGATTTTTAAACGGATCCTTAATAATTTCAAGCGATGCAAGAAAGATTTTTAAGGTCGATAAATGGGGAAATGAAATAGGAAACTCTATCCCCTCCAGCGTTTTTTCTCCTGTCAATCCACCTCCTGATGGATTGGCATTGGACCCTTCGGATAATTCTCTATGGGTTTCTACCGAAAATAATAGCAGCGGAACATCGACCGATATTCGTGTTTGGAATATTGATTCCCAAAATGGTTCTCCCATAAGTTCTTTTGGGATTGATCAATTCGACCCTTCCGCAACTCAAATTGAAGGTATTTGCATTGATCCATGGGATTTTACTCTTTGGCTAATATCGGACGGACTCACATCCTTCAACCTTTATCATCTCCAAAGAAATGGCAGTTTGATCCAGACTTTTGATCTATCAACATCAGGATTGGCCAGCCCTCAGGATTTGTGTATCGATCCGGTACTTCAACGAATTATCATTACCGATAATTTTTTTAACTCCCTGTTTGTTTTTGATCTGGGTATGAATTTTATCCATTCGGTTACCCTGGAAAAGCTGGATCCAGTTCCTACTTCGTTGCAAGGGATTACCTATGATCCCTCGAACGGGTTTTATTGGGTCACCTACTATCAGCCAGAAGATTGGATTGTTTTAATTGATAGAGAAGGGCGTCCTCAACATAAATTTCCCAACACAAAATACACCAGCTCATCGTTTGCAAATCCAACCGGTATAGCTGCTGTTATTTAAGAAGGATATTTTTTTGTTTTTCTTTCTCCCATATTAGTTTTTTAAAATTATGAAATTAATAGATTGGTTCAAAAGAATCAGAAAAAAAGGTAGTACCGCCACCCGCGCCATGACGTTGTGGTTGCCTGGAGGACACGGAGTTTCCCCCAAGACGGATTACGAAATTTTAGCCAAAGAAGGGTTCACACAAAATAGTGTTCTATTTTCTTGTGTGAAAGAAATTTCCTCAGCTGTTGCGGGTGTTCCTTGGTTGCTATTTCGTAATTTGCCTAATGGCGAACGCCGGGAAGTTTTGCAGCATCCTATTCTAGATCTAATGGAAAGGCCTAATCCATTGCAGGGAAAATTTGAATGGGTGGAATCGGTTGCCAGCTTTTTCTATTTGTCCGGCAACGCTTATCTGGAATGTATCGGACCTCATAATAGCCCTCCCAAAGAACTATATACCTTGCGTCCAGATCGAATGAGGGTGATTCCTGATCCCATACATTTTGTAGGTGGGTACGAGTATACGGTATCCGGACGGAAGGTAAAATTTTCGCCGGAACGGATTCTTCATCTCAAATTGTTTCATCCTTTGGACGATTGGTATGGTTTATCACCAATACAGGTAGCAGCTTTAGCCATTGATAAATTAAACAATGGTGACAAATGGAATGCGTCGCTACTACAAAATGCGGCGGTTCCCTCCGGGGCTTTGACCTGCAAGCAACGGTTGACCGATGAACAGTTTGAACGATTGAAATCAGAAATGCGTCGGCAGATACAAGGAGTGAATAACGCCAGGGACCCTTTGTTATTGGAACAGGATCTGGAATGGAAAGAGTTGGGTATCTCTCCAAAAGATATGGATTGGATTGAAGGATTAAAAATGAGCGCCCTGCAGGTTGCTCAGGTTTATAACGTACCTCCCGAGTTGATAGGTTTGGGCCCGGCAACTTATCAAAACCGTAAAGAAGCACGGAAAGCTTTGTACACAGAAGTCGTTTGTCCTTTCTTGAATCGATTACGCGATGCGCTTAACAATTGGCTGGTTCCCCGATTCGGTAAAGACCTTTTCTTGGATTTCAATAAAGATGGTATTGAAGCCTTGTCTGAAGACCAGGAGGCTTTATGGAATCGTGTGAATCAAAGTGATTTTTTAACTTTGAATGAAAAACGCCGGATGGTCGGATTCGATGATGTGCCTGGAGGGGATAAATTGGTTCCCCGTTTGCAAAACTTTTCTATTTAAAGAAGGTGACTATGAAAGAGTTTAAATCGTTTCCATTCAAAATGGATGCAATAAATGATTCTGGTGAGTTTTGTGGGTATGCCTCTACCTTTGGATCTATTGATCTGGGTGGCGACGTGGTGGAAAAAGGCGCTTATAAAAAAACACTGACAGAGAATAAGGGCCGATTCCCTATTCTCGACCACCACGATCCCACCCGCCAGATTGGTTGGAACGTAGAAGCCTATGAGGATGACCGCGGTTTATTTGTTAGAGGTTTACTTGACCTTAATGTGACCGCAGCTAGGGAACGCCATAGTCTCATGAAAATGGCTCAAAATATTGGCGGGAAAACGGGGTTGTCTATTGGCTTTCGCGTAATCAAAGAAGAGGCGGATCACCACCGTCCTGAAGTCCGCCGATTAAAAGAGATCCAACTTCTCGAATATAGCGTTGTTACTTTTCCCATGAATCGACACGCAGGGGTTATCAGTGTCAAAGGGAAAAAAGAAATGATCGGCCAGTTTTTGAAAAATGCGGTTGGAATGGATCACAAACAAACAGAATTAGCTATCCACAACTTAAAATCCCTTCTTGTTAACAGCAAAAATGGGCCGGGAAAACCCCACTTTGTTGAAGCCGAAAACTCCAGGGAAATTGAAGTTTTAAGGGCCTCCCTTCACCAGTTATTGAGTACAGTAAAAGCCTCATAATCTATTAGAAATTAACTATTATTCCCCTCGTTTGGGCCAAAAATAATGAAAAGGTTCATTATTATATATGGCATTTCATGGAAGGTCTGGCGGGGGTTTCTTTTTTAAGGAGAGTTCAATATGGAAGAAATAAAGCAACTTGTTGAAGAGCTGAACCAGGCATTTTTGGAACATAGGGTAAAGAATGACCAACGTCTATCTGAAATTCAGAAAAAGGGATATGCCGACCCTGTTTTAGAGGAACAAGTCAACCGGATTGCAAAGGAAATCCAAAATCTGAGCGAGGTTAAGGAGCGGATAGAGAAAGTTGAAACTAAATTGAGTCGTCCGGGAATAGCTATGGATGAAACAAAAAATTCGGATCCACTTTCTCAAACCAGAAAACAGGCCATTACGAATTATCTGCGTAAAGGGGAGGGACTATTGTCTGCAGAGGAGGTGAAATTACTTTCCTCTGATAGCGATCCGGATGGAGGTTATTGGATGACCCCGGAAATTTCAGAGCATGCCATTCAAAAAGTTTTTGAAACTTCGCCCATGCGTAATATTGCAACGGTGGAAACGATCTCCACGGATGCACTTGAAATCCCGGAAGATCTAAACGAAGCAGACAGCGGGTGGACCAGTGAACGGGCCGCACGAACCGAAACCAATACCCCAAAAATTGGAGTTCGTCGGATTCCGGTCCACGAACTATATGCTATGCCAAAGGCCACGCAAACCTTGTTAGATGATTCCCGAATTGATGTTGAAATGTGGTTATCCATGAAGATTGCGGACAAAATGTCACGCATAGAAAACGCTTCTTATATCAACGGTGACGGAGTTGGAAAACCAAGGGGAATTCTCACTTATGCAGGGGGAACAAATAATCCAGGGGAAGTTCAACAGATCAATACAGGAGATGCCAGCTCCTTGACCGCCGACGGATTGCGAACTTTGTTTTATGCTTTAAAAAGTCCCTACGTACCCAACGCCAAATGGTTGATGTCTCGAAGTGCGATCGAAGAAGTTTCCAAACTCAAAGATTCCAGCGGTTCATATATTTGGCAGCCAGGATTTCAGGAAGGCGAACCTCAAACTTTATTGGGTCATGCCATTGAACGCATGGAGGATATGCCTCAGGTTGCCCCAAATTCTTTGTCCGTTGCCTTCGGTGATTTCAGTCAGGCTTATACCATTGTGGACCGAATGGGACTGCGGGTTCTTCGAGATCCCTTTAGTTCAAAACCCTTCGTTTTATTTTATACAACGAAGCGCACCGGGGGCGATGTAACGAATTTCGAAGCCTTCGCAATTCAGAAAACTGCTGCCTAATCGTTTTTTTGAAGGAAAAATACATAAAAAAATAACGGAGAATCAAATGAAAGATATGAAAAACAATTTTGATGCGATCAATTCAATTGATCCTGATGACTATATTGCAGATGAAAATGGTGCCGGGGTCGATATCAGGGATTTCCGGGCCTCGGCCATAGTTTTTAGTGTTGGTACGGTCACGGATGGTACTCATACACCAAAGATTCAGGAATCCGATGATAATTCCAACTGGAACGATGTCAATGCCAATGACCAGGAAGGGTCTTTGGTGGACCTGGTTTCTAATACCAATCAGCGCGTTGGATACAAGGGAAGCAAACGCTACCTGCGAGCGGTGTTAACCGTTGTCGGCGCTACAACCGGTGCCCAGGTCGCCGCGATGATAATTCGCGGCATTCCTCACTTGGCACCTGTTAATTAATATTCCTTAGTTCCTTTCCCATTTTCTGGGAAAGGAATTACCCTCATCTTTTGGATTCTTTATGAAAATTAAAATGTTGAAAACTCGCCAGGGTTCCCCCGATGGTATCTCTGTTTTCACCTATTGCGCAGAAGATACCGTTGATCTTCCAGAAGAGTTGGCCAAGGTTTTTCTTCGCAAACGCTGGGCAAAAAAGATTCAATCTAAAAATCTGGGAAAAGCTCCAGAAAATAAAAGAACAAAAACCGGAAAATAAGTTGATCAACAAATTATGGCTCTAAAAATAAAAACCCAACCTTCTATTGAACCGGTTTCATTGGTGGAAGCGAAAAATCATCTGCGGATTGATGATGGAAACAATGACGACTTAATATCTTCGATGATTACTGCGGTTCGCCAACGGGCTGAAGAATGGACCGGAAGATCCTTTATTACCCAAACTTGGACACTATGGCTTGACCATCTTCCTTTTAGATGTGAAGGCAGGTCAGGCAATTTGAATGAGCGAATAATTGTTATCCCAAGGCCACCCATTCAATCCGTTGTTTTTATCAAGACCTACGATACGGGAAATATTGCTTCTGTTTTTGATGCGGAAAACTATTTTGTCGATACGGCTCCTTCTCCTGGAAGGATAGCCTTAAATGAAAATAGTTCTTGGCCTACAAGCCTTAGGAAATTTAGCTCCGTTGAAATTGAGTTTGTTTCTGGCTACGGATCTTTAGTAAGCGATGTTCCAGAAGGAATCAAACAGGGAATGCTGCATTGGATAAAACTTATTTTTTCCAATAAATCCAAACTATTTGAATCCGATGAATCGACCCCGGGGTTATTGGAAATGAACCGAATACCTCTTCCACCATTGGTTAAGATGCTCTGGGAACCTTATCGATTAGTCCAGCTCTAAATAATATTATGTTCATTAATAATAAAATAAAATCCTTTGAAAGATTATGGAAATGGCTAGAGAGTTTGTCCTTTGGGGTCCAAAATGCAGCCCGAGAAATGGGTCGCATGTTAATAAATCAATCTGAAAGTATTGCAAAGGAACGAATTCTTTCCCAGGATAAAAAACCCAGAATGAGAACGGGAAAATATTTTCAATCTATTCATTCTGAATTTATAGAAGGAGATGCCCTATCTTTTTCTACTGGATATTTGAAAAGCAATTCTCCTATCGCTCCAATTCTTGAATTTGGAAGCCGACCTCATATTATTCGAGCCAGGAAAAAGAAATATTTGTTCTGGCCGGGGGCCAAGCATCCTGTAAAACAATTCAACCATCCTGGCACACCCCCTTTTAGAGTTTTGGGAAATGCAGTTGAAACTGCTTCACTTCAGGCCAAAACAAAAATGGAAAAGGCTCTTAAAAAAGAATTTGGAACAAAGCAAATTTAGCTTTTGGAGGAAAATTTGTGACTGATTATGCAGCTTTAGCGAATGGCATCAAAACCACATTGGAAAACGATCCATGGATAACCAATAACGTTCAAACCATAGAAACTTTTAAACGCGGGTTTTCAATCCAAAATGAAAAAGATTCTCTTTTCTATGCTCCTAATGACCTACCTGCCCTGGCGATTTTGCCAAATTCAGAGGGGAAGCAGCAGGAAATCCAAACCACCAATGAAATAAAAGAAACAGTTTCAGCTCAGGTGGTTGCAATAACCCGGCATCGAAACGCACAAATGGGGATGGAGGATAACCTTTCATTGGTTCAAAACATTGAACGAGTTTTAGAAAAACAAAAAAGCTCAACAAATAACTTGGGAATAGATGCCTTCGTCAATAATGTAAGTACCACGGAGGAACAATTCAAAAAAGGTGAATATTATTATTTTATTTCGACGATCACCGCACAAATAGAATTAATCTCCTCTTTCTAATAATTCAAAAAATAATAAGGGAAGGATGTTCTTCCTATACAGTTCGAGGATTATTTTATGGCAACCAAAAGAATAACTACTGGGTGGCGCGTATTTTCTATAATTAAAGAATCTTCTTATGGGAATACAGCTACCCTGGGAACAGCATTCAATTTTGAAGGGCCCATTACCGATCTTCATCCAAATGAAGTTCAAACTGATGAAAATGAGGTAACGGGGCTCAATGAACCCGCAATCCAGGAAATTTTGAATTGGAAGTTAGATGGAAGTCACCAACAACGCGCCATGCCCCACAACCTGGCTCATTTTCTTTCCCTGGTTATGGGAAAGGTGACCACAGATCAACCGGATAATATCAATGATCCAACCGTTTACCGGCATTTTATAGAAAGAGATTTGGATAACATCAACCTGCCCTCGCTGACAATGGTGGAATATGATGGAATAGCAGCAAAACGGTTTACCGGGTTATTTGGCAAGTCCGTAAAAGTAAGTGGTGAAAGGGGAGATTTTGTAAAGCTGGAAGCTCAATTTGGAGGGATGGGAAAAGAAGAATTCAGTTCTGATTTAAAACCCACGGTTGTCGGAGAATCTTACCTCCGATACGGCGATGTGAATTTTACTCGCGGCGGTTCTCTCACAGGTTCCGTTGCAGCAGGGGATCTTTCGGTAGGGGGTTCACCGGTTTCGTTTCAGGGAGACTTACAGTCTTTTGAATGGACTATTGATAATCAGGCAAATCCCATTTATGAAATGGGAGATGGAAGCGGTTTTGTATCGCGAGTTGAACGTGGTGACAAATACAAGCAGAGTCTGTCTGCTGTATTGGAGATGCAAGACGACTCCCATAAAACAGGACTTATTAATGGTACCCCATATGTTTTAAATATTCCCATTACCGGGTCGGTTATATCAGGCGGATCGGGGACTTTTAATTTTTCCTGTGACATTGTTTTCCCAAAAGTTGTTTATAAAGAAGCAAAGAAAGATAGAGATGGAGATATTGTTACTGTAAATGCCGAATTTCAGGTGTTGGAAGATGAAACATATGGATCGGTGATTGTAAAAATAATTAACCAGCAAACTCATTATTTAAGCTGATCAATGGAGAGGCCAGGATGAAAGTAAATCTTAACCCCGGGACTGTAAACATAGAAATCCCTTATGGTGAAATTAAAGTCCTTCTGATTCTAAGAAACTCAACATCGGAAGAATATTGTAATTTTCTAAGATCGAGATTTAAATTTGGAACCTCTGGAAACCTGATGGAAGATCACTCTTCCTCAGCGCGCATCGATTTTATTGACCGGTTGCTGCTGGATATAAAAGTAAAGGATAAGGAGGGCAATATTGGAGAAGCCGTTTTTACAGACCCAGTTAAGGGCATGGAAAAACCTTTAACCCCCAAAACCCCTGATTGGAAAAAATTTGTGTTGCCATCCTTTAAGCATGCTGCAGCTCTGGTTTTTGAGGGGGTGAATGGAAAAATGGAAAATGCTGTTTTAAAAAACTAGTAGGCTACTTTCAGGAAAATGTGCCGGAACTGGAAGTAGCGTATCAGAAATTTTTAAGCCGTGTTTATGAAGAAACTGAAAACCCCGAATGGAATATCCTGAATCATCCGGCACAAAAAATTCTTGAAAACTACCCTCATGAATTTCGAACATGGGTCGGGACTCTGGAAACTATGTACTTGCTAAAAAAGGCTGGATATCCTTTCGAAAAGAATGATCTAAGTATTTTTGAATGGAAAGCAATGGCTTTTATGGATAATTTTCGATTAAATAAATCGCAACCGTATTAAAATTAAATGATTTCTGGTACTTCTTTATGGTTTCAACAACTGTAAACACTAAAATTGTTGTTAGGTTTGAGGATCAGTTTACTGAATCAGCCCAAAAATCCCTTGAAAACTACAAAAAGGCATTGGAAGGGATTAATCGCGTTCAAAATGATAAAGGATTTAAAGTAATTGCTGATTTATTAAAAGATCTAGAAAACGCCGAACCAATTGAGTTTCAAATTTTACCTCCAAATGTTCGCGATCAATTGAGGGAGATCGAAGTGTTATTGAGGAGTTTTCAAGCTCAAAATCCATTTTTGCTACACCTTGAATTGGTAGATAAAGCAACAGAAGAGGCCTTGGAAATTCGAAAGAAAATCGAAAAAACTTTTTCAAAGCCCATTATTCAAAAAATAAAAGTTAAAAAAATTGGCTCTAAAGGTTCAAACGATAGTGATTTTGATATAGATAAAGACGAATCTTCAGCAAACCCAGGTGCCTTTGATGGGACTTCAGTCAACCCCGGGGGATTTGATACTTTTGGCTCATTAAAGGCGTTTTCCACTGGGATTGACCGCGTTCCCAGGGATATGTTGGCAATAATATACAAAGATGAAGCCGTTCTAAATAAAACCCAAGCTGAAGAAAGAAGGTTGGGTAACACCACCGGAATGGCAATTAAAAATGTAAATATCAATTTAAATCTTCCTGATTCTGTGAGCCCTTCCAACATGAGTCGACAGAATTTTCGCCAGCTTGCCGTTCAATTGCAGGATGAGTTGCGCCGCCTTGAAAGAAGAAGATCAAAATAAATATTAAACTTTAGAATCAACCTTTCCTTCGCTCCATCCAGAAAAAATAGTTTTAATCCTTTTACTCGCAAGCGGATAGCATTAATTGGAGTTTGTTCATGAGTTTTGGTTTTTATTTTCCTACAAAAGTATCCCCGATAGCTCAATGGGTTCCTACAAAAATGCCCGATTATCCAGCCATTGAACCGGTTGACTTTCCTGAACAGATTAAGGCTGTTACTTCTGGTGGGACTATCTATATTCAGGAAAAAGGGGTAAAGCGTGAAACGTTCCTGTTTTTATTCAGCAATATAAGTCAAAGCGAACGGAATGCTGCATTGAGTTTTTTTGAAACGGTTAAAAAGTCATTTGAGCTTTTTGAATTTGAAGATAGGGAGGCTAACCTCCACACGGTCAGATGGATGAACGCTTTTGATTTTCAGTTGGTTGTATTTGGAAAGTACTCAGGTTCGATAGAATTGCATAAACAATAGGAGATAAAGATGTTGGATTGGAAGAACTGCACTCCCGGGGATTTTTCGTTTCAAATAGATGTAGAGGAAATTCAGGAAATAGGTCAGCGTCAAAATTTTCCAGTACGTGTATTTTTTAAGGATGGCAGCCTGGCATTTGTTAAATCCATAACCCTCCGATCAGATTTCTATATGCAGCTCCGTCAACAAGAAAATTGGAAAGAAAAATTGATGGAAATCCTGAAAAGACGTGTAAGGGAAGATATAGATGAAAGAATCAATTCCATGTCCATGACGTTGGATGACAAGCTCGAGTTTATGAAACTAGGCCATAACGCAATAAATTGAATGCATTTTTCTGTTAGGAAAATATATGAGAACGGATTTTACAACAGGTTTAAATGCAGCCCGAAACAAAAAAGCGAATGCTCCGGTTAATCTCATGCAAATAGATTGGCCAGAAATAAATGGGCTGCCAGCCCTGCAACTGCGGTTGACAGATCGGGATGGAATAAATATCGATGGAGTTGATTGGTTTCCCTTAGTAAAGGATATGGGTAATATTGACAGGCTGATTTCCTCCGATATTTTGTCAAACAATTCCGGAAGTAGTTTAACAGTTCAACTTGTCAATACGCCTGTAAATTTCATTGGTTCGGGTAAAAGGTTTTCAAATTTGTTCCGCCATCGTCCTCCTGAATCGGCAATTGTTAAGATTTACCAATGGTTTGATGGTGAAGGTTTAGCGAGTTCAGATTTTGCAGAAATTTTCGTGGCTCGTATAGGAGACCCTGTTAATTTTGATGAATCCATTTGCTCCTTTGATTTAATCGATATTTCAGAAAGTTATGGGGCGAATATTATTGGGAATTCCATCAATCTGAGTGACTATCCAAATGCTCCGGAAAATTCACTGGGAAAAACCAAACCTATTGTTATTGGGAATATTGATAATGCCCCCGGCGTTTTAGTTCGAAAATCCCAAAAAACAATTTTAACTTCAGTGGCTATTCCAGGAGGCACGATTTTAACCGTGGCCTCGACTGAGAACTTCCCTCCTTCGGGGACTTTAATAGTCAATGATGATGAAATTAATTATTCAAGTATCAATTCAACCCAGTTTTTGGGATGCAGTGGGATTAATGAGTTTCATTACGCGGATGATTCCGTGTTGGAAAAAGTCTCAGATCATCGCTATTTATTCAGTGACCCTGCCTTTCCCATAAAACAAATTTCCAATGTGAAAGTGGATGGGCATCTTGCCGACCCCCTGGATTATGTGACGGATGTAAATCTGGGAGAAGTGGTTTTCAGCTCCAAACCTAAAAAATCGGATTCCATTGACACCAAATTCCTTCAGGTGCAAAACGATCAGGTAGGCACGGGTAATAATGCTGTTGATCCCATAAATGCTGCCATACCCAATAGCCCTACAAATTATGCAAAAATCAACCAGAACAATAATTTACTTTCTTTAAATCAAACGGATGATTTGCCCAGAATTGGGGAAATTGGAAAAGTATTTTTAAGGGTCGAGCATTTTGTTGAGGAAAAATTACCCAATGATAGTTTAACTGCACATATTTCTGGTATCGGTCAGGTGGGAACCTTGTCACCTCCCGCTGTTGATGATGTCATTGTGGCAAGCGGTACGACGGATATCACTCATACTCATTTGGACACATTGGGGTTTCCTATCAGCGATCCGGAACATCAACATACAGAAGCTAACCCGCAAAAGATTACTCAGAATGCATTATCCGGTGTAGGCGGGCAGGTAATATCATTGTCGTCGGGTCAAACACATACTATTACTTTCGCTGATCCGGGACCGGGTACTTGGGATACCGCAGAATATGGAATCGCTTTTGAATGGACTGGAACAGCATCAGGTGGATCTTTCAAGGCAGTATCTGCGACTTCGCAATGTAACGGATCGTTCGGTTATCAGCTTTGGTCCATAAGCGGAACCGCTCAGAACTATACCACCGGGGGAAACATTAATAACGCCTGCAATACAATTGTAATTAGCCACAATACTACTTTTATTAGTTTTTATATTCGATCAGCCACCCGGGTTATTACCATGGCAACCCCCGATTCGGTTTCTTCACAAGCAACAAATACTTTTACTTCAAAGGCAGGAGAAATAACCGCTCACTCTTCAAGTCCCTCTGTAAATTCTACTGCTGAAAAAGCTACCCGAAGTGTTGTTGATTTAATTGATATTTCTTCCCATGTGAATGGAGATTGGGCCTGGTTTAAAAACCGGGAGAGTCAGATTCAATATAACGGATCAAGTGATGGAAGAACTGCTTTCATCGTTCATCTGGCTTACGAAATAGAATATGCAAGAAGACGAATTGAATTTACCGATAATGTCTCCGCTACCATTGAAGGGGTTAAAGATGACTTGTCGGGAAGCATTACCGGAGTCCAAAATTCGCTGATCGAGCGTCCCGACCATGTTTATAAATGGTCTCTGGTTCAAGGGTTGGGATTGGATTCCTCTAACATTGATGCTACTTTCATGGATCAGGCTGGGGTTTTGTTTGAAAATTCGGGTTACTCCTTTGCGGGTATTTTGAAGGAAAAGATTTCCTACCAGGAGTTGTGGCAACAATGGGGGAAGGAATGCCGGGCTTATTTTTACTGGGACCTTGGGCAGGCAAAAATTTTATTTCGCCCCTTAAATTTTTCTACAACAGAAACGGCTATAAACAAAATTATTCCCAACAATATGGTTTTAATTGATCCCAATGGGGTAATTGGATTCAAGGCAAAGCGTAACCCGGTTAGTAATGTTGTTAACTATATTGTTCTCAAGTTTAAAAGAAACTGGGTAGGGGATAATTTTCAGGCGGTTGAAAATTTATTTGATATGGAGTCCCAAAAAAAATTTGGAATTAAAGAAAATCCCCACGGGTTTGACTTTAACTGGATCCGGGACCAACCCATGGCCAAAGATATTGGAAATTTTTATTTACATGAGTTTAAGGAACCCAGGGATGTTTATGAAATTTCACTGCTTCTAGACAATATGGAAATAGAAAAAGGGGACATCATTGAAATAAATCCACCTACTCATGAGCTTCAAAATATTAGGGCACTTGTTCTTGGATCGGAAAGAGTCGTGGGTTCTGGAATTGAAAATAGGATGGATTCAATAAAAATTTTTGCCAGACAAATGGGTGGATTTATTGGCAATGCCGGGTTTGGATTGCAGGAATTTGGTACCAGTGGTTTTGCAGGCCTGGAAAGAAATTAAAGGACGATACAAATACCAATATCAGGAGGCAATGAATGGCTAACACTTTCACCAACAATTTAAACCTTCCCATACCCGGTGCCGGGGATTTGAACTGGGAGACCGAATATACAGAATTTGCCAATGCCGTTGACGATTTGGGGAGCCTCCTTTGTTTTACCCTTTCCGTTCATGGTCCTGCCATTGATGAAACGGTTTTTTTTGATGGATTTGTTCCTGAAGAAACAATTGCAGTTCGGGCCATAGGAATTTTTTCTCTCAATCCTCCCACAGGGCAGGACCTTAAGATTGATATATTAAAAAACTCTATAGCACAAAATAATGAAGCGACATTGACTGATGGGAATCAATATGAAAAAACTTCGCTTTCTACAAAAGTTGTATTTTCAATTAGTGATCGATTGGGTTTGAAATTCTCACAAGTGGGTTCCGGTAATCCGGGGGATAAAATTATTGTTACAGTCTTATTTCAAAAGGAAGCAATTGCAACAATATAAAACAGAGAGGGGATTTTCAGGATTGAGCCTGGAATTTTTCAATTATTTCCCGAATTTGGAAAACAACCTTTTTTATTTCTAAAGGTTTGGTAATGATTCCATTCATTCCACTATTCAAATAGATTTCGTGATCGCTTTGCTCGTTATTTGCGGTCATAGCGATAATAGGTGTGGGAGCCTTGGAAGGATTGGATGTTTCGAATTCCCTTATTTTTTTGGTGGACTCCAAACCATCCATAACAGGCATGTGGATATCCATAAGAATTACATCGAAAGAATCCTTTTGAAAGGCTTCAAAGGCCTCAAGACCATTTTCGACCGTGGTAATGTCATGACCCCTTCTTTTCATTAATTTGGTTGCTAAAGCAACATTTACCGCTGTGTCATCGGCCAGTAAAATTTTGAGAGGGGGGCCTGTGTCTTTTTTCTTTTCTTCCATGAATAGTATTATGCCCCACCAGAATTTGTTGTAAAACTAAAAAATGCAAATAGATAGGGATTTATAACTCTTTCCACGCGCCAATAACCCGACCCACAACAGGATCTGGGTTTTCATCCAGGTTGATGATCTGCACTTGGGAAAGGGGGTTGATAGGCCTGAGCAGGAGCAGGTTTTTTTGTTTCTCTAAATATTTGGCGGTCAAACCCCCTTCATGGAATATTGCAAAAATTCTATTTTTGGACCATTTTTTATCATCCCGATCTATAACCACAATATCCCCTGAATGAAGCATGGGCTCCATTGATTCCCCATCTACCCGACTGGCAACCAGATTATTTCTTTTTCCAGCAGCCCGAATGTGGAGGAGAACGTAATCTTCAATGTTGTTTTCCTGAATAATGGGTTGGCCTGCTGCGATGGAGGAATCTGTTAAGGGAATAGATACATAATCTTCGCTTTTTATGGCCGGTGTATTCGACATACTTGCAGGTTGAAACACTTTAAGCTCGGGGGTTTGAACAGACGCCGCACCCCCTTCTTTTATCAATTCGTGGGCGGGTATGTTCATTTTTTCGGATAGGGTAATTATTAAGTCAAAAGTAACCGGCAAACTTCCATTTTCGTAATTTTTTAATATCTGCGGAACCATTTCAAGATATTGCCCAAATTGCTCAAGGGTCCAGCCTTTCGCCTTTCTATATTCCCTTAGTTTTTTTCCGATGATTTGATTGATAGGACTAAGCGAATCTTTACCCGTTATCAGCCAATTCAAATTCAATCCGAAATGGCTTGCTATTTTTTCCAACGCTATGGAGTCCGGAGGCCCATTACTCCTCTGGTAACTTTTCCGATAACTTTCATAATTTAAGCCTACCTCCCGACAAAACTTTGCCAGATTATCACTTCCCGGTAATGCTTTTATTCTTTCCCAAATCCTATTTTTTATGGGCATGAGTTTTAAAAAAAACTTGACAAATAGGGACTATTGTCTCATATTAATATTCGGTTGAATGAAAAATGTCCCAATTCCGAAGCTCAAACGGGTGCTTTTAAAGTTTCGGAAAAAGGATGTTTGATAAAGATTTATGCTCCTAGGTATTGGCATTATCAAAACATATTTCAGCAATTATAGCATTTTTTGGGGATAATTTTGAATAGTACGGGATGAAATTTAATAGTTTTAAATTAATATAGCCAAAAAATTGGATATGTTTATATATTTTGGGTTTGTAAAGTTGGGAGATGGATTATGGCAAAAATCAAGATAAAGAATAACAAGCTTCATAAAAAGGAAAAATATCTCAAAGAGTGTTTCAAAAAGAAAATCCTGCTCGAAAGTGGGGAAGAAATATCAAGAGGATGTGGTTTGCGTGGTTTGTATCGAACCCAAGTGGGGTGGAGGTGTTTGTATTGCGGTAACTATTTATACCAGGGCAAAATTGATCTAGAGGCGTGGTGGTTTCACTTTAAAATTGGGAGGGAATATTGGAGAGTGTCCGTTTCCCAGGACAAAATGTTTATAAATGGAATCCCCATATCAGGATTACCTGACTCCCTACCTGGGAGATTAAAATCAGACCTGACGGAATTACGACCACCAAAATGGTTTCCATATTTTGTCGCTTATGAGGGTCATCAATTTAAAAAATATTTCGAAAGGTACTGGAATGTTTGATTCAGGGTTGGGTATTAATAAAGAGGAATTGTCCCTGAAGGAACTAGAAGGGGATTATCATTTAAGGTATTTTCCCTCAGATGAGTTGGAAATTTTAAGCAATATTCAAGGGTTGGATAGTGATTGTTTAGAATTCCAACCTCAGGGAGAATTTTCCTATCTTAAAGAACAATCCATCGACATTGGCAGTATGGGGCTGACCGACCGCCAGATTGTTGCTGTTTCCCTTGTGTTCTATGGCGGACTTAAAAAGAATCTTGCAGCGAAAATAATGAAGATCAGTCCGCAAGCCCTGCGTGAACATGTCAAAGCGGGATTGAAGAAAATAAGTAAATTTTTAAAATAAAAAGTTTAGTTTTTATATTTAAATGTTCAATGACATAATAGATTATGACAGTCACTAGGCTATTGAATTTTTAAATGAAAATAATTGTTTGTATTAAACAGGTGCTGGATACCGGGGCTAAGATTGAAATCCAGGATGAAAAAATAGTTTCTCCTGGCAGTCCCTTTATCATGAATCCTTACGACGAATTTGCCGTCGAAGAAGCCGTTCGCATTAAAACCGCTTTGCCGGATTCGGAAATTACGGTTTTATCCCTGGGACCCGACAGCGTAAAAGAAACCCTGAAAAGAGCTCTGGCCATGGGTGCTGATCATGCGGTTCATATATCAGATCCGTTATTCGATGGAATTGACAATTCTCTTGTGGCGAGTGTTTTAGCCAGGGCTGTTCAAAAACATTCTTTTGATCTTGTTCTTTGCGGTCGGCAGGCTGTCGATGATGATATGGCTCAAGTGGGACCAGCACTGGCTGTTTTGTTGGAAATACCCTTTGTTACCATTGTTACCAAAATTCAATTTTCAGATGATTTTAAATCGGCAGACATCACCCGGCAGATCGAAGGGGGAAGTGAAATTCGAAAAAATATGACTTTGCCTTTTCTTGCCACTTGTCAGAAAGGTTTGAATGAACCCCGTCTTCCTTCCTTAAAAGGAATAATGGCTGCCAAGAAAAAAGAGATCCAGAACCTTTCCGCAACAGATTTGGGGTTGGATGCGGAAGCGCTAAATCCCGAAAATAACAAATTGCAGGAAATAAAACTCTCCTTGCCTCCTGAGAGGAAAAAGGGAATAATTCTCGAGGGTACGGATGAAGAAATGGCTAAACAGTTGGCGACCATCATCCGTGAAGAAGAAAAGATCATTTAATTTTAGAGGATTTTTTCAAAATGAATGAAACCACCGACCAAAATTTTTTTCAAAAAAATAAAGAAAAGTTAGGGTTGGCTGCACTTGTTGTTTATGTCCTTTTACTTGGACTTGGCACTATTGGAGAAATCTGGGAAGTGGAATGGATTCTCGATCTGCCTTTATTCAGGCCTCCCGGCAAGTATTGATTTATATTTTTGCATAAATGGGCCTAGCCTATAATTTCAAAAATTTTGTTTTAATTCTTCCTCCTTTTTTCTCCGTTGTAGTTTTTTTGCGACTGGGTTATCCTTCCTCCTTTTCAAATTAATAAAATAACTGAGCGTTTCCCGTGGAAAAAAGCCTATCTATAGCTGTGGTCGTAGAGCACGACCAAAATGGAATCAAGCCGGTTACCTTTGAAGTTCTAAATGCAGCCGGTAAAATATCTGAGTCAATAACCGCATTATATTTTTCCAGCAATCCCGATGTGGATTCGCAAGCTTTAATTCAAGAGGGGGCAGATAAGGTGAATGTTTGCTCTCATCCCGACTTTGAAAACTACACCCACGAAGCATATACTTCGGGTCTGGTGAGTGAGATTGAAAACTCTCAACCCGATCTGGTCCTAATGTCAGCCTCCAATAATGGGAAGGAGCTTGCGGCAGCGGTTGCCACCCAATTGAAGGTTGGGTTAGCCACCGATTGTATTGACCTGCAGCTCTCAGAAGAAGGGGAGTTAATGGTCAAAAGGCCGCTGTTTTCTGGTAAGGCACATTCCCTTTGCCAATTGAAAGGTCCCAAACCCTATCTTGTTACCTTACGTCCGAATGTCTTTAGAGGGGAAGGTGCAGATGAATCCCGGACCGGCGAGGTTGAAAAAATTGAGGCTAGTCTTCCAGATTTTTCAGTGATTGTAAAAGGACTTGTCAGAGAAGTAGGGGCCGAGTTGGATATTACAGAAGCCCGAATAATTGTCTCCGGTGGACTGGGTATGCAGGGGCCTGAAAACTTTAAGTTGCTCGAAGACCTGGCGGAAGTACTAGGTGCAGCGGTGGCAGCGTCTCGACCAGTGGTGGATAACGGTTGGCAGGAATATACCCATCAGGTAGGTCAAACCGGTAGAACGGTTTCCCCCGATTTGTATATTGCCTGCGGAATTTCAGGTGCGGTGCAGCATCTAGCAGGGATGTCTTCCTCGCGCTGCATTGTTGCAATTAACACCGATCCCCATGCCGCCATATTTTCTGTAGCTGATTATGGAATTGTTGGCGATGCCATAAAAATTGTCCCCTTGCTGACCCAGGAATTCAAAAAAATATTGAAAGGCTGATTCAGCCCTATTTCTAAAATATTCCCCCAAATGGATATAAAGGAAGTTTTAGAAGATCCCCGCCTGGAATTAACCTCCCAAAATATCACCAATACAATGGTGACCCAGTTTAGTGATTATCTGGAACTTCTGGTAAAGTGGAATCAGAAGATTAATCTCACCTCAGAAAAAACTGCCCTGGAAATTCTTCAGCGCCATATTTTTGATTCCCTGCAATATGCCCGGGTTATATTCCCGAATGAGAAGGTAGTAGATATAGGCAGTGGAGGAGGGTTTCCTGGCATTCCTCTAAAAATTATTTATCCAGAATTAACCATCACATTAATTGATAGCCAGGGGAAACGATGCAGCTTTCTCGAGGCCGTAATTCTCAATCTTGGTCTTAAGGGAATTAATGTCGTTAACCAGAGGGCGGAAGATATTCAAAGCGAAGGATTGGTCGAGGCAGTAATTTTCAGAGCCGTTTCAGATATACAAACCTGCCTATATTTAGCCTCCCCATTTTTGGGAGAGGGGGGGAAGGTTGTCCTGAAGAAAAACCATGAGGAAATCAAGGACGCTCTAAACCCCGCTGATGGTTTTTCACTGAAGAAAAAATTGATGGTGACCGGATTCAATGATAAACATTCCAGCCTTATGGTTTTTGAAAAGTCCCAAGCATGAAAAATTGTTTCACGTGAAACATTATCAGAACTTAGCCCACCCAATTTGATTGTTTCACGTGAAACATTGGACCCAATGAAGTGGGTAAATATTTGCTAAAAAAGGAAATATATTTGTTAGTAAATAAGATTTATGCTAATTTTAGGTAGATTATTTCAGGCAATTTGGTTTAAAGTCGTCCCAACTATTTTTGGCAACTTGTTAAAATCCTGAAAACTCCTAAATTTCACCTCCATGAGCAAAATAATCAGCATTGCAAACCAAAAAGGCGGCGTGGGAAAAACAACCACTGCAATCAACCTTTCTGCGTCAATAGCCCTTTCGGGCAAAAAAGTTTTGTTGATAGATGTGGACCCTCAGGGAAATGCCTCCAGTGGATTGGGTGTGGAGGAAGATGCAAAAGGGGTTTACGAACTATTAATGGGTGAAGCCAGTGTCAAGGAAGTCACTTGCTCAACGGAGATAGAAACTCTCAAAATAATTCCTTCGAGAGTAGATTTAACGGGCGCTGAAATTGAACTGGTGGCAAAAGATTGCCGCGAAAAAGTTTTAAAGCAGGCGCTGAATCAAATCGATGAATATGAATTTGTGGTTATAGATTGCCCGCCCTCGTTGGGCCTTTTAACCTTGAATGCGTTAGCGGTGTCCAATTCGGTGTTGATACCGATGCAGTGCGAATACTATGCGTTGCAGGGACTCAGTCATTTATTAAAAACTCTTAAGCTGGTGAAAAAATCCATCAACCCGGATCTAAAAGTTGAAGGCATTTTATTGACTATGTTTGATGGAAGGACTCTGCTGGCCACCCAGGTAAAGGATCAGGTACAAAAATATTTCAGCGATTTTCTTTTGAAAAGTGTAATTCCGAGGAATGTGCGATTGAGTGAGGCTCCCAGTCATGGAAAGCCCATCATGCTTTATGCAGGCCGCTCCCGTGGGGCTGATTCTTATGTTGAGCTTGCAAAAGAAATAATTTCCCGATCCAAAAACGATACTCGACCCAAAAATTCTTTAACAGGATCGGCGGCATGAACAGAAAAGCTCTAGGAAAAGGGATCAACGCCCTGATTCCCGACTTTGAAATGGGAGTCCCGGAAGCGGAGCCTTCTTCAACTACAGATTTGCCGGTCGATGAAATTTTTCCCAACCGTCTGCAACCCAGAAGTTATTTTGATGATGAAAAACTTGAGGAGTTGAAGACTTCTATTGAAGAGCACGGGGTATTGCAACCGGTGGTGGTACAAAAGTCTGATTCCGGTTATGAACTTATCGTTGGTGAAAGGCGTTGGCGTGCTTCCAAAAAACTCGGCCTAAAAAAAATTCCAGCCGTAATTCGAGAAGTTAACGATGCACAATCCCTCGAAATTGCCATCATTGAAAATATCCACCGCCAGGATTTAAACCCAATTGAAGAAGCCGAAGCTTACGCAAGGTTGTCAAATGAGTTTGCACTGACGCAGGAAATGGTGGCGGAAAAAGTTGGAAAAAGCCGGGCTGCAGTTGCTAATATTGTCCGGCTTTTAAAGTTGTCCAGAAATATTAAAGAAGATCTTGTTTCAGGAAAAATTTCTATGGGACACGCAAGGGCTTTGCTGGGTTTGGAAAACACCAAACAAATGGAAGCTCTAAGAAAAGAAATACTCAAACAAGATTTAACCGTCCGGCAAACGGAAAGCAAAGTAAATAAAATAAAAAAAGGTTCAGATGAAAAATCAGCAGCACCCAAGATCAAAAAGGATATTTTTATAAAAGACCTAGAAAAGGATTTAGCAAGAAGGCTGGGAACAAAGGTGGATATCTCACCCAAGAAAAATGGCGGAAAACTGGTTGTGACCTATTACTCCGATGATGATTTGGAGCGCATTCAAATGTTGATGGGGAACAGTAAAAAATAAAATTTTAAAATAGGGAAAGCTTCTCATGTGGAAGGAAAAGACAAACATGAAAAAAGACGATGCTCAAATAAAAGCCTATATGGGCGAAGATACGGTTTTTAACGGTTCGCTTACCTTTGATGGAACCGTTCGCATAGATGGCAAGTTTGAAGGTCAGGTTATAACCGAAGATACTTTAATTATTGGTGAGACAGGTCATTTGATGGCAGAAATTTCTGCAGGGACAGTCATTTGCATGGGTCGAGTAGAAGGAACCGTGATGGCGTCCAAAAAAGTAGAAATTCATTCGACTAGCAAAGTGGTGGGAAATGTTAAATCTCCTGCTCTTTATATCGAGCTGGGTGGAGTGCTGGATGGAGCTTGTGATATGACCGGCAAGGAAACGAAAATTATTCCCCTGGTTAAAGCAGAAGAAAAAGAGAAGAAACCCGCAAACAAAACCCAAAACGGGTGAGAAAAAAGCTCAAGTCATTGATTTAAAATTACTTATTGAGTTTTTGAGGGTGGGATATTAGAATATATTCTGTTTATGGGAAATGTGGAAAGGGGCTCCCTGGATCAAGGGACAATTTATATTGTCAGTACCCCCATTGGGAATCTGGGTGATTTCACACAAAGGGCAAAAGAGATTTTAGATACCGTTTCTCTAATCGCGGCCGAGGACACCCGTCGTACACGGATTTTATTGAATCGATATGAAATCCACACTCCTCTTTCCAGTTACAACAGTTATAACAAATTTAAAAAAGGTCCCATGTTAATGGGCCGCCTGAAAAAAGGCGAGAACATTGCCCTGGTTTCAGATGCGGGTACCCCGGGAATTTCTGATCCGCATTACCATTTAGTGCAATCCGCGCTTGATGAGGGAATCAATGTAAACGCAATTCCGGGCCCATCAGCCTTGCTGGCCGCATTGTCGGTTTCCGGCCTACCCATGGATAAATTTGTTTTTGAGGGATTTCTTCCACGGAAGAAAGGTAGGACAACTACCCTTGAAAACCTGGCTGGAGAAAAAAGAACACTTGTAATTTTTGAATCGCCGAATCGTATTCAAAAAACTCTAAAGGATCTTTTTAAATTTTTTGGTAATAGGCAAATCTCCATTGCCAGAGAGCTTACAAAAATTCATGAAGAAGTGGTTCGGGGAAATTTAGAAGACCTGGCAAATCAAGACCGTAAATGGAAGGGCGAATTAACCCTGGTAATTGCGGGATCGAATGAAAAGAAAAAGGAAAAATAAATGCCGGTAATTTCAATCATCGGTCCAAAAGGCGGAATAGGAAAAACAACGTTGTCGATTAATACGACCGCAGCGTTGACACGCATGCTGGGCGAGACTTTGGACCATGACAGCGTCTGTCTGTTTGATCTGGACTTACGCCTTCCCACTATTTCGAGTATTCTGGAAAGCCATCCCCGAAAAACCTTTTACGACTTGTTCGAAACACTGGCTAACAAAACCTATCAGGTCGATTTTCTTCAGTCTATTTACAGAATCCTTTCCTTGTTCGAAGCTTATCTGGAAAAGGATATTGAGGCGGATAATGAGCAGTTACAAAAAAGCCTGGCTCTCTATAAGAATTTGAATATTGAATTATTCCATTTTTCAGAATTTGATTTCGGAAATCTATTGCAGGAGTTTTTCCTCGAACGCGGTCAAATTCATTCCGTAGACCAGATCAAGGTACTTAAACCTCTCTTGAAAAAGATAAACATGGATAAGTTCAAAGAGGTTTTAAAGGAACATGAAAACAATTCCCGTCCCGTGGCTGATGAATTTATTAATTATATAGAAGAGTACAAATTTTCCCTGCTGGGAGGGGAGGTGCCAATCCTGGGTAAAAGAAGCCACCGGAAACGAATTAATGAGCCGGCATTCCTCCTTCTATTTCTGGAATTTGTTAACGAAATTGTTAACCGATTCAAGTATGTCGTCCTTGATACTCCGGCGGGAGGCGTGAACCATTTATCCTCGTTGATGAACTCTATCGATCAGGTCCTGTTCATATTCGATATGAGCAATAGTATTGCAGTCAATGGAAGCATTGATGCTTTGCATTCTTTCATAGATTATTACGAAGATTTTTACAGGGATTTTGAGCAGGGCCGGTTGACAGGTTTGGATAAGGCTTATGTCAACAGGATGATTGCTGCAAGGGGAGAAGAGGCGGTAACAGAAATATTGAGCAACAAGAAATTTGGAATCATTTTTAATCGATGCCAATCCCCTAAAGAAATTTCGAATTGTCTCGATCAGTTAAGGGAGTACTTGGAGACTTTGGACCGTTTTGAAGAATACAAAGACCGAATCCATATGGTGGGAATGGTGCCGCATCATAAAATAATCAATATCACCAACAACCGCGGAACTTTGTTTTATAATAAGGACAGTTCCTTATCAAAATGTATAAACCTGGTTGCAGAAAATATTATTTCAGAAAATAAAAACTGTCCCACCTTGTCCAATTCAAACCAGGAAATTTTGCAGTTTCTGCAGAAAAAGGGACAGGGAAGCTGGGCAAGCCGGTTTAGCCGTATTGCCAGTAGCGTTGGATAACCGTCCCCCATGGCCGATATAAAACTAAAAGTTCTTGCGGAAAAAGATTTCTTATTTCTTGCTAAAAAGAATCCAGAAGGGGTGTACGATAAAAAAACACTGGATAAACTCCACTGGATAATAAAAAGATTATCGATTGGGTTGGAATATTGCACCAGCGATGAAAAACAACTTCATAAGAAATTTAAAAATGCGGTTTTCGGCATTTTGTTCCCAAAAAATACAGAATCAAGGGAAAAATTAAATCACCCTGGGAAAGTCCAGGTGGCAGGTAAATTTTCCGGGGAAATAGTTGCAGAATCGGTTCTGATTGAAAAGGCCGCAACGGTGATTGCAAATATTGCTGCCGATGAAGTTTTGTGTAAAGGTGTTGTAAAAGGAGATATCCGGGCAACAGATAAAGTCAAAATCACTAAAGAAGCAGAAGTTTCAGGTGACATTCATTCTCCCAACCTGAACATTGAAAAAGGGGCTTTGTTTGAGGGCCGCTGTTCAAGGCCTAGAAATAGAAAACTTCATTCGTTGCCATGGATAAGTAAAATAACCAAAAGGGCGGGCTAAATTTTTTCAACACCTTTTTATTTTAAAAACCCCCACGTTATAAATGGCTCGAAACTGATAGGTTCGGGTTTTTTGGTTTGAGGTTTAAAGGATTTGGATATCAAGCTATCGGTTTTAACCGTTACAGAGTACAACTTGATAGGTACCAAGGACCCTACCGGAAGTTATGACCGCAAAACCCGGGAAAATCTTTATTGGATTATTGAAAAACTCCGAACCAGCACCAACCCTCTCTCAAAACTCGAATCCCGCCTTCTGGAAAAATTCAAGGACGCCACATTTGGTGCACTGGAAGAGAAAGACAAAAAAGTAAAGTTTGAGGTTGTCCGCTACCGCTTATCCAGCAATGTAAAAAACACATTGAAACTGGTCGCTCTGGGAATTGCGATTGTCGTTTTAGGTGGCGTTGTCGTTTACCAGGTTGTTCTCGACAATCAGACCCGGCAAAAAGTCGATGTGGCCTGGTATCAGGGGCTAAATAAAGTCGGCCTGGTGTCCAAGGAAGAAGTGGACCAAATTCGAAACGACCTGTCTATTGCCTCTGTTGAACTGGAAGAAACCAGAAAGTTCAATGCTGAATTGAGCCAGCAAATTGAACAAATGATTTTAAACAACAAGGTGACAGAAAACTTAAAATACATCGTCAAACAGGTTTACAACAAAAAAGAGGCGAGTTATGAAAAATCAGGAAACTTCATGACTCTCAAATACAACGGAAAAAAGATAGCATCCTACAATTATAAGGACCCTCAATTATGGTATCTCCTGGGAATCATAGACAGCGGTGTCTTACGGGTTTACTATAACGATGAAGAAATCCTTCAGATCGAATCCATTTTTGGCCGCACGGGAGAAGAAACTCCTATTGGAGAATATGTAATAAAAAATAAAGCTTATGAACCCACCTGGTATAAAAAAGAACAGGTGGATGGAAAAACGAGGGTGAGGGCGATTCCCTTCGGACACAAAGACCATGAAATAGGCCGCTGGTGGCTGGGTATGAAAAAGCTGGGAGAACCGGTTCCGGGTAGTTACGGTATCCATGGCGTCAATGTGAGTAAAGTAAACGAATTCTTCAAAAAGAATTTTGATTGGAGAAATGGTAGCGCGGGTTGCCCGAATATTCAGGATTGGTATCTCCACTTTCTCGCAAAAATGGTTCCTCGCGGTACCCATGTTAATATTGTGCAGAAAGATAAGTGGAATAAAAAAAGAGACTTCATCCCACCTTCCGCCGCATAGCCCTCTAACGAGGGGGGTAATAGGTCTGACTCTCTTTGCCTCTTTAAATTTTTTTAGTTTCATGAATTTATTTTTGCCCCTGCGGCGAGCAGCCCTCTAGCGAGGGAGGCAAGGCTGCCGCCTTGAGGGAAATAAGAAAAAATTTAAGATTTTTTTAACATTATTTTGCTTGATCAATATTGACCCATAACCTGCGATGTTTCGCCGGATTAAATAAATGAAAAATAAAAAAAGTGTTTCCCCGAAGAAAAAACTCTGGGGCGGCCGATTCAAAATTTCGACTGATTCGCTGATGGAAACCTTTTCAGCTTCGATATCTTTCGATAAGCGTCTTTATGATTGCGACATTGAAGGCAGCATCGCGCATTGCAAAATGCTGGCTCGTTGTAAAATCATCACCACGGCGGAATCCAATAAAATTATCAAAGGTCTTAAGCGGATTTTGAAGGAATGCGATGAGGGCTGTTTTGAATTCAGTGTCAGTCTTGAAGATATTCATATGAATATTGAAAGTCGGCTCCGGGAAATTGTAGGTCCGGTTGCAGGAAAGCTTCATACTGCACGAAGTCGAAACGACCAGGTCTGTCTCGATATTCGTCTTTATCTCCGGAAAGAAATTGATGACATAGTAGATGAGCTCAATCGCCTGTGCAAAGCTCTGGTTTCGCTGGCACAAAAAAATATCGATCATCTGATTCCGGGATATACCCATTTGCAGCGTGCGCAACCTGTTTTGTTGTCACACCATTTGCTCGCGTATGTTGAGATGCTGCTTCGTGACAAGGAACGTTTTTTCGATGCCTATAAGCGGATCAATGTTATGCCCCTGGGCTCGGCAGCACTGGCAGGTACCAACTTTCCCATTGACCGGAAAATCACAGCAAAACTTTTAGGGTTTCCTGAAATTTCCCATAACAGTATGGATGCTGTTGCCGACCGCGATTTTGCAGCAGAGTTCTGCAGTGCATCTGCATTGGCCATGATGCACCTCAGTCGTTTTTGTGAAGAGGTCGTGATTTGGAATTCAAGCGAATTCGGATTCCTCGAATTGTCCGATGCCTTTACTACTGGAAGTAGCATCATGCCCCAGAAAAAAAATCCCGATGCAGCGGAACTCATCCGTGGAAAATCGGGAAGGGTCTTTGGAAATCTGGTGTCTCTTCTTACGCTGATGAAAGGATTGCCGTTGGCCTATAACAAAGATCTGCAGGAGGACAAGGAGCCGATCTTCGATACTGCAGAAACCCTCAAGGTTTGTCTGCGAATTTTTACGGATATGATGAAATCCGCGAAGTTCATTCCAATCCCTCAAAAAGATTTGGAGGCTTCAGGATTTCTCACTGCAACGGACCTGGCAGATTATCTGGTTTTGAAAGGTGTCCCATTTCGCGATGCGCATGAGATTACCGGAAAGACAGTCGCGTTTTGTCTGGAAAAAGGTAAAACACTATCTGACGTTTCTTTAGCTCAGCTGCGAAAAATTTCCAAACGGTTTGATGAAGATGTTTTTGACCATATTGCCCTTAATAACTCGGTGGATCGGAAAAATGTTTACGGGGGAACGGCGAAAAAACAGGTTCGTGCTCAAATCACTCGCCTCAACAGAAAGCTAAAATAATGCAGAAAGTATTTTTCGTTCTTTTAATTTTTATTCTTGGAACCGGCCTTGCCGGTTGTGGTCATAAAGCCCCCCCAAAACCCCCTGAAGATCCTCCAAAAGAAGCCCGGGTATAGCCTACTGGAGTGGGAGGCAAATTTGTCTCCTTATGAAGAATCCTGAGCCCTGCACAAACTATTGAATTTGTTGATATTATAGCTTTTAAAGGCTCTTCCTTTGTGGTATATTGCATTCCTGTTTATATAAAGATATCAATTACTTAAAGGAATTAAAATGAATAAGGATCAAGTTGCGATTTATCTCAATGAGCACCCGGAATTTTTTAACGAATACCCCGAGCTTTTAAGAAAGATCAAAGAGATTAAAGAAGAAGACCTTCCCATTGAGCCGATGAGCACTTTGAGCCTAGCCGATCGAATTATCAAAAGGGTGCACGATGATAAAGAACATCTGAAAAGTAAATTGAAGTGGTTGTTCGAAATCTCACGCGCCAACGAAAAAATTCAAGACCATTTATACGAAATAGAACAACTGGTGTTGACCAGTACCAACTTGGACCAAATGGTCAACCAGTTAAGACAGGAAATTCCCAACCGGTTTGGAATTCCAAGTGTGACCGTCTGTCTCGTTCAGGGATCCGATCATTTCATGGAAGACCGTTTACGCGAACGCTATAACGGTGAGCTCGACGAATCTGTAAAATTCATTTCCAAAGACACTGCTTCAAACTGGTTGCAAGGCAACCTCAAGCCGGTCCTTCGCGGTGAAATAGAAGAGTCGGAAGTTTTTGTTTCCGACCCTATCAAGTCCGAAGCACTCATCCCCATTGTTGCCCAGGATTCTTTGGTGGGTGTCATTGCTTTTGGTAGCCCCAACGCGTTTCATTTTCATGAAGGTCTGGGTACCGAGTTTCTCGAGCGCATGGCAGATAAAGTCGCCATCTCCATCAACAACATCCTCCTCATCGACCAGCTCAAAGACCAGCTTGTCCACTAGCCCACCAAGGGGCGGGTTCCAATAGGTTAATTCAAAAACCACGGGGTACCGTTGCCCCTTTACGGTTAAAGCAAATAATTCATCCCCCGAAGTGGGCTTGCGCCTAATTAAATAATTCGTTATCCTTCCGTCTTCCAATTAAAACCTGTTCTCAAATAAATTTTGTCAATTTAAGGAGTGAGCTATGTCTGAAGAAATTTTAAAAAATCTGGGTCCACTTGCCCCCCTCGCCTGTAAATGGGAAGGCGACAAGGGTTATGACGTTGCTCCCGATGATGATAAAAAAAGTGAAGAGAACAACAAGTTCCGTGAAGAAATGATTTTCGAGCCGATGGGCCCTGTCAATAATCATGAGCAGACCCTTTATGGACTGCGATATTCCCTGACTGCTTACCGAATAGAAACCGGCGATGCTTTTCATGAAGACCGCGGCTACTACCTTTGGGACCCGGAAAACAAACAGGCAATGCGCTGCACCATCGTTCCGCGTGACGTTTCCATCATTGCAGGTGGCACTGTCGAACCTGATGCGAAAGAGTTTGATCTCGCTGCGGATGTGGGATCGGAAACTTATGGAATCTGTTCCAATAAATTTCTTGATGAAGAATTCAAAACTGTTCGTTTTGAAATGAAAATCACCATTCATAACAACGACAGTTTCAGCTACGACCAGGACACACAAATCCAGATCAAAGGCAATCCCAACCTTTTCCACCACACGGATAAAAATACTCTCAATAGAGTGGGCTAATATTCAGTCGGCAATTTGCTATAAGGCGATTTTTCAACCAGAAAGAGGTCGCAATTTAAAACCCCCTAAATCCTCCTTAACAGGGGGACTTTTTGGATTTTCCTGTTTACTTGACTAAATGAGTCAACTCGTCGATACTAAGGAATTACCAGCGGGTAACCTATTGAAACTTTTAGAAGGATTGGTATTTTTAAATGTTACGTGAAGCTAAGCTTGAAGATGCCCAGGCCATTCAAAACCTGATCTGTTTTTATTCTGAAGATGGCAAAATGTTGTTTCGTCCTTTGGATGAAATTTTACAGAACATTGCCGATTTCCGAGTCTATGAAAAATCAGAGGAGATCATTGGCATCTGCAACTTGAAATACGGTTGGGACAATCTGGTAGAAATCCGTTCTCTCGGTGTGGACCCGCGTTACCATCGTCAGGGCATCGCCACGCAGATGGTCAAGGAATGCATTGAGCAGGCGCTGTTGAATCCCAATTGCGATACGGTTTTTGTTCTCACTTATGCGATTCCATTATTTGAAAAGCTGGGTTTTCAAATCATAAATAAAGAAGACTTGCCACAAAAGGTCTGGAACGATTGCAAGCAATGTCTGCATCAGGATAATTGTGATGAAACAGCGATGAGTTTTTCATTAGTTCCACTAAGAAAACCAATCGAACCTAATTTGGAAGATACGTTCTTATATTCCTGAGAAGGAGGGTAGCAATATGCTAGGTCCTACATTCAGTGCGTTAACAGGATTAAACAATGCATCGAAACGACTACAAAACAGTGCAAACAACCTTTCCAATGTACAGACCTCTGGCTTCAAAAAAGGCCAGGTTAACAGCGTAGATAACAAAGCCGGCGGTACAAGGGTAAATTCTATTTCCAAAGTAAATACCCAGGGCGGATTGATTCCCACCAACAATCCTTTAGATCTTGCGATTGAGGGGAATGGATTTTTCCAGATTGCCAATCCGAACGGTGGTACCAGTTTTACCCGCTCGGGGAGTTTCAATTTGGACGGTGCGGGCCAAGTGGTGGATTCCAGCGGTAATGCATTGATCCCGCAAATTAATATTCCCGTGAACAATAATGGAATCAGTGTCTCTTCTGATGGTGGAGTCTCTGCGCAGACGCCAGACGGACCGATCGTTGCCGGCCAGATTCAACTAGCTAGTTTTCAGAATCCAAGCGGACTGAGTGCAGCTGGTGGCAACCTGCTGAACGAATCAGCAGCATCGGGGGCACCGGTTGTAGGTGCACCGGGCGCAGGCGGAAATGGGAATGTTCTTTCTGGTTTCCTCGAAGGCTCCAATGTAGACATTGCTGAAGAAATGGTCGACCAGATTGTTTCCAAGGCGGCATTCAAGGCCAATGTCAACGTTATCAAAGCCAACGATGAAATGATTGGTTCGCTTTTAGACATAAAGAGCTGACCACTCTGCTTGGTGAAGGCTGTAAGAAGTATCAAATGAACGGGTAGCAGTATTCATGAATTTCGGATTTTTTTCCTTCCCCTATTTTTTATTTAATCAGGCATAATAAGCAACCCCCTCATTCCCCCTTAACAGGGGGGAAGAATATTTCCCCCCTGACAAGGGGGTAAGGGGGGTTATATTTTTTTATATTTCTAAATTTAATTTAATGGAAGATTACTTTGTAACGATAGAGAAGTTTGTTCTATCGTTGAAGGAATCCGGTCTTTCCCTTTCCGCAACCGATTACGACCTTATCGAGCAATGGGAAAATCGAGGCGTGCCTGCACATGTGGTCTGTCGGGGAATTGAAACCGGATTCATTGAATATGAACGTACTAATCCCAGGCAACCTTCCAGGATCAGCCTGAGTTATCTCAAAGTTTTTATTGAAGAAGAAATCGAACGCGGATGAAGCAGAAAATAAAACAGGCGATAAATTGCGGTCGTTGCCGTGATAAGAAATATATTTTTGTCAACCAAAAGGGAAAAGTCCAAGCAGAGGCCTGTTCCTGTTTTGAATGCAAGCTTTGTGATGGCAACCGCAGAATATTTGAAGAAACCCTGGAAGGCTTGTCCAAAATAAGGGAATGCGAATGCAATGCACTGTTTAAAAGGATGGAGCTGTTTAATCAGGCAGGCGTTCCGGGAAAATTTGATCACGAAGATTTCAGTACTTATGATGTCAAGCCCCCCCGACATCGTTCTTTGAAAAATGCATTACTCACTTCGCAGAAATTCATAGAAAACCACATCCAAAGGAAATATCACGAAGGCCTGATTTTCATGGGAGAACCCGGCCTTGGAAAAACCCATCTAGTGATCTCCATAATTAAAGAACTGGTCATGGAGCATGGGGTGGAGTGCAAGTTTGTCGACTTTTTTGAACTGCTGAGAGATATCCGCCACGGTTATGGCGAAGATATTTCCGAAAAGGATTTTATTGATCCCTACGTTGGGGTTCAGGTGCTTGTGATTGACGAGTTGGCCAAGGGCCGCAATACCGATTGGGAATTGACGATTCTGGACCATTTCATTTCCACCCGTTATAACGATGACGACAAAGTCACCCTGGTTACTACAAACTTCAGCGATATTATTGAAAGTCCGGTTACATCTGCCAGCCGCAATGATAAGCAGGGCTTATCGAATGCTTATTCAAGGTTCACTCTTGAAGAGAAGGTAGGGGCCCGAATTTATTCCCGCCTCATGGAAATGTGTAAAAAAGTAAAACTCGAAGGAAAAGATTATCGCCAGGTCCAGTCCTGAAACAGTGAAAAAAAGTTCAACTATTATCCATTTCATTTTACTGGTTTACTTTTTCTTCGCGTTAATATCCTGTTCTTCTATTTATTCCCAGATTGGGGGCAACTTTGAAGGTCCCCCGGAAGCTTTAAAAAAGCAGCTCACCCCCCTTGCCAAAAAACTGATCGCTGATGCTTATGAAGATTTAGATGCATCACGGTTGATGGATTTCCATACCCACGTCCTGGGGTTGGGAAATTCTAATTCGGGAATATTTATTAATCCCGCCATGTTGTCGATTGCCCATCCTGCACGACACGTACGCTTTCTGGTATTTAAAAACGCTGCAGGGATTCACAGCAACGAGAACGCCGATCAGGAGTTTATTGCCCGGTTACTTGATCTCATAAAAAGCTTACCCAAGTCGGGACGGTTTATGTTAATGGGCTTTGACAAACATTATGGTCCTGATGGCAAGGCCAATTTGGAGCGTACGGAGTTTTTTATTCCCAACGAATATATTTTTTCCCTGGTGGAAAAGAATCCGAAAATATTTGCTCCCATGATTTCCATTCATCCCTATCGAAAGGATGCTTTGGAAAAACTGGAATATTGGAATAAAAAAGGAGCGCGGTTCATTAAGTGGCTTCCCAATGCTATGGGCATTGATCCGTCCGATCCTAAGTTGGATGGATATTACTCAAAAGTCAAAGAACTCAACATGGTGTTATTGGTTCATGTCGGTGGAGAGGGTGCTGTTCACACGGGTGAGTTTGAAAAGATGGGAAATCCTTTACTATTGAGGCGACCCCTGAATATGGGTGTAAAAATTATAATGGCGCATTGTGCGAGTAGCGGAACCAATTTGGATTTGGATGATCCCTCCAAAGGTGAGGGAAAGAATTTCGACTTTTTTGCACGGATGATGAATGAAAAGCGTTATGAGGGTTTATTGTTTGGAGAAATTTCCGGCCTGACACAGCACAACCGGTTTGATGGACCCCTTCAGACGTTGATTGAGAAAAAAGAATGGCACCCGCGCCTGATCAATGGCAGTGACTATCCCCTGCCCGCAGTAAATGCTGTTATTCAGACCCGGGCGTTAGTGAAAGAGGGGTTTATTTCTAAAGAAGAGAGAGAAGCTTTAAATTTGATTTACCGTTTCAATCCTTTGCTTTTTGATTTTGTTCTGAAGCGAACGATTCGCCACCCTAAAACCGGTGAGAAGTTTCCGTCTTCCATTTTTTTGGTTCCCCGAGAACTTTAAAAAGATTATATTTATTTTGCTGAAACGAACTTACCAAAAACCGAGAAGACCGAATGATCCAAAAAAATCAAATGCGAGCTTATTTGTTGTTTTTCGTCTTAATCCTGAATGCATGTAGCGGTACTTTAAATTTCAAACATCAGCCCTCCAAAATAAAAACCCCTTTACCTGAAAAAGATTTTGCAAATTATATAAGTGATGTAAAAAAACAAATCAAACAGGCCACCTCCAAAGAAAACCTGGAAGATCGTTGGATCGAGAAACGGCTTCCCTTCGAATACAAACCTGATCCCGCAAAATGTAGAGCATCCAAGCCCGGAGTTTTATTGATCCATGGTCTTACCGATAGCCCTTTCCTGATGCGGGATATTGGGGAAAGATTTAGGGAAAACTGTTTCTGGGTGCGGTCCATCCTTTTACCGGGGCATGGAACCCTTCCCGGCGACCTTTTGCATATTGATTACCAGTAATGGGTGCGAGCCATCGATAAGGGGGTCGAAAGCTTCAACGGTAAAGTTGAAAAACTAATTCTGGTAGAATTTTCAACGGGTGGGACATTATCATTGCACCATGTTTTAAGAAAGAACAATCCTGAAAATATTAAGGGACTGGTTTTGTTGGCACCGGGAATCAAAGAGAATACCGCCCTGGGATTTGCAGCCCAGTTTGTTGCGCGCATTGGTGATATTAATCCGAAAACAGGGTGGCTGGATATTCACCCGGATGAAGACAAAGTGAAATACGAATCCTTTTGTGCAAATGCGGGGGCTCAGTTCCATTCCCTCGCTCAAAGCATGCGGTACCTGGCCGATGAAAAACCAGATATAACCATTCCCACCTTTATGGCCATCAGTTCTGCGGATTCTACTGTCGACCCCGATCTCGCCAGGGAGTTTTTCTGCAAGGAAATGGAGAACAAAAATAATCGATTGAACTGGTATACCGCCAATGGTGACCCTAAAAAAACCTGCCCAGGACTCTTTGTCAAGCGAATCAAAAACCTTGAAGCAGGAATTTTGGATTATGCGCATTTGTCTTTGCCGATGTCCCCGGATAATGACTACTACGGCAGAAACGGGGAGTATAAAAGTTGTTTGGTTTATTCCAAATCCAATAATGCAGAGGAGCAGGACGATCCTAATTTAAAGATTTGTAGGGAAGGGGAGATTGGAAAAAACAGATTAATGTATGGAGAGCACATTAAAGAAAACAGGAAAAATTATGTCATTCGCCGTTTGACCTTCAACCCTTCCTTCGATGAAATGGCAGAGGAAATTTTCGAATTTATCGATCGTATTGAAACCCGATAGTTTTTTAAAATAGAAGTTTTATGCGGAAGGTGTTTCCGGAAAGAAAATAAGGGGCACGTGGGAGGCGGACCCCTCCTGGATTTGCCTCCCACGTATTGGGAAATCTCAATTTATTGTCAACTCAACCTTGGTGGAGGATTAGGAGTCAGCCAGTAATTGAAATTTCCCTTTATCTGTTGCTTCGCAATTAACTTGCGGCTATTCTTATTTTAAGTATCGGAAGAAAGGTCTTCATCATCGCAATCGATCATATCCTGATCTTTTTGCTCGCCTTTCTTACCTTTACCTTTGATGGGTTCCCCCATCTGGAAAAATGCATTCCAGTAATCTTTACTGAGCTTCTGACTGGAAAGGACTTTCTTCACTTTTCCTTTTTTGTCGAATATTCTTACTTCGTGAAACATGTTACGCTCCAAAACTTGAAGGCCTTTTCAGACTCCCAAACTTATGCGCTCTGCCATATTTCATATAGAACGCCGAATCCTTCGGGTTCAGTCTGCCTGGGCCATTTGAAATTTTTTTGTGGATCTCCTGATACTAATCAGATTCTCGTATCAGGTTGTCAAGCTATTGATCCGGTATAATTCCCAAGCCTTATGACGTCTTATCGGAGGAACGTTTTGAAACAATTAGCAATATTTTGGTGTATCTGTATATTTTTCACAATTATCGGTTGTGACAGGAAGACGAAGGAACACCCCCTTCCAGAAAGCTTGAAGAAGGAATTTGCCCGGAAAAGTGACCCAAATGCCCATAAAAATGATGTTTCCGGCACTATTTCAATCGCTCCAGGCGTCAGTTCCACGATCCATCCCAGTGCCGGATTGTTCATTTTTGCCCGTCCCGAGGGAGTTGAGGCCGGTCCTCCGCTGGCGGTTCGAAAGCACGGAATTTTCGATTTTCCCTTTGAATTTGAGATCGGACAGCTGAATACCATGATGCCAGACAGTGTATTTGAGGGAAATTTGACCCTCACAGCGAGACTCGATCAGGACGGAAATCGAAAATCCAGTCCGGGGGACATTGAAGGCAAAGTTTCCGTAAAAGCCGGCGAAAAAGGTGTGAAAATAATTCTCGATACCGTGGTGGAAGGAAAGACCCTCAACATTCAAGGAATGGTTACTGTCAGTGAAGCCCTTAAAAACAAAATTCCAGAAAACGCTACTCTGTTTTTATTTGTAAGAAATCTCGATGTGCAGCGCGGTCCTCCATTAGCAGTGCAAAGAATTCCTGAAATTAAAATTCCGTCACAGTTTTCCTTGGGACCGCAGGACATTATGATTCCCGGAACCCCTTTTGAAGGACCGATGTTGTTAACAGGAAGGATTGATGCCGATGGCGATGCCCGTGTCGGCAAAGGGGACATCGAAGGGTTTATAAAAGTAAAACCCGGCGACCAAAATATAGAACTATTGCTGAACCATTTAACGGAAGGTTAAAGATTTATTTTTTACGGAAAAGAATTGCTGCCAGGCCCGTTAGGGTCAGGCAAACCCAGCTGAAGACATCGCCGTTGAGACTGTAATAGGTTTTATTTCCGGTTGCTGGGGCGATGAGGGTAATGCGAAAGTCATCGACAAACAATTCCGTCTCATCTCTTATTTTTCCTGTCGCTTCTATATTTCCGGAGATGCCGGTGTTGGCGGCACGAAGGATGGGCACGCGGTTTTCCACGGCTCGCAATGCGCCCATGCTCATATGCTGGTAAGAGGCCGCACTTTTTCCGAACCAGGCATCGTTGGTGATATTCACTAAAAAGTTGGCACCGTTTTTTACCGCTTGCCGGATCAAGTCTGGAAAAATCATTTCGTAACAGATCGACACCCCTGCTTTATCCCCTGCTGCTTCCATGACCGTGGCTTCTTTACCGCGTCCGAAATCACCGACCATCACTACCAGCTTTTCAATGAAGAATAAAAGTTTCCGAAAAGGAACGAACTCCCCAAAAGGAACCAGATGCATCTTGTCATACCGGCTTAATGTTTCACCCGAATCGGAAACAAGGTAGGCACTGTTAAAGTAGACTATTTCGTCGTTAATTTTTTCGCGGCGTGGACTGCCAAATAGAATCGGAATTTTTATTTCCCTTGCAAGGTCCCTTACCATTTTGGTTTCCAATTCGTTTTCTTCGAAATAGAAAGGCGTTGCTGTTTCCGGCCAGATGATTAGGGAAGGTTCTTCTTTGGCTGCTTTTAAAGTTAAATCCTTATACTTGTTAATGACCTTGCCCTGGTAAATGGGATTCCATTTCATGAACTGCTCAATGTTTCCCTGAATCAGGGCCATTTTCGAATGCGGCCGGTCTACAGTTGAAGCCCGGGTTTCTTTCCACATAAGGTTTCCATAAAACAACCATAAGGAAAAAATAAGAAGGGTGGTCGATAAAATCCTCCATCCCGTTATGATTTCAAATTTGTTCTGTTTTTGCTCCCGCCAGCATTTCCAGGACAAATAAATCCCACTGTTCACCATAAGGATGAGCCAGGAAATGCCGTACACACCAGTCCATTCCGCTGGTTGGATGACGGGCAGATTTTGAAATTGCGAATACCCCAGGCCCAGCCAGGAAAATCCGAGCTTCTCTGGGGTGGACCGAAGATACTCCAGAGAAGTCCACAAAAGAGGGGCAAAGATGAAGAAATGGATGCGGTTTTCTCCACTGGCGCGTCGCACCCAATAGCAGAAAAGCCCAATAATTAAAGACAAATAGGCCGCAAGAAGGCTCAGGGCACAATAGCTTAAAAACCAGTGCAGGTTGCCATAATTAATGAGAGTATTGTTGATCCAGTTTAGCCCCCAATTATAGAAAACCATCCCCGTGAAAAATCCCAGCAACGCGGCTCTCTGTGGAGTGGCATTTTCCATAGCTAAAAATAGGGGAATCCAGGCGATCCACGCCAGAATTTCGATATTGAACGTGGGAAAAGTCAGGGTGAGCAGTATCCCGCTCAAGGCGGATAGCAGGAAAGGTTTAATTTCTTTAAGTGTTAGGTATTTCAAGAGGAGTGGTTTACAATATTTAGTGGATTACAGTGCTTTTAATTGAATGTTTTTAGCACTTGGGATCTATATTTAATATAAATAAAAAGCCCGTTTGAATCATAACGGGAACTATATATATTTTGGAATCAAAAAAACACTTAATAGACAATTTTAAGAAGGTATGTCTTTGCCGCAGCATCAAAGCCGGTACCATCATGGCGGCTATACAGGAAGGTTGTTTGACTTTTGAGGCACTGAGAAGAAAAATTGGTGTCGGAACCGGAAACTGTAAAGCCAAAAGGTGCCGAGCAAAGATTGAAGAGCGGATCAAAGACCACAAAGCCAGCGTTGCTGCCAATTCGGATGCACCCCCTTGTTAGGGATGATGTCTTTGTAGGATAGCGGCGGAATTACCCTAAGAGTTCCACCGCTTCTTTAATACGTTTGACCCCTTCCTCAATTTTATCCAGCGAAGTTGCGAAAGACATACGTGCGTTCGCGTCGGCACCGAATGCGATGCCAGGGACGATGGCGACTTTCTTCTCCGTCAAAAGGAACTCGGTGAAGTCCAACGAGCCTTGAAGTTCTTTCCCGTTACGATCTTTCTTTCCATAGAGACCGGAGAAATCCGGAAAGGAATAAAACGATCCATTCGGTCTGCGACATTCCACCCCTGGAATGGCTGCCAGTTGATCGACCATAATATTTCTTCTCTTTTCAAACTCACGCACCATTTCCTGAACATCATCGTGCGGTCCGACTAACGCTTCCACACTGGCTGCCTGGGAAATGGAACAGGGACCCGAGGTGCTTTGCCCCTGTAGCTTTTGAACTCTTTTGACGATCTCCGCGTCGGCGGCGATGTAACCGATTCTCCAACCGGTCATCGCATAGCATTTGGAAACGCCGTTGATGACGACACAGTTTTTCTGCGCCTCTTTGCTCAGGGAGGCAATGCTGGTGTGTTTGAAGTCATCGAAAATAATCCACTCATAAATTTCATCCGAGATCATCAGCAGATTATTTTCCAAAGCAAATGCTGCGATTGCTTCCAGTTCCGATTTTTCGTAGGCGAATCCTGTGGGATTGCTCGGAGTGTTGATCAGGATCGCGCGTGTTTTGGGAGTCAGGACTTCTTTAATTTGATCGACTGTGATTTTAAAATTGTTACTCGCATTGGTATCGATGATGACCGGTTTGGCTCCCGATAAAACCACCATCTCCGGAAATGAAACCCAGTAAGGAGCGGGGATGATGACCTCATCGCCCTCTTCCCACATAGCTTGCGCCAGGTTATAGAAAGAATGTTTGGCTCCACATGAAACTAGAATCTGGCTTCGGTCGTAGTCTAATCCATTATCCCGTTTCATTTTTGTGATGATGGCATCTTTCAGTTCAAAGGTTCCGCCGACCGGAGTGTAATGCGTATCGTTTGCTTCAATAGCGCGGATGGCAGCCTGCTTGATTCGTTCGGGAGTGTTGAAGTCCGGCTCCCCTGCTCCGAAGCCAATGACGTCTTCTCCCTGCGCTTTCATCTCTTTGGCTTTTGCATCGATCGCCAAAGTCATCGATGGTTTTACTTGCTCAATGCGATTTGAAAATTTCATAACTTTTATTGGGTTGTGTTAAACGGTTTTAGTAAGGAAAATTTCAGGAAAACTTTTTCTTCAGTTCTTTGTAAACAAATTTTGTGACCAGTTTAGAAACATCGCCGCCGTGGCGCGCTGTTTCTTTGACAAGGTTGGAGCTTAAAAAAGAAAACTCCTGACTGGGAATCATGAATAAAGTTTCAATTTTTTCATCGAGAGTCCGGTTCATCAAACCCATTTGCAGTTCAAACTCAAAATCACTGATGGCTCTTAAACCTTTTATAACCACCGATGCCTTCTTAGAGTGTGCCAGGTTGATAAGCAGGTTATTAAAAGAGACGACCTCAATGTTTTTCAGATTTTTGGTCGCATCCTTAATAAATTTCACCCGTGTATCCAAAGGAAACAAAGGTCCCTTATTTGGGTTCAGGGCAACAGCGACAATCAGCCGGTCAAAAATCTTAAGAGCCCGGCGCATTATATCAATATGGCCAAAAGTTACCGGATCAAAAGTTCCCGGGTAAAGGGCCACCAAGTTTTTTTTCATTTCGATCTCCCCCAAGAAAATTGGAGATTATACTCCAATCCAATTTTAATTTTGGCAATTCTTTGGGGCATATTTTTCATTGAGGGACCCGCAAGGTTCCAAAAATATTCAAAAAATTTTTTTTAGGGAAAAATTACAATATTTTAGAAAAATTTTTAGTTTTTTTTGAATGGATTTACAATCCCGGAAAACCGAAAAAAACTTGCAGAAACTGTTGATTTTTCGATGTTTTTTGTTTTTTTAGCAAAGAGAAATACAATGTAAACCTTGTTTTTCCTGTAAAAATGATAGAAACCCCTTTATTTATAAGAGCTTATAAAGAAAAAATTTTTTTCAAAAAAAATGAATTTTTTTATGAAATTTTTAAGAATTTGACCCATATTTTAGGTAGGAATTTTAATTTTTTATTCCCGGATATTTCCTTGACATTTTGCTTGAAATTCCATTAAACTGTGCCTCATCAAGAGAAAAGGTAACAAAATTTATTCGATATTCAGGTCAAAAAAAATGGGAATTTTCAGGAGGATTCGCCTCTTATTATTTTGAAGAAACGTAAGCGAGTTTTCCTAAGGTAGCGTTTGCGCCCCTCGTTTTTTGAGGTCTGTTTCGACGTGATCAGACGCGGGTTTCCCGTGTTTCGCTGTTTATTTTTTTTCGAGTTTTTTGATAGTTGTTTGAGTGTTTAGTTTGTTTTTTTAAGTGGTAGGTTTTTGAAGTTTTTTTAGTTTTAAATGGGGGATTGGACAGGAGTCCATGTAACCCGCAGAAGTACAGCAGTAGTAGTGTGAAGTAGTTGTGAAAAAGGGTTCGGTCTTAGCCGGGCTCAAAATTTCCAAGTTTCACAAGGAGGTTTGTATATGAGGTTAAACAGACGTAAGTTCTTGCAGGTGAGTGCTGGTGTAGCGACAGCTATGGCATTGACGAGCAAGAGGGTTGGAGCACAGCTGAAGCCCGTAGTTAAAGTTGGGAATCCGCTGGAATCCTATCCTGACCGACGGTGGGAAGAAGTCTACCGTGATCAGTACAAGTATGAGCGATCTTTTACGTATTGTTGTTCGCCGAACGACACCCATCAATGTCGCGTACGTGGTTTCGTACGAAACGGCATCTTGATGCGTATCGAGCAGAACTACGATCACCACAAGATTCGCGATCTGTATGGTAACCAAGCTGACGCAGCGTGGAACCCCCGCATGTGTCTCCGTGGTATGACCTATCCTCGCCGCGCTTATGGCCCTTATCGGAACAAGTATCCGATGATCCGTGTTGGCTGGAAGCAGTGGGCGGATGATGGTTTTCCTTATCTCGATAAAGAAAACCGCGAAAAGTATAAGATGACAAGCCGGGGAACTGACGAATTCGTTCGGTTGACCTGGGATCAGACCTTCACGTACATCGCTAAGGGTCACGTTGCTGTAGGTAAAGCTTACAGTGGTGCCCGTGGTGCGCAGCGTCTGAAAAATGAAGGCTACCAGCCTGAAATGATCGAAGCTATGGGTGGATCCGGACCTCGTACTTTTAAGTATCGAGGTGGTATGGGTCTTCTCGGTGTTGTTGGTAAGTATGGTATCTATCGCTTGGCTAACCAAGTTGCTCTCCTGGACTCCATCATTCGTGGTCGTGGTCCTGGTAAAGTACTCGGTGGTCGTGCATGGTCCAACTACACCTGGCATGGTGATCAGGCTCCTGGACATTCCTGGACTCATGGAATGCAGACCTCTGATATCGACTTCGCTGACCATCGTTATGCGAAGATGACCATTCAGTGGGGTAAAAACCTGATTGAAAACAAAATGCCTGAAGCGCATTGGTACACAGAGATCATGGAACGTGGTGGTACCCTCGTTTCTATCGCTCCTGAGTACAACCCACCTGCAACGAAAGCTGACTACTGGGTTCCGACCCGTGCTGGTTTGGCTGATATCGCGTTGTTCTTGGGTGTTGCTAAGATCATTATGGACGAAGGCCTTGTAGACATCGACTTCGTAAAAGACTACACAGACATGCCTCTGTTGGTTCGAACCGACACGTTGGTGCGCTTGCATCCGGATGATTTCATTCCGGGCTACAAAGCTCAGTCTCTGCCGAAAGACGGCTTCACCACCAAGTGGATGAAGAACTTCAACCGCAGCATGATGCCTGACTTCACTGTTTGGGATACCAACACAGATAAGCCAGTCGCCATTACGCGTGAAGACATCGGCGCTAAAATGAGAAAGAAAAATATCGATCCTGCATTGGACGGTGTTTTCGACATTAAGCTCGTAAACGGCAAAACCATTACGGCAATGCCTCTTTACGAAATGTATAAAATTCACCTGAAGGATTATGACATTGATACTACCAATCAAATTTGTCATGCGCCGAAAGATCTGATCGTTCGATTGGCTCGCGACATTGGTACCATCAAACCTGTTGAAATCCACTACGGTGAAGGTATCAACCATTACTTCCATGCAACGATGCATAACCGTGCGTCTTATGTACCTCTGATGCTGACTGGTAATGTCGGTCCTAAAGGTTCTGGCTCTCATACATGGGCTGGTAACTACAAGGCTGGTAACTACCAGGGTTCTCACTGGTCAGGACCTGGTTTTGCAGCTATGGTTGCGGAAGATCCTTTCAACACCATTCTCGATGCTTCCCAGAACGTAGACTGGAAGAACGTTAAAGGTTACCTGAAAGGTGAGGAAGTCAGCTACTGGGCGCATCGTGATAAAGCGTTGATCGTAAATACCCCACGCTATGGCCGAAAGGTATTCACCGGACGTTCTCACATGCCTACCCCAACCAAGCTGGTATGGTTTGTTAACGTTAACGTTATCAACAACGCGAAGTGGTTCTATGAGTTGGTATTCAACACGAATAACAACGTAGACATGATCGTAGCTCAGGACATCGAGTTCACCGGTTCTTGTGAGTACAGTGATATCGTACTTGCTCCGAACAGCTGGGCAGAGTTCGAAAGTTATGAAATCACTTCTGCTTGTTCTAACCCGTTCCATCAGATCTGGGGCGGCACGGGTATTAAGCCTATCTTCGATACCATCGATGATAACTTGATCCACCGTGAATTCTCTCGCCGGTTGGCAGAGGTTACTGGTGACAAGCGTTTCGCTGATCATATGAAAGTATATGAAGGTGACGCTCCTAACCGAACCAAAGCTATGATTCGCCGGTTGTTCACAACATCTACAACAGGTATGGGTTACAACATCGACGACATCATCAACGGTCGTTATGGTGAGCCTGGTGCTTGTTTGATGCTGTTCAGAACATATCCACGTTCTCCCTTCTGGGAAATGTACACGGAGTCTAAACCTTACTACACGCCTAACGGCCGAATTCAGTTCTACAATGATGAAGCTGAAGCGATTGAGTATGGTGAAAACTTCATCGTTCACAGAGAAGGTCCTGAAGCTACACCTTATCTGCCGAACGTAATCGTATCAACCAACCCTTACATCCGACCGGATGATTACGGTATTCCGGAAGACGAGCAAGATCCGGATCTCCGTCACGTTCGAAACATCAAGAAGCCTTGGTCTGCTGTACGTACGACCAAAAACTTCTTGTGGGAAAAAGGGTATCGATTCTATTGTGTAACTCCAAAATCACGACATACAGCTCACAGTTCTTGGGCAACCACTGACTGGAACATGATCTGGAACAACAACTTCGGTGATCCTTATCGAATGGATAAGCGTTCTCCAGGTGTTGGTGAATGGCAAGTACACATGAATCCATTCTTGTGTAAAGACCTCGGAATTAACGAAGGTGACTATGTATATTGTGACGCTAACCCAGCGGATCGACCATACATGGGTTGGAAGCCTTCTGATCCAAGGTACAAAGTGGCACGGCTGATGCTGCGGGCTAAGTACAACCCTGCATATCCGTATCACACCACCATGATGAAACATGCTACATGGACCGCCACCGAGCGTACCGTTAAGGCTCATGAAGAACGACCTGACGGACGTGCGATGTCAATGACCACACCTTACCAGTCTAACTTCCGGTATGGTGGTCAGCAGTCCATTACGCGATCTTGGTTGATGCCTATGCATCAAACAGATACTCTGTTCCATAAAGCAAAAACCAAGATGAAGTTCAAACACGGCTATGAAGCTGATAACCATGCGGTTAATGCAGTACCGAAAGAAACCCTGGTTAAATTCTCCAAAGCTGAAGATGGTGGATTGCATGGTAAAGGACTCTGGGAACCAGTTCGAACTGGTTACACCCCGGAATCACCGTTGAAAGATCGTTTTGCTGAGATGTATCTCGCGGGACAATATGTACGTGTGAAAATCTAAAGTGATCGGTAGCTCCCTCATTGTGAGGGGGCTACCATCGATATTTCAACGTTTTAACCAATGTTAATAAGGAGGTACGATAATGCCTGAAGTCTATAACTGGCAGCTAGGTCGGATGGCCACATACGTCTACGACGAAAAGCATCCGAAAGAGCAATTCACATTCGTATTTAATACGAACCGCTGTATTGCTTGTCAGACCTGTACAATGGCCCATAAATCTACCTGGACCTTCTCTAAGGGTCAGGAGTATATGTGGTGGAATAACGTAGAAACGAAGCCTTACGGTGGATATCCTCAGTTTTGGGATTGGAAAATCCTGAAAATGTTGGAGCAATCCAATCCAGGACAAAACGTATGGAACGTACGTAAGACTTCTAACAAAGCGATCCATGGTGTTTACGAAGGTGTTACCATCTTCGAAGCTCCTGCTAAGATCGGTTTGAACCAGCAAGCAATCGGTTATGTACCGACTGACGAAGAGTGGCGTTTCCCGAACTTCGGTGAAGATACTGCTCATGGTCGTGAGTTCACCCAGTCCCGTGAAGGTACTTTCGGTGGCGACAACGGCACGAAGTCTGTACTGCCTGAGCATAAAATCTGGTTTTTCTATCTACAACGAATTTGTAACCACTGCACGTATCCTGGTTGTTTGGCTGCGTGTCCTCGAAAAGCTATCTACAAGCGTCAAGAGGACGGTATCGTTCTGATCGATCAGAGCCGATGTCGTGGTTATAAAAAGTGTGTAGAACAATGTCCTTACAAGAAGCCGATGTTCCGCGGAACAACGCGTATTTCTGAAAAATGTATCGCTTGTTATCCCCGTATTGAGGGTCTCGATCCTCTGACGGAAGGTGATCAAATGGAAACACGTTGTATGGCCGCTTGTGTTGGTAAGATCCGATTGCAGGGTCTTGTCAAAATCGGTGGAAATGGCGAGTGGGCTCATGATCCTGATAATCCACAGTACTACTTGATTCGGGATCGTAAAGTTGCTCTGCCGTTGTATCCTCAGCTGGGTACGGAGCCTAACGGATATTATATTCCATCACGGCACGTTCCGCGTTCTTACTCTCAACAGATGTTTGGCCCGGGTGTTGATCATTCCATCGATCAATACATGGTTCCAGATCGTGATCTGTTAGGAGTATTGCAGCTGTTCCGGACGACCCAACGTATCATTTTCAAATGGAAGCGTGAGCCAGGTCCCAAGATTTTCGAGACCAACATTCACGGTAAGAAGTTTGAAATGTATAACGACACGGTCATCGGGTTTAACAGGAAAGGTAAAGAAATCATCCGTGTTACGGTTGAAGAGCCTTTCTATGTTCGACCTGAAGAGCATCCGGGTGCAATCTAAGAGGCGAAACTACGCTCGCGGTTTAGCAGCGTGATTCAATACGGAGGTGCGGCGGGTTGAGAAGCCCGCCGCACATTCGGAATTCCGTTGAAAGGGGCGTAAACTTTAAATCCCGTAAACAGTATGTTAACGAGGAGGGAACACTTGTGAGTAAAAAAACTATAATCTTTACGATGTTGCTTGCTTTTGTACTTGGATTGACAAGTGCAAATGCGGCTACCATCAAGGCTGTAAAAGTTCAGGGGGATATCCCGATTGCTGCGGATGATCCTTTTTGGACTCGCTATGGTCCTACTTTCCACAAGCACACCGTTGTGGACTTGGACCCTCAAATGATCACCAACCCCATGTGGCCTGCTCCTGCGACCAAATGGGTAAATGTTCGCGCAGCTACAAACGGAAAGGAAATTGCTGTTCGTTTGAGCTGGACCGATCCAACACGTAACGACATCATGGTTCGATCTCAGCAGTATAAAGATCAGGCAGCCATCATGTTTCCTGTGAATCAATCTGGCGAAGAGCCTCCTTTCACAATGGGTGGTGACGGAGAGCGTGTAAACATTTGGCAGTGGAAAGCGACCTGGGATAAAGAGGGCGCTGGAACATCTGGCAACGCTGGAATGCAGGACTTGGAAGATCAATATAAGTATATGGCTATGGGTTCAGGCAGTTACTACATGTATGAGCCTGATGGAAAGCTTTCTGGTAAAGAGCCACCTCACGCTTCTGGTTCCAAAGAAGATGGAAGCAAAAGTGGTGGAGCTAGTGACATCAGCAAGCGCCAAACTTATCCCGACTTTGGTATGGGTAAAAACGAAGGTGTTTTTAATGCAGCGCGCACCTTGGGTAATATTCTTTCAGACGCATCAATTCGTGTTTCACCAATTGAAGACCTGAATGCTGAAGGTTTTAGCACCTTGACCACTCAGGCTCATCAAGACGTACAAGGAAGCGGAAACTGGGCAAACAACCGTTGGTCAGTAGTTTTCAAGCGTTCTTTGACAAATGAAGATGCAAACGACACCCAATTCAAAGGTAATAAAACACCTATGGCAATTGCCGTTTGGAATGGTGCGAACAAGGAAAGAAATGGACAGAAAGGTGTAACTCAGTGGAATACACTGGAGTGGTAAGCCTTTAAGCGGAGCAATCCGCCTGACCAAAAAATTAAACCCAGGGAAGAAGCTGTTAACGCAGCATCTTTTCCTGGGTTTTTTTTTGAACAAAAATTTTATTCAACCGGCCAGCCCATCTGGCTCCAGCGCTCCATCCCTCCGTTGCCCACACAAACAATATTAGTTAATCCAGCATTTTCCAAAGCTTCAGAAGCCATCTTGGCCCTTCCACCCATTTTGCAGTGAACATAAACCGTACCATGATCTTTTAATTCATCTGCAATTTCGGTAACGGATTCGTGATCCTTGTTTCGCGCTCCCTTAATATGTCCAGATCCAAACTCACCGGGCGAACGAACATCCAAAATCAAATCATTTTCTCCCAGGGAATCAATTTTGTCATGCAACTCATCAATTGAAATAATTTCCATCTTTCCCTCTTAAATTGTGTTTCTAATAAATTTTGTTCTTGGATTATATCACGCACAAAAAAGATTTATTAAAAACGAAAAAAAAGGATCAAAAATAAATTTAAAAAAAGGGATTTTTGACTCTTGGGGAATATTCTTCCATATTTTTTGACGATATCAAAAAGGACCAAAAAAGGTGGAAACCTTATAACTCAAAATATCTAAAGGCTTTTAGAAGCTTACAGTCTTTAAAAAAATACAAATAAAACATTTGGTACAGGTTTTGCTTATATAAATACAAAAAACTTATGAAAAGGCAATTTAATGCACGAAAGTATCTTCATAGCAGCCTCGGCAGGGTTAAAACAATCCAGAAAAATGGATGTTATAGCCCAAAATTTGGCTAATGTGAATAACACCGGTTACAAAAGGGATGGACTGGTCTTCAAAGAAATGATGCCTCCATTTCCTCCCGATGAGGGGCAGGAAGCGGCAAAAAATGTTCTTCTGGAGCCTGAACAATCAAACAAAAATGTTTCTTATGTTGGTATCACAGATTCATACACTGATTTTTCAGTGGGAGTGGTGAAAGAAACCGGCGGCCCGTTGGATTTGGCATTGGATGGAGAGGGCTTTTTTAAAGTTCAAACGCCTGAAGGCCCCCGTTTCACAAGAAACGGAAATTTTCGCCTAAATACACTTAATCAACTGGTAAACCAAAATGGAAACCAAATTTTAAATTTAAATGACGCACCCATTGTAATTGATGCGCCGGGAGCCATTTCCATTGACGGTCAAGGAAATATTTCGGTGGGAAATGGGCTTGCAAATACCCCTATTACAACAATAAAGGTGGTGGATTTTGAAAATAAAAAAGCTTTGCAAAAAATGGGGAATGGTCTCTATCGACATATAGGTTCGCCTAAAAATGAATTGGAAGCAACAAATACAAATACGCGCCAGGGTTACCTGGAAAATTCAAATGTATCCACGGTAGAAGAAATGACCGAAATGATCGGAACATTAAGGTTATTTGAAACATATCAAAAAATGATTCAATCCATTGACAGTATGAATGATCAATCGGTCAACACAATTGGTCGGGTGGGTTAAAAAAATTAAAAATAATTAAAAAGAGGAAAGGAATCAAAAAATGATTCGATCTTTATACACCGCTTCAACGGGAATGAATGCTCAGGACCTGAACGTGAGTGTCATTGCAAACAACCTGGCCAATGTAAATACCGTGGGATTTAAAAGAAGCCGACCTGAATTTCAGGATCTTCTTTATCAAAATTTAAGACTGGTGGGAACCCTTTCACCAAACGGTCAACAGGTACCCACCGGTTCACAATTAGGTTTAGGAACAAAAACCGCAGCCATCCAAAAAATATTTTTACAGGGCGATTTTTCCCAAACACAAAACCCTCTCGACATAGCAATCCAGGGAAAAGGTTTTTTCCAAATTACGCAACCGGATGGAACCCAGGCTTTCACTCGGGCAGGTTCTTTCAAACTAGATAACACCGGAAGAATGGTTACGGCAGATGGTTTGCCCTTACAACCGGCCATCACGATTCCTAATAATGCTTTATCAATTTCAATAGACCCGCAGGGAAGTGTTGCAGTAACCCAACCAGGTTCACCTGCACCAACGGTTGTAGGAAATATTCAGTTGGCTTCATTTCAAAATCCAGCGGGTTTACAGGCGATAGGTTTTAATTTATTTACCCAATCAGATGCCTCCGGACAGCCTCAAATTGGTAATCCCCAAAGCATTGACCTTGGGGCGACTCAACAAGGTTTCCTGGAATTATCCAACGTAAGTGTTGTTGAAGAAATGGTCAACCTGATTGCAGCGCAAAGGGCTTATGAGGTTAATTCAAGAACGGTTCAGACAGCAGATGAAATGCTCCAAATCTCAAATAACATGAAACGGTAATTAGAGAATGACAATTATTAAAAGAAATTTTCAAATCTTTTTTATTTTACTGGTTTGCCTGTACCTTTCTTCTTCTTTTGGGATGAAGGCGCATGCCTCGGACACACAGGTAATTAAGGCAAGTGAAATTGAAACAAAGGCAGAGGAATTTTTAATACAGGAATTGCCTTGGAATAAGGATTCTCTTGAAATCAATGTTTACTACCAGGGAAAGGACATAACCCTTCCCACCGGGAAAGTGGATTTAATTTACAAAATTATGGGTAGCAGTCAAAGAGCAGGAAGAATTCCTGTAATTTTAGAAATTCGTATCAACGATCAGTTTCAAAAAAGAGTTCGATTAAATACCAAGGTCCTGGTTTCTCAAAAGGTTGTAAAAACAACCCGCGCGATAAAGCGAGGCGAGGTTTTAACCAACGATGAAATCCAATTGGAAATAGTTAAGACAGAGCGTCCAATGAAAAATGCAATAACAGATATTGATTATGCCTTGGGATATGAGGTGACAAGAAACCTGGACGTAGGAAAAACCCTACTACCAAACTTTATAAAGAAACCGGCTTTGGGAAGAAGAGGGGACAAAATTTTAATCATGGCGCAAAAGGGTGGAATGACGATAACGGCACCAGGGATATTGAAGGATGAAGGTTATGAAAACGCAATGGTCCGTGTTTTAAACATTGAGTCTAAGAAAATTATTTACGGCAGAATGGTTGATTCCAATACTGTGAAGGTGACTTTTTAATGAAATTAGAAAACTTAACAAACAAAGTGATTGGGATTTCTTCCCTGACTTTAGTGTTTTCCCTAGGGGCTTGTTCAACTCCACATAAGGCTGTGGATAGTCGGTCTACAGTTATACCCAAGAATCTATACCCGAAACCAATATTGAACAAACCTGAAGAGGGAGCGCTCTGGCCAGGGAATACTCGAGGAAACTTTTTATTTGGGGATGACAAGGCTGAGAAGGTGGGAGATATCATCACGGTAACCATTAACGAAAATGCTACATCAACACAATCGGCAACGACAAATACTGCAAAAGATACCACTGTAAATATGCAGGCACCCAATGTGTTGGGTTTACCTTCCAATTTGGGAATTCAGAATTTCCTAAATATGGGAACCCAGTTTGACCCATCGGTGAATGCAACGATTGCAAACTCAATGCAGGGAACAGGAACCGTAACCCGAAATGGAACTTTGACGGCAACCATTTCCGCCATCATTACAGAAGTTTTACCCAGTGGAAATCTGAAAATTGAGGGTCGCCGGTCGGTAACGGTTAATAACGAAGAGCAAATTATGGTTTTGCGAGGTGTCGTACGCCCTCAGGATATCAACTTTGATAACACAATTCCTTCAACTTTAATTGCTGATGCTTCGATAAGTTATACAGGAGAAGGTGTTGTCGCTGATGAACAAAGAAAAGGTTGGTTGGCGAAAGTTTTTAGCAAAATTTGGCCCTTTTAAAAAGTATGAATTATATAAGACATCTTAAAGTTGTTTCTATTTCAATTATTGCTGCAGTTGTCATTTTCATTGGCTGCCAGGCGGCTGTTGAGGACCTAACGGGCCCAAGTTCTTTAGGAAATACTATAGGAATCCAGGGCATATTCGGTGGGGCCGGAATTCAAAATGATGGAGCAAGTCAGGCAACCATTCGCGTTGAAGTTTTTTCTTCATCAAATATTCCTACGGTTGGCGCAACAGTCACTTTGACGACTACCCTGGGCACGCTTGGGTCGGCATCATTGACTACTGATGGATCTGGTACGGCGGTAACTACTCTTACTTCAGGGACGGTTACGGGAATGGCCTTTGTAACAGCAACTGTTGACAATGTCAGCGCAACAACTGCGGTGCCAATTATTTAAACCCTTAATTATTTTATGAAAAATTATTTCAATAAATTTTTAAGAAAAGAAAGAACCCTGAAAAAAGAATGGGTCCTCTGTTTTTTGGTGGCTATAGGATTTATTGTTGCCTGTGAAGGAGCTTTAGAAGAGGGAAATCCTTTTGGCCCTTCAAACTCAGGTGTGGTCATTAGTCCGTCAGCGGGAAAGGTAAACAAGGGTGGAACTTTAACATTTACATCCTTTGGGGGAACACTTCCTGTAGCCTGGAGTCTTTCCAATACTACAATTGGTGCTATTAATTCAGCCACAGGTGAATTTACATCTAATCAAAATGCCCCTCAGGTAGCGGGAACTGCAACGGTAACGGTTGTAGATGCTGTGGGGGATACAAGTACAGCAACCATTCAAGTATTGCCAAACCCACTTAACATTGGGCCCGGATCATCGGCACAAAGTGGCGGGGGAACGGAGGTATTTACTGTTACGGGTGGATCAGGCAATGGACTGGTTGCCACTATTGCGAATAATAATTCATCGAGTACTTATACGCTCCCAACGCTAGCTGTGGCCGATCCTACGGTAACAGTGACATTTACTGATCCAGGTGTTTTGGGAACGCAAACTTTAACCATAACCATTACCGATTCGGAAAACGGGGATGTAGGAGCTGTTGTTTTGACAGTGTCTGCTGCGTAACTAAAAGAATTGAGATAAATATGTTTAAAAACCAAATTGTAACGAAACTTTGTGCAGCGCTGGCTTTAATATTTTTTCTTTCGGGATATGCGGAAGCTGCACGAATTAAAGACCTGTCAGGAATAAGAGGTGTGCGTTCCAATCAGTTGATTGGGTTTGGACTGGTGATTGGTTTGACAAAAACTGGTGATAGTGCGGTAAACGTGTTTTTCTCTATCCAGGCTATTGCCAGTATGCTGAAAAAACTGGGAGTCACAATTCCAAGTGATCGAATTGGACAGTTGCAGTTCAAAAACATTGCGACCGTTATCGTAACAGGAGATCTACCAGCCTTTGCCAAGCAAGGGGATAATATTGATGTTACGGTATCTTCTATAGGTGATGCGAAAAGCCTCCAGGGTGGAACGTTATTAATGACTCCATTAAAAGGACCAGATAATAAAACGTATGCGGTTGCCCAGGGCCCTATTTCCATTGGTGGTTTTAGTGTGCAAGGTGCGGCGCGGGGCGTTCAGAAAAATCATTTGACCGTTGGTCATATTCCTAATGGAGCATTGGTCGAAAAAGAAATTAAATACAACTTTAATGTAAAAAATGAAATCATTCTTGCTTTAAAGAAAACGGATTTTACAACGGCAAGCCGAATTGCCAAAGCCATCAATAATGATATGAAGGATGAGGTTGCTTTCATGGAAGATGGTAGAACAGTTCGTGTAAAAATTCCTGAATTTTACAGAGATAATGCTTCTGACTTGGTTACCAAAATTGAATCGATCGATGTCGATCCCGACTCCGAAGCCAAAGTAATTATTGATGAGCGCACGGGTACGGTTGTAATGGGAGAAAATGTAAGGATTTCTGCGGTTGCCGTGGCTCACGGTGCCTTGTTTGTTCAAATTAAAGAAGAACCTGTCGCAGATCAACCTCCACCACTTGGACCAGAGAATGCCCAAACGGTTGTCATTCCCCGAACCCGAATTTCTGTAGGGGAAGGCGAAGATAAACTGTTGCTTATTCCCCAAAGCGTTTCACTGGGAGATGTGGTTCAGGGACTTAACTCCATTGGCGTAACTCCCAGAGATTTGATTGCCATTCTCCAGGCCATAAAATCTTCAGGAGCTCTTCATGCTCGCCTCGAGCTCATCTAGTCCCATGAAGAAAAAGGGAAAATTTTTCCTTTCAGCACATTTTTCAAATCTCTCACTTCCAATACATCCATATTGTAGGGTTTAAAAACCCTTTATTTTTAATGGTTTATGTTTGTTTTTGGAAATGGTGGGCAAAAAAAATGATTTGGTATGTTGTTTGCAAATTAATTTAACAATAAAAAAATAAGGACTAAAAATGGGACCTCTTCAACCTGTTCAGATCGAAAAAAATTTGTTTTCGCAAATGTCGGAAAAGAATCTGGAGCGACTGCGAAATGAATCTACCTTTGGGAAAGTTGATTCTGAAAAGAAAATTGAAAAGGTTTCCCGTGATTTTGAATCTGTCTTTTTGCACAAGCTCCTTACGGCGATGCGAAAGACGGTTCCAAAATCAGGATTGTTAGATAGTTTTGCTTCAGACATGTACAAATCCATGATGGATGAAGAAATGTCAAAAGAAATGGCGAAAAGCAAAAGTATGGGTTTGGGAGAAATGATTTACAACGACTTAAGTCAAATTGACCGGATCAGTCGGAGACAAAATATTCAATCAAATTATACGGCTAAGAAAATTGATCCCACTGTTTCAGGAATTGAATTGCCAAAGCCCAACATGAGCGGAATAAAATTGAAGGAGTAATCTATGAGGAAGTTATATAAAAACCTTCAGGATATATTGGAACAAAAAATTGGATTATATGACAAATTCATCAACTTATTAAATGAAGAATGGAAATGTGTATCTCAATATTCCTACGATGAATTGCAGGCCGTTATTGCAAAGAAAAATGATCATGTAATGCAGATGCAGGCCCTGGAAAATAGCCGCTCAAGTTTGATGAAAAAAATTGCCTCTAATTTAAAGGTGAAGCCATCTGGCTTAACTTTAAAAAAGCTAATTCAATTTAAAGACAATCCCTATCGAACCAGTTTGTCAAACTGTCGAAAAAAATTGCTTTCTAATATTCAAAAAATTAATGTTTTAAGCGCAAAAATAAAATCTCTGATGGACCATTCTGCCCTTTCGTTGAAAAAATCCCTGGCATTTATCCATTCGGAAGGTGAAAAAGCCAATTCGCCTTATGAAGCTAATGGACAGGTTACAGAAGGAAAAATACAAAGCAGAATGGTTAGTGTTGATGCCTGAGCAAAAAGTTAATCCAAGGTTATATAATTTATGAGTACCAATGTTTTTAGCGTTTTAAATACTGCAAAAGTAGGCTTGCTGGCACAGCAATTGGCAATCGAAGTAACGGGTAACAATATTGCAAATGTTCAGACAGAGGGTTATTCCCGCCAGGAGGTAAACTTTGAAGCAATGAACCCGAGAAGTTTTTCTTTGGGTCAGCTGGGAACGGGGGTACGTGTCACAGGGGTTGAAAGAGCTCATGACGAATTTTTGTTCTCTCAAATTTTGGGTGAAGGAGATTCTCTCGGTCAGTTTGGGGTTCGAAAAGATGTTTTTGAACAACTTGAAATTCTTTTCAGTGAAACAAACGGTCAAAGCCTGAACCAAACCCTGGGTAACTTTTTTGGAAGTCTTCAAGACTTGTCCTCAAACCCTTCTGGCCTGCCCGAGAGATCAAGTGTGCTTGCTGAAGCTCAAAACCTGGCCAATACATTTAATAATCTGGGCGAATCGCTTTTTCAGATTCAAAGAAACCTGGATGCCACGATTGATGTAGAAGTCACAAAAATAAATACTCTTACCTCAGAAATTGCTGAACTAAATCAGGCCATTCATGCCAACGAACCTTCTGAATTCAATGCAAATGATTTAAGAGACCGACGGGATTTAAAGGTTAAAGAATTATCAGAGTTAATTGATCTCAATTATGTGGATGAGATGGATGGACAAATCAGTCTTACCTTGAGCAATGGAACTCCACTGGTTTTAAAATCAACCGCATTCTCCTTAAGCACCCAAATAAATGGAGACAACAAAGGTTTCAAGGATATTCTTGTTTCCGGGCTGAACGGTAATACTACCAATGTAACTTCCCTGGTAACAGGGGGCTCGTTAAAAGGCTACATTGATATGAGGGATACAGAGGTTAAGGATGTAAAGGATAAACTCGACCGTCTCGCAGCCGGATTCATTCAGGAATTCAATAATGTTCACCAGCAGGGTTTTGGTATAGATGGGACAACGGGGAATAACTTTTTCGCGCCCCCATCTGTAACGACGGAAATAAATACCAACAATACAGGTACGGCAACTTTAACTGCTACCAATGGAGATCCATCCTCTATATCCATTGATAAATACGAAATCACCTTTACGGGTAGCAATACCTTTACCTTGGACAATCTTACAACGGGTCTCAATGAAGGAACTTTTTCGTTTACTTCCGGTTCCACATTCAATCTCGCGGGTGGATTTGCGGTCACTATTTCAAGTGGAGCCGCAGTGGGGGATAGATTTAAACTTTCAGTTTCAGAAGATGCTGCGCAGACAATGTCCCTTTCAAGTGATGTTTCATCCAACGGCAATAAAATTGCTGCAGGACTAAATTCCAGTTTGGATGGAAACAATGCTTTAAACCTCGTTGATCTGCAATCGAGGCTATCATTCAATAGCGTTACCCATGTTGCTGCAGGTTCAGGTTCTTTTACCTTTGATGAATTTTATAATTCAATTGTAAGTGAAATCGGAATTCAATCGTTTTCAACGCAGGCTACCCTTAATCAACAGGAAGGAATTTTATTGCAGTTAAATACTCGAAGAGAAAGTATAGCGGGTGTTTCGATAGATGAAGAATTTATTAATATGGTCAAATTTCAGCAGGCATACAATGCTTCCGCTCGATTAATAGGAGTGGTGGACGAATTGTTGGATACGGTTATATCCCAGGTTTAATTCGCAACTAAATTTTTAGTCATCAGGAAATAAAGCAATGGTTACTCGGGTTACCAGTCAGGCACAACAGGCAAATTCTCTCCAGAATATTTTCCGAATTACGGAAGACTTATTTAAAGCCCAGCAAGAAATTGCAACAGGGAGGCGAATCAACCGCCCCTCTGATGACCCCGCAGGAATGCGGGATGCTCTTTTATTAAGAACGGGGGTTAACCAGGCAAATCAATTTATCCGGAATATTCATAACAATCGTATTTTTATACAGGCTGGCGACACCTCTCTTCAGTCGGTCGATTTGAATCTTATCCGGGCAAAAGAATTAGCCGTCAGCGAACTGGGGGGTGCATCTACTGCTGAAACCCGTAGTTTTGCTGCGTCTGAATTAGACCAGATTATTTCGCAGGTTTTTGAGACAGCCAACACAAAGGTAAAGAATCAGTTTATTTTTGCAGGAACAAATTTCAGAATACAACCTTTCAGCTCAGCAACCTCGGGGGCAATCTATTCCGGCAATTCAGAAACTTTTAAAGTTGGAATTGCGGATAATCAAAGTGCAGATTTTAGCATTCCCGGCTCCCAGGTATTAGCAACTGACCTCAATCCGCGACTAACAACAAGTACAAGCCTGTCGAACTTGAATGGAGGCATCGGAGTCACCGCAGGTTCTTTTACGATTTCAGATCGTGTGGGAAATACAGCCACCATTGCCGTAAATTCCGGTGATACAATGGCAAGTGTAATTTCCAGAATCAACAGTGCTTCCGTGAATGTAACCGCTTCAGTTAATTCAAATGGAAACGGATTGCAAATCAAGGATAACAACTCTGTTGTTACGCAATCACTTACGATTTCCGAAGTTTCAGGAGGAAGCACAGCATCGGAATTGGGTATTTTGGGGAAACGGGATGGAACCCTGACGGGATCGGATTTGAATCCGGTATTAACCTCATCAACACTGATCTCTGACCTGGAAGGTGGAAGTGGTTTAACTTTAAATGATATCAATATTGTTAATGGTTCCGCATCAGGAACGGTTACATTAAGTTCGGCAACAACAGTTGGGGATGTTTTAACTTTAATAAATAACGCCGGTTTAAATGTCACCGCTTCAATTGATGGCGCTGGAAATTCTCTACAAGTTTCTTCCAATAGTACCAGCACAGTTGCGGTGGTAAGGAACATTGGAACGGATGAAACGGCAGAAAGCCTGGGTTTGGGAGGTGGTAGAAATATCTTTACAACCTTATTTAATCTGAGGGATGCTTTTCAACGAGATGATACTTCAGCGATTTTAGCCTCGTTGGATAATCTCGATTCAAGCCTGGCATCTATAAACAACTCACGCGCCGTTATTGGTGCCTCACTTTCAAGGGTGGACAATTCCGATACAATTCATGAGCAGGATATTGTGGACCAGTCAGAGCAACTCGCAAAAATTGAAGATGCAGATATTGTAAAAAGCGCTTCCGACCTGGCAAACCTGGAGTTCGCATTGCAGGCCACTTTGAGTTCCACCGCACAAATTCTGCAACCTACCTTGCTTGATTTTCTGCGTTAAAAATTTTGGATGTGAAAAACCGTCAGCCTTGAATGGGGAAATTGATGGTAACGGTAGTTCCCTCACCAACGTTACTCTCTATTTCTAAATTCCCTCCATGTCTTTCAATAATGGAATATGAAATAGACAATCCCAGCCCGGTCCCTTTTCCCTCAGGTTTGGTTGTATAAAAAGGTTCAAAAATTTTCTCAAGATCGTTTTTTTCTATTCCTGCACCTGTATCCCTGAATTTAATACGCAGAAGCTTATTTGTTTTTATCCTACCCACTTCATTAGGGGAAGGAGGGTGCAATGCAGAGTCGCTGTTTAAAATTTCTATCGATACGGTCAGGGTTCCGCCATTATTAATTGCATGTTTGGCGTTGTGGATAATATTCAGGAACACCTGGCGAATTCCATCTGTATCGATCATCACCATTATGGGTGTGAGTTCAAACTCCCTTTTAATTACAATGCCCCCGAGGCGCAAATCTTTTTCTACAAGAACAAGAGCCGATTCTAATTCTTTCACGATGTTCGCCTCTTTCAGTTCCATGTTTCCTTTTCGAGAAAATAACAACAGCCCGGTTATGATTTTTGTTATGCGGTTTATTTCCTCCATTATGGAATCCAAATCTTTTTTTAATGGGGGATCTGAACACCGCTCCATCAACAGGGATTGTGTATGTCCGGAAATGATGTTGAGTGGATTTAAAATTTCGTGACAAACTCCAGCCACCAGTCGCCCGATGCCGGCAAGTTTTTCTGCCCTTATTATCTGTTTTTGGGCGGTTTCAAGTTTTCCAATCGATGCTTGCAGCTCTTTATGGGCGATCTGACGATTTGCGTGGGAAGTTTTGAGCTTTTCTTCGGCTTCTATTCTAAGTGCGGCTTCGTGGTGTAACCCCATTACATATCGAATGGATTTGGTAACGGATTCGATAGATAGCTTCCCTTTGGTTAAATAATCTGTTGCACCCGCCTTCATGGCTTCGACCGCAACTTCCTGATCGCCCTGACCGGTAAAGAGAATTATGGGAATGCTGCAGTTTTGTTGTCGAAAATTTCGAACCAGTTCTATTCCATTCATTTTGCCCAGGCGATAATCGAACAGGGCTAAGTCATAAGAGAAAGGATTTATTTCTTTGAGATCTTTTTCTATGGAAGAAAAATGATCAATTTTGGGGATCGTATCGGTCAGGCCTTCTATTAAAATATCTTTTATATAGTAGGCATCGTCTTCATCATCCTCAATCAGGAGTATTTTTAAGGAATCTTTTTCCATTTATATAATTATGAAGGAAGCTTCACCGTTTGTATCCAGTATTTAAAACAGTTTTCCATCATGATATGGAAATCGGAATACTTAAAGGGTTTCTGGATATAAGAGTTTGCACCCAGGTTGTAGGTCATTTGAATATCAACTTTTGCCTGTGATGTCGTTAAAATAATGACCGGAATAAATTTAAACTTAGGGTTGGACTTTATTTCCTGAAGGACTTCCCGCCCATCCTTTTTAGGCATATTAAGGTCAAGAAATATTAGATCGGGTTTTTCTTTTTTTATTCCATTCGGATCGATGGTTGAGTTAAGAAAATCCAGTAGCTCTTCTCCATCTCTCACCCAATCTGTTTGACAATTCTTTTGGATTAATTTGAACGAGTCCGAGATAAGGGCATAATCATCCTCATCATCTTCAGCGATTATGATTTTAAAAATTTTTTCTTCGTTACTCATGCTAAACCAGAAATAAAAATTTCTTAACCAGGGAATACTCTTATTGTTCTGATTGTTCTTTAATTTCTTTCACAAATTTTTCACGTTCTATGCGCAACTTTTCTTTGAAATTTTCAATACTTCCATACTCCTTTATATAAAAGTCCCGAATTTCATCAACAGTTTTTATCTGGTCTCCTGCATCTCCTGTAAGGCATCGTCCATTTTTGTCGCATGTCCATATGGGTAAATCTTTTTCCACTTGCGTTCTTAAATCTTCAGGAATATTTTCCCTGTGTGGAAGGCTGGAATAATTCGGGTCCGCCCTTTCCTCGATCCGGTCGATTTCCTTTACCAGGTCTTCAATGCATTCGCCATTCCAGTTGCCAACATGCTCATCGCCATCAGCAGAGAAAATCTTATTTTTTAAAGTTGGATCGACATGAATTTTATCCAGAGAAAAGCGTCTGCCAATATCAGCCATAATCGTAGGTCCTGTAAATGATTAAAAATCAATATAGAAGGAATTAGTTTTAGATTTATTATATTACTTTTATCGTTTTACAGAACAAAAAGTTACAAAGTCGTGACTCTAAAGCTCTGATTTTATTGTAGGATAGGCCTAAATGTTTAATCATTGAAGCTGATAAACCCATGCCGAATGGACCCGAATTAATGGAGGGGCCTCGTGGATAAGCCGCTTAAAATACTGGTAATTGATGACGATCGGTCATTCCGCAAGATTGTTTCCAGAATGATGGTTCGGGCTGGTTTGAATGTCGAAATTACAGAAGCAACCAATTGTGCCGAGGGTGTTGAAAAACTAAATAAAAAAGTTTTTGATTGTGCCCTGCTGGATTACCAAATGCCAGATGCGAATGGAATCCACCTTTTACGGGAAATTCTGCACTTTGGAGGGACAACGACTCCAATTATTTTTGTTACCGGAAAAGGGGATGAAATGATTGCAGCCCAAGCTCTAAAATCTGGCGCATTGGATTATATTCCCAAAGATAAATTGTCCCCGGAAATTTTATCCCAATGTATTAATAATGTTATTCGGGTTCATGATCTGGAATTAAGAGCCAATCAAGCGGAGTATTTGCTGGTAGAGACGGAAAAACAATATAAAAGGATTGTTGAAACGATTTCAGAAATCGTATTCCAGTTGGATCCTGACAAAAATATTTCGTTCATCAACTCTTCTGCACGCACCTTGGGATTTGAACCCGAGGAATTAATTGGAAAACCTCTGGAAACAATTGTAGAAATTGATGCGGATAAATTACCCATGGTTGGAACCAACCGGTTGGGAAAACGTGCCACAAATAATTTAGAAGTTCGCTTCAAGATTAAAAAGGGTTCTCCCCTTTGGTCGGAAATGGGATCTCTTCCTGGGTTTATAGATTCCTACGGTTTGTGGAATTTGTCAGAAGAACTGGTTTCTATTCCAAATCTGGAAAAAGAATTTCAAGGAACCCTCTGCCTGGGAAGATTTATTCGCTGACTTCCAAGCCCCCTCTCTGAAAAAAATTTTCATCTTCCATTTTGAGTATTCTGTTGATCTTGCCTTGAGTATTGTGGTAATTCTTTAACCAGTAAACAATTAACCCTTGTAAAGGAGTACAGGATGACACACGATCAAATTGTTTCTGCTTACGAAAATTACCTTGCGGAAAATGAAAGTTTTGAAACCAAAAATATCAAGGCCGCTGCTGCCCGAGCAAGAAAAGCATTAGGTGAACTGCAAAAACTGGCCAAGGTCAGAAGAGCAGAGATTCAAGAAAGAAAATTAAATATGTAGTTTGGTGGCTCACCCAACCCCGCCCAGTTCGGGCGGGCAAAAACATTTTTTTGAGTTTAGATTTTTGTTGGAATCTAAATTACCCTGGTTTGAGGAGTAGAAAAAACTCGGCCTTTGTGAATCAATATAGATTTGGGAAAAAAGTTCGAACCTAAACCTGGAATTGTTGCGCGAAGAAACGAAGCTCGCCCTGCGCGGAGCAGTGGAGGCGGGGGGAATCGAACCCCCGTCCGAAAGGTTTCCGTCAAAGGCATCTACATGCTTATCTTCTGTTTTGAATCTTATTCCGACTAACTCCCAGAAGCAGGATTAGGTCGAAACCAGTTCCTGAAAATCTCATCCCATTTACCCGGAACATGTAAACGGAACCAGTTCGCTAAATGACGTCCGGTCCTCTTCCCACGAACAAGGATGAGGCGGACGGTAACCGATTAAATTAAGCGGCTACTGCTACATCATAATCGTTGGCGATTATGTATAAGCCGTTTTTTAACGGGCCAACGGCATCCCGTACATGCAACCTTTGCTTCAGCTCTCCCGTCGAAACCGGATCGCCCCCCAATCTTATTGGAAGAATACACTAGTTCTAATATATAGTATTAATGTTTAGGTTTCAATGGCTTCACCCGTTCCGCCTCTGCTAGAATGGTGCCCAAAGCATTTGATTTCCCCATCCTCAAACGGATTATTCTTATCTGAAAATTATGGATCGACCCGAAAACAAACTCTCCATACTTTCTCTTCAATACCATTGTTATCCTGATGAAGTTGGGGGTGCCTGGGGAATGACTTACGAAGTTAACCGCCGCATGGTGGAAAGGGGCCACAAGGTTTTTCAAATAACTTGTCAATCTTCAAAATCACAACCTGACCAGGAATTTATTGATGGAATCCAATATCAGCGGGTTTCACTTGAGAATAGTAAAAGTTTTTTTTCTTTGTGGAAAGCGATTCGAAAACAGACAAGGGCAATCTTACGGGCAGAACCTATCCATCTAATCCATATCCACAATCCGTTAATCGGATTTATCACCCTTTTACAACCCCATTTATGGAAGATTCCCAAAGTTTACCATTTCCACAGCTCATGGTTCGATGAAGAGAAGATCAATGCGGGAAATACAGATCAGGCATCCCTGGGATTAAAAATTCGTCTGGAGTTGATTCGAATCATGGAGTGGGTATGTTACAAGTTTTCCCGAACCATCCTTTTTCTCAGTGAATATTCAAAGGGGCATTTCAAAAAATATTATTCATTGGCCAAACCCCACCTCCAAATAATTCCGGGTGGGGTCGATTTAAATGAGTTCCATCCTTTAAGTCAGGAAGAAAATATAGATGAAATTCGTGAAAGGCTAAACCTGCAAAGGGATATACCGTTAATATTAACAGTAAGAAGGTTGGAAGAGAGGATGGGGCTGGAGAACCTTTTGTTAGCTGTCGATATCCTTTTAAAAAAAGATCCGGATAAAAAATTCCAGTTGGCAATTGTAGGAAAAGGGAGTCTGCAAAACCGGTTGGAGAAATTAATTTCAGACAAAAACCTTCCCGAAAAAGTAAAACTGACGGGTCTTGTGCCTCGGGAAAATTTACCTCTTTATTTCCGGGTCGCTGATTTATTTGTTTTGCCAACAACCGCGATTGAGGGTTTTGGCCTGGTAACGGCAGAGTCTTTTGCAAGCGGTCTCCCGGTTATGGGAACACCCGTTGGTGCGACAAAAGAGCTCTTAACCCCTGTGGACCCAAAGCTCTTGTTTCAGGGAACCTCGCCTGAAGATTTGGCAGAGGGATTGGAGGATTATCTTGAGAACCCGGAATACTATTATCAACTCCGGTCAAAATGTAGAGATACCGCAGAAAAAAATTACTCCTGGGATAGGGTAACGGACCAGATTGAAGAAGTATTTTTTAAAATTTCCGATGGGAACCTCCTCAATATTAAAAACTGATTTTTAATTTTATGAATGGTTTTTCCCCAAAACTTCTTTTAAGCCTGTTAATTGTATTAGTCTATGGAAATACAATTTCCAGCTCATTTCATTTTGACGATATACCCTCCATATTGGAAAAACCCTGGATTCGTGGATTAGATAAAATTCCGCAATTCATTTTCAGTGTATTCCAGCGTCCATTGGTAATTCTTTCTTTTAACCTGAATTATGCCATAAGCAAATTTGAGGTATGGAGTTACCATGTCTTCAATATCTGTTTCCACATACTCGCGACTCTTTTAGTTTATAAACTGGTTCAGCAGATATTTTTCTATTTGAAAAATCTTTCCGATGAGAAAAATGACAATCGTTTCTCATGGCCTTTTTTATCCGCATTGGTCTTTGCTCTACATCCACTCAGCACGCAATCAGTAACGTATATTTCAAGCCGCTCATCCGTTTTGGCGACTATTTTTTATCTGGCATCTTTGATTTTATTTTTTAAAGGATTTGAAGAGCGAAAGTTGAAGGGAAACCCGGGGCGCATATATTTTTTTTTGGCAACCGTCTTTTTATTATTGGGAGGATTATCTAAGGAAATTATAGTCACACTTCCCGCTGCATTTTTTGTATTCCATTACTATTTTATTTGGAGAGGTAATTTAAAAGACTGGATATTGCAAAATGCTAAATGGATTTTTCTTTTATTCATCCCCCTGCTTTCAGCGGTGGGTTACAAACAATTTGTTGGAGGTGGGTTTTTATCTGCCTCATCGGCAGAGTTTTCATCTTCAACATGGTTTCTGACCCAAACTGCCGTTGTTCCTTTTGAATACTTTAGAAAATTCCTGTTTCCATTCAATTTAAACCTAGATGTGCACTTTCCAATTCTTACAGATTGGTTGAAGCCTAAAAATTGGATGGGGATTTTTTCACTGGGTGTTTTAATTGCGATATGGATAAGATTATCCATTGGGTTTGATAAAAAAGGAAAATGGGGTATTGAAAAACGATGCGCCGGTTTTGGATTGGCCTGGATTTTTTTAACCCTGTTACCCACTTCCAGTTTTATTCCTTTGCTGGATGCGGTGATGGAACACAGAACCTATCTTCCAATGGTTGGCTTCAGTTTGCTGGCGGCCTCTATTTTTAGCTGGGCCCAAAAAGTTTGCTTGACTGAGAAAAAATCTTCTTACTTAGTTCTGCGTTTGAGTTTAGTATCTGTTCTGGTTCTTTTTTCTTTAATTGCCATGGATAGAAATGTGGTTTGGAAAAATGAAATTACCTTATGGGAAGATGTCAGAAATAAATCTCCCCGTTTGATCAGGGCTTATAATAATTTGGGAGAAGCGCATGATAAATTGGGGAATTATGATAAAGCGATTGAAGAATTTCAGCAGGCATTAAAAATAAATCCAAATTATTTTTTCGGGTTAAACAATCTGGGTAATGTTTATGGCAAACAAAAAAAGTATAACGAGGCGATTCCCTTTTTTCAAAAAGCCCTGGATCAAAAACCCGACTATAGTCCAGCCCACTACAATATTGCCCGGGCCTACCATTTAATTGGCAAAAAAAGGGAGGCTGCTGAATCTTACAGAAAAGCTATTCAATTCAACCCTTACTTCGAGCAGGCATTTTATAATCTTGCTTATTTGTCTATGGAGTTAAGTGGATTTGATGAGGCGATAGCAAATTTTAATAAGTTTCTTAAGATGCAACCCAATCATTCCAAAGCGCATTTTGGTCTTGGGAACGCATTGATGATGAAAGGCCAATTGGACCTTGCCATGCAGGAATATCGAATTTCAGGGGCTCTTGATCCTTCTTTTGCCCTGCCCTATATGAATATGGCAAATATTCAAATGCAGACTAAAAATGTATCTGCAGCTATCGAAAATTATAAAAAAGCGCTGGAAATTAAACCCCAAATGTCTGCTATTCATTTGAGTTTGGGGATGATTTATTATCAATTTAAAAAGGATGCTCCAAAGGCACTGAAATATTTGAAAGAGGCTCTCCGGTTAAATCCCGGCCAGCCTGGGGCCGCGCGTTTAAAGGCCCTGGTATCAGACTTGGAAAATAAGAAACCTGCATAATTTTTCTTTCAATTTGGATGAAATTTCTTTGTTAGTTTTTCCAACATGGAAATACTAAATAAAGAATATTTTAATCGCTAAAACTACTTGGAATAAAAGGTATTACTGAATACCGAAGTATTTTTTAGTGTATTTATTTATCCACAAAATCTTGTGAAAAAACAATGAGAAATATATTTACTACCCATGAACCTGGAGAAGGCAAAATTGCCGGAAAAAGCACCTCTTTCAACATTGAACAGGCTCTTGAAAAAACCAGAAAACGGATGGGGAAGTTTTTTAAGGACAATCAAATTCTGGGAAGGAAAGGGACCATTGGTTGCGTGTCTCTTGAAATAAGTCAGAGATGCAATCTGGATTGTTCCCTATGTTACTTGTCCGAATCTTCTGCAATGGTCAGCGACTTGCCCATGCAGGAACTGTTTAGAAGATTGGATGTAATCCTGCAAAATTATGGTCCGGGAACCAACGTTCAGGTAAGCGGTGGCGAACCTACTCTGCGGAATAGAAATGAGTTGGTGGCCATTGTTCGTTATGCAAGAAAAATAGGGCTGCATCCGGCGCTCTTTACCAATGGAATAAATTGCTCAAGAAGTTTGTTGGAAGAGCTTTCCAGTGCAGGATTAAGTGATGTTGCTTTCCATGTGGACTTAACACAAAAAAGGAAAGGTTACCAAACGGAAGCGGAACTCAATAAACTGCGGCTGGAATTAATCGAAATGGCCCGTGGTCTTCCCCTTTTGGTTGTATTTAATACCACGGTCCACGAATCGAATTTCCATGAAGTTCCGGATCTGGTCAAATTCTTCATTGATAATTCAAATGTGGTGGGAATGGCATCCTTTCAGTTACAGGCGGATACGGGTCGAGGCATTTTGCATAAACGTCCTGATCCTATTACTTTAGAATCGGTTCAAAATAAAGTTTCAAAGGGAGCAGGAAATTTTTTACCCTGGGATACTATATTGATCGGCCATCCCAAATGTCATACATATGTTCCTACCCTGGCAACTAACGGAAAGGCTTTTGGGATTATTGATGACCCTAAGATGTTTTCGGATTTTCTACGGGATTTCAATGATGTCACTCATGATCGAAGGGAGAGACCCAAACAAATTGCATGGACATATTTAAAGAAGGCATTCAAACACCCCCGATGGATAATTCGGGCATTAAATTATTTTTTGCCCAGGGTTTGGAAAATGAAAAAAGACATCCTTTCAGGAAAAGGGCGGATAAGAAAAATTTCTTTCTTCATTCAAAACTTTATGGACAAGGACAATTTGGATTCTGAGAGGACCGATGCCTGTTCTTTCATGGTAATGACGAAGGAAGGTCCGATTTCAATGTGCAAACATAATGCAAGCCGCGATGATTTTATTTTACAACCGATAGAATTTTCCGAAGATGGAGAAAATAAAACCTATTATCCCCTTGCTAATAAGCTGGACCCGGAAGTGGTTTCCAGTGAAACGGAGCCCCTGGTGAATTCAAAATGTTAAAACCCTATTGCAGATACTTTCCTTTTTTCTTTGCGCTGGTTTTATTTGTTTCCGGTTGTGCGACCAAGGTCTCTCCTCCGGGATTAATGATAACAAGTGAAAACCATAAAAATGAATTTTATGGTTTGCCTTCCTGGGAAAAGACGCTTAAAAAATTTGTGGACAGTGAAGGGAAAGTTGCTTTTAAAAAACTGGATTCAGATCATACTGACCTGCTTTTTTATGTAGATTATATTTCAAAAACAGATCCAAAAAACCTAAAAGAAAAAAATCAGCAGTTGGCATTTTATATTAACTCCTACAATGCCCTGGCCATGTATGGAGTTGTGTACCATAAAATTCCAAAGGACTTTAACAGTCTCATTGACCGTGCCAACTTTTTCAAATTTACAGAATACAATATCGGGGGTACGGAAATATCGCTTTACGATTACGAAAACAAAATCATTCGACCTATTGGCGATCCACGCGTCCATTTTGCTCTGAACTGTATGGTGGTTGATTGTCCCCGACTGCCTAACACACCATTTATCCCTGAAGAATTGGATTTCCAGTTAAATGTAGCTGCTCTGGAATTTTTGAACAATCCAAAAAAAGTTCTTGTAGATCATGTAAATAAAGAAGTCAAAGTCTCAGAAATATTAAAATTTTACGAAGAAGATTTTGTTAATCCCAAGCAGGCATCATCCCTTCTTGAATATATAAATAAATTCAGGAAAGAAAAAATTCCTTCCTCTTATGAAGTTAGTTTTTTTAAATACGATTGGACAGTGAATGGCCAGTAAAACATTAGTGCGAGTGCTACGATATTTTATTGCTTCAGTTCTACTGTTAACTGGAATAGGAAAACTTTTGGATGTTCCGGGTTTTATAAAAGTGATAGAAACCTACCAGATTGTTCCATCCTCATTACAGCCGGCCGTGGCTGTTTCAATGGTTTTGATTGAATTGAAAATTGCGGAAAATTTATTTCGTAGTTTGAGTTTAAAACTCACGGCTCTGGCCGCTACGGCTTTACACATTGGTTTTACTTTTCTGGCGACGATAACTTTGATCCGCGGAATTGAGGTGCCAAACTGTGGTTGTTTCGGGGTTTTTTGGGCAAGACCCTTAACTTATATAACTGTGGGGGAAGATATTTTTATGGTAGGAATTTGTTTTCTTTTATTGAAAACCCTACAGAACCAGGAGACCCACTTAAACCACGATGCGGCTTAATACGAGTCGATTCACACCGAAGCGAACATGAATGAGATCGAGCTTTATATCCTTTCCCTTTAATTCAGGAAATACTGTTAACCCACCATTTTGAAATGATTCCTCGGCATCTGGGTAATTATCATAATACTTTATAGCCGTTGCCGAACTATCAATAGCCGTATAGTCACCTGCCTGACCATCCCAACTCCGTGCAGCTAGAAGGAAATAGTCATCAATATCGACATTTTTTTCATTATCAATTGTTGAGTTCATTGGTACCCTCCTGAATTCAAAACTGTTTTAATATAATATTTTCGTATAAAAAAGTCACGAAATGAAGCTTCAAATTTCATCAAAAATGAATAAAATAGCTGAAATTGGAATAAAATAATGTGACAATCTATCAAAACAAAATGATAATTTCCATATGTGGAATTATATTTTCTAAGCTGAACAAAAGCTCAAATTAATCAATAAGTTATGTTTGAATTGGTGATTTTCTGAATACAAGTTAATTATTATAAGGGGGCTTATGAAAAAAATAATTTTAGTGATTTTTCTCCTTGCAGCATTTTCAGTACCCGTTGCAGCTCAGACTATCGAAAATTTATACTGTAGCGACTACCATGGAATGCGAGTACAGGTTGTTGTGGATTCTTCATCGAGACAAATGGCAGAAGCCGGGATTGCTACATTGGGTACCCCTCAAATTCGAGTCAATCCTGCTCAATTAGAGGGTCTTTCTCCAAATGCCAGAGCATTTGCCGTAAACCATGTTTGTGCCAACCATACCCTAGGCCATTTGGTTAAGGGTGCAGATGATGTTTACCATCATTATGATCGGGTCGGAAATGCCGATTGTTGGGCAGCAGCTAAACTTTTTTATGCGGGAGTCGTGGATAAGGCAGGGGTCGATGCCATTGAGGAAGAAATTAATCAACTCAACCGGGAGCAATGGTCCCACTTTCCTGGCCCCGTTCGCGTTGTAACCTTGAATGAGGTTTGTGAATTAAAACCCATGCGCTAGAGTTTTAAAATTTAGTTTTTCTCAACCGTGATCGGATGTTTCTCCGGTCACGGTTTTTTTTTGCCAGCCTTTTTAACTTTTTTCGATTCGATACCGGAACTCCAACTTATGAACCAGTCGGGAAAGTAAAAGGGTGAGGAGAAGGTAGGTTAATGCAATATATGTATAGGTTTCAAAAAAATTAAAATGTTTGGTTGCGTACTCATTACCAACACGCAGAATATCTGAAATAGCTAAAACAGAAACGAGACTGGTATCCTTCAACATTCCCAGGGTTTGGTTGCCAATTGCCGGAACAATGGTTCGCATGGATTGAGGAAGGACAATTTTCTTTAAAGCCTGGGTTTCGTCCATTCCCAGACTTCGAGCCGCTTCACTTTGTTCTTTAGGTACGGCTTCAATCCCAGAACGAAAAACATCTGCCATATAGGCACCGTAACTGAAACCGAATCCTGCTACGGCTGCTACCAGTGCCGGCATGTGGATAAATTCTCCCAGTGCATAATAAATGTAAAACAATAGTACGAGCAGGGGGATTCCGCGAAGAACCTCCGTGTAAAAGGAAACCGGAAGGCGGATGGCCGGATTTTTTGATAGTTTACCCAGACCCACGAGCAGGCCAACAAGGATAGCTGCCGAACTCCCCAAAAGGGTTACAAGCAAAGTATAAAAAACACCGGCAGGCAATAGCGACAAAAGCTCCTGATAACCCCCCGATTGGCTAGTGGCAGATAGGGCTTCCTTCGATGGCAAATAAACCAAAAAAATAATGCTGACCAACACAGCCAGATTCCAGGCCCAGGTTTGGGAATTAAAATTTCCTGAATTTGATTTTAAATTTGCCATGAATAATTAGTTTGGAACTTGTGCGGCCTGGCCCAGGTCCCATTTTTTGTGAAGCCGAGCAACGGTACCATCGGCAATCAAATCTTTAATTGCTGAATTAATTTTGGTTTTAAGCGTATCCTCATTTTTTCTAAATACGACTGCGTAATATTCATCTGATAAAATTTCACCTACCATTTTAATTTTTTGGAAAAGGGGTTTGCTTCTATAGTACAAAGTTCCCGAGCTTTCCCCCAGAACACCATCTAACTTGCCATTGATCAAATCGGAAATAGCATGGCCATACATTTGATAGGATTTGGTTTGGATAGATGGTTCCTTTTCCAGGAAATAATAGGAAGTCGTTCCCTCTTGCGCACCGATCAGGGCTTTGTTTGTTTTGGCATCTTCAAAAGATAATATTTTTTCCTCATCCCTTCTGACAACAAGCGCCAGCCCACTTTTCAGATAGGGAATGCTGAAATCCATACGCTGCTTTCTTTCTTCAAGAACGGTTACAGAACTAATCACCATATCAAATTTGTTTGTAATCAATCCCCCAAAAAGTCCTGCCCACTGCACATTAATCAGTCTGATATCGATATCTGCTTTTTCAGCAATAGCGCGAATGAGGTCGGGTTCAAATCCGATCATATCGTTTCCAACACTCATAAAAGACATCGGTGCCAAGGTGGCATCGGTCGCAACAAGATAAGTTTTTTTGTTTGGGTCACTGTTCCCTGTGCATCCTGCCGCAATAGTGACAAGGAGTAATAGAGTTGCTAAAAGGAATTTTAAATTATTTGATCTGATTTTCATTGATTTGGAAAACATCGTTAACTGAAAAAAGAACACGTACTGAATCTCCAATCGCGTGTTGGGGTTGTTTGATTTTCCGATGTTGAGGCGAAAGTTTTAGGATTTTTCCATCCGCGAGCTTTATTTTAAATCGGGTGTAATTTCCAAAATAATCTGCATTCACAAGCGTTCCCTGCAGACTGTTTACAGGTTCCTTTTGTTGGTTCCCCCAATCGAAAAAAATTTTTTCCGGCCTTATATAACATTGTTGATTTTTTGTTTCACTGGTTGTCCCCAGGAATTGAATTTTCCCATTTTCTCCCAGAGATAAAGTAACCATGTTTCCAGTTTTTTGTTCCACCGTTCCCTCAAGGCAATTGATTTCCCCAAGGAAGGTAGCTACAAAATAAGATCCAGGTTTTTCATATAACTCCATAGGAGTTCCGGTTTGTTTGATGGAGCCTTTGTCCATGATGCACATCCTTGTTGCCATACTCATGGCCTCTTCCTGATCGTGTGTTACAAATAAAAAAGTAATTCCGAGTGCCTTTTGCATTTCCACCAGTTCTTCCCGTAAATATTGTCGCAAGCTTGGGTCGAGTGCAGAAAGTGGTTCATCCAATAACAATATTTTGGGTCGATTGATAACCGCCCTTGCTAAAGCGACACGTTGAGCTTCACCACCACTGATATTCTGGGGATAGGAATTTTTTAACTCTTTCAAATGGGTGATCTCTAAAAGCTCATCAATCTGTTTCGAAATTTCCACTTCCGAGATCTTCCTTACCCTGGGGCCGACGGCAATATTGTCATAGACCGTCATATGCTGGAACAACGCATAGTTTTGAAATATCAGACCCACCGGTCTTTTTTCTACCGGCAGTATCGTGACATCCTTTCCTTCAATCAATACCTTTCCCTGATCCGGAGATTCGAACCCTGCGATTACGCGTAAAAGGGTGGACTTTCCACAACCGCTTTGACCCAACAGCGTAAACCTCTCCCCTTCTTCAATTTCCAGAGAAACGTTTTTCAGGACGGCTTTTTCTCCGAAAGATTTAGAAATTGAATCGAGTTTAAGCATAATAGGGATCATCATGGAAACAGAGTTGCAACATGCTGGCATTTTATATAAATTCTCTAAGGAATAATACAAGGATTCAAAGGAGATGAAATGCAGGTTTTGGTAATTGGAGGCGGAGGCCGGGAACATGCCCTGGTTTGGAAGATAAAGCAGAGTCCCAAGGTCGAAAAGGTCTATTGTGCCCCGGGAAATGCAGGCACTGGAGAAATTGCAGAAAACGTTTCCATCGCGGCAGATGATATTGATGGACTTTTGAAGTTTGCACTAGAAAAAGAAATTGGACTGACAGTGGTGGGACCCGAACAACCTCTGGTGATGGGGATTGTGGACCGGTTTGAAGAAAAAGGTCTCCGAATTTTCGGGCCCAATGCCAAAGCCGCCGAATTGGAAGGAAGCAAGTCTTTTTCCAAGGGAATAATGGAAAAGTATGGACTTCCAACAGCAGATTTTAAAACTTTCAACTCTCCTGAGCCCGCTTCTGAATATATAAAAAGTAAAAATTGTCGGCTTGTAGTAAAAGCCGATGGTCTTGCCGCTGGTAAAGGAGTGTTATTATGCCAAACCGCAGATGAAGCACTAGCAGCTGTTGAATCGATCATGGGTAAAAGATCTTTTGGAGAGGCGGGGGATCAAATCGTTGTCGAAGAATTTTTGGATGGCCAGGAGGTTTCTGTTTTAGCATTCTGTGATGGCCAAACGGTTTTGCTGATGGACTCAGCGCAAGACCATAAGGCTGCTTACGATGGGGACAAGGGACCTAATACGGGAGGCATGGGAGCTTACTCACCCGCGCCGGTTTTTACGGATGTCATGCGGCAAAAAGTCCGTGACAAAATTATGTTACCCATGATCCGTGCAATGCAACAGGAAGGCCGTCCCTATAAAGGAATCCTTTATGCGGGACTGATGCTGACAAAAACAGGTCCGCAGATACTGGAATTCAATGCCCGTTTTGGTGACCCTGAAACCCAACCCCTGCTTGTAAGAATGGAAAGTGATATTGTCCCAATATTTGAAGCCTGTATCGATGGGACTTTGGACCAGTGTCCTCTACAATGGAAAGAGGAGTCGTCCGTATGTGTCGTTATGGCCGCGAAAGGGTATCCCGAGTCTTATGAAAAAGGCAGACCAATTTCCGGATTAAAAGATGCAAATGCACTTCCTGGAGTAGTAGTATTCCATGCAGGCACCAAAGAACAGGACGATGAAGTATTAACCAGCGGCGGGCGCGTATTGGGAGTGACCGCTACCGGAGAGGATACCTGCAAAGCAATTTCGAAAGCTTATGAAGCGGTAGAAAAAATAAAATGGGAGGGAATCCATTTCAGAAAAGATATTGGCCACCGTGCCAATACCTGATTTTAAAAACGGGAAATCCCGGCCCTCCGGTTTTCATATATGATAGGCCATTGAAAACCGGAGAAACTACCAACCCCGGAAGTTTAACCGGGATTCCCCTTTTTTTTCTTCTTCGCCAGATATAGCTTCTTCTGGCACTCATGCGAACAGTATTTAGAGTTGGGATGCCGGGGATGAAATTCTTTCTGGCATACCACACAGGTTTTATTGTAGAACCGGGTTTCCCTTTTTGTTTCCGATACCGGATCTTTATAGTTATTAATAAAAGAACTGATTTTTTTTGTTGATGGTTGATTAAAAAATTCTTTACTTGCCTCAGTCAGCTGACTTTTCCGTACTATTTTTTTGAGTTTTCCATTTTTATCGTAAACTTTGCATTCGTAGGCCATAATCCCACCACCGTTTCCAAGGCGATTGCAGCCTTAAGTTAATTTTCCAACCGATAAATATTCCAGTGGGAATATCTATCTGTCTTCGCGTATTTTTCGTTCTTAAAGGAAAACACCTTTATGAGACAACTCGAGGAGTTTTCATTATCTTTAGAATTGGCGAAAACCAGGTGAGGGCGTATTTTTAAAACCTGTTCCTTCTCATTGCCCAGAGGTTGGAGTTTTATTTCAAGATACTGGTTATTAGAAGTAAAAGAGGATTTGATAATTTTATATTTTTGGATCTGTTTATCCTGTGAAGTGTAAATCACTTTTTTATTTTTAATAGAGAGTGACTTAAAACCTTTTTCGGTCCGGCCATCAGAGGCCCATTGGCCTGAAACAGTTTGAGGGCATCCTGGGGCAAGCCATTCCTTATCTTGCCAGCCAAGAGAAAAACCGGGAGTTACAAAAAACGATAGAATCCCTGCAATAGAAAAAATAAGGGTAGTGACCAAGCCAAAAATAAAACTTCGAATCTTAACCATATTCCGACCCTTGTAAAAATATTTATGATTAGACATAGTTTGCCTTTGTAAAATTAATAAGTGTTGGTTTTGGTAAAATTTAAAATATGATTGGCAAAAAATTCAGAGAATTGTTCCAGATCATAGGGCCAGGCATACTGAAAATTTATATCTGGATATTTGCTCCGAAGAGCTTCCACCTCTTCCGGTATTTCCCGTTCGGAATGGGAACCGCCTGGGGTTATCATGGTGGTTATTAATATAATTTCGTTAATCCCTTCGCTGGCAAGTTCATCTGCCGCTTGCTCAATGGATGGATAACAAAATTCATTGTAGGCTGTTTTCAGAATAAAACCATTCAATCGGGGGGAAAGATAAGAAGCCAGCTTCTCCAGTCCCGCTTTATATGGGTCGGATTCAGGTGTCCTCTCCCATTTTCTGATTATGGATTCCAGTTCTTTTTCTTTGGGAGTGATAGGAGTTCCCATTCGAACCCGGCTCTTATGGATTTTCATAAATTCTTCTACAATTTCTCTAGGTATGTCTGAGGGTAATCCGCCGTGTCCAATGAGAATTACCGCTTGATTTTGAGTTTCCATTTTTTTCTCTTAAGGTTAAATTTTTATTACCAACTCTTTTTCAAAATTTTCCAACCACTCGTTAAATACATTAAAATCTTCCATCTTTTCTATTCCGGGCAAATTATCAGGAGCGCCTCTGCCCCCAGAAATAATGGTGACTTCATCTTTCAACTCGTTTCTTATTTTTAAAAGATTATTTTCTGTATCCAGTAATTGTTGGCTACAGGAGATACTGAAACAAAGAAGTTCCGGTTGGAATCTATTCGCCGTTGAAATAATATCTTTGACCGGGGTATCCAATCCCAAATAGATAATTTTGGCACCCGACAAACTTGCAACAACTGCTGACATAAGAAGCCCCAGGTTATGAGGTTCCCTGGGAAGGGTAGCCATTAAAATGTTCCAACCTTCTTTTTTGCTATTTAGTTGCCGCCATTTTCGAGTTAAAAAACTGTCGATGCATTCCGTTGCAAAATGTTCCTGGGGAATCGTAAGTTCCTTAGACTCCCAGCCCTTCCCTATTTTGGAAATTAACGGGACCATGAAATCAATTGTGAAATTGAGAGGTCCCGACTTGTTCCATTGTTCATGGAAGCCCTGAAGCAATAAGTCATCATCGTATTCATGAATTCCCTTGATCCAACGCTCAATCAACATGTCGTTGGTGGACTTCTCATTCTCCTGATTCGGTTTTTGGTTTGTATCGATTATAGGTTTCAAACCAATCAGGCCATGCAATTCTTCCAACGTTCCCGAGACCACCTTGCTGGCTCGATACCCCGCTTCCAAAGCTTTGGCAATGGCTCGCAGCCTTGGGACATCTTCTTTGGGGTATCGGCGATGACCGGAAGGCAACCTTTGAGAGAGGGGGGTGCCATAGCGCTTTTCCCAGACTCTCAATGTGTGGGTTGTTATTCCGGTCAATCGTGCCAGTTCTCCTATTGAAATCAGGTTATCCATATTGCTTTTGTCGTTCATAGGATTTGTGAGCCTCTATTTTTGAACCCTGGTTAAATATTATCCTCAACCATATCCTGACCCAATTTTGCATTCATCGGGTTTTCATTTTCAGCATGGTTCAGGATGATTATCCCGCTTGAAGTTTTTTCCACCAGGAAGCTATGACCGGAAATGGAAAGCTGGAATTTATTTCCAGTTTTGATTCCATATTCTTCCAGCAATTTTTTCTCAAGGCTGGTGAGCCCTACAGAAAGGCTTCCGTTTTCTTCAAACATATGTTTTACGATTTTTGCATTTGTTGAATCCCCAAAACTCCATTCCACCAGAAGGCGCTTATGGTCGTGCCCCATATGAATAGGTGCTCTCAGGGAAACTTTGGATACGTTTGAAACTTGTTTTAAGGGAAGAACATTTTTATTTGCAGCTGCTCCAAAGAGGGAGGCATCCACAACTTTGATTCCCGCAGAAGTTCTTTCAAAAGTAACGTCAACATTTCTAATTACGGAACTGAATCTGTTTCCAACCTTAATGCCGTAATGAGTAAATTCTTTTTGTTCGAAAGGATTCAATCCGATATTGCCACTGGGTTTTGCAGAAATCAGGTTTCTTTCAACTTTGGAATATAACTTTTCAGAAAATTGCCATTTGAAAGGAACCTTGGAGTGATCGTGATTTGAATGCGCGAAAGATGTTGTTGTCGTAACCAATGCTATAGATGCGATTGCTAAAGTTTGGATGATTGCTTTTTTTATTTTCATGGACCCGTCTCCCTGAAGAAATTATTATAATCTAAAAATTATAAATATGTCTAAATTTAATATTAGACAAATTGTTAGAAATGTCAATAAAAAACTAAACAAAAATCAAATTTTTGTATAGATTTATTGTAAATAATTGAAAAATAATGGGAAAATATTAGAACTTTTTTGGTGTTGAGGGGTTGCTTTTCAAATAAGCAGGAAGTGGCTTAAAAAAGACGGCAATAAATAGGCAAGATCAGACCAACCGGGTGGTGATCCTTTAAAACGCGCGGGGTACCAAAAAGGGGGAGTAATGTCAGTCGAGTTGCGGTTCTTTGTTTTCGGTTTCGACATCTTCCATCTGTTTATCGAAGAGTCGATGGGCGAGGTACCAACAGCCCCAGGAGACCAGAAGCACGGTGCCTAACCCAATAGAGGACCATAGCATCAAATTGTCACTGCTGGAGATTCCTCTAAGAAAAATGAAAGCACCGAGTGGCAATGCCATGACGAACCCAAAGCAGGAAAGCAGCATGGAGCTGCGGGCATAGTATTTGGGACGCACGTCGATATTGAGTTCAGGAAGGTATTTTTTATTTTCAGGCAGGGCCGCATCAAGCAACTCAATTTCGCCGTCGCATTTGGGACAAAACTTACCTCCCCAAAATGCGTTTTTACATTGTAGACAAAACTTAACCATAGAACACTCGTGTTTTTTGATTGGTCTTTAGGATACCTCATTTATAATAACCCTACAACCATTGCCTTCATTAAATGAATTGAACATGACCGATAAAAAAAAGATTGTCGTTTTAACACATGGCGGCGCGGGATCAGACCCGGCACATGCAGATGGAACGGCCATTGCAGGTCAGGTTGCCATGATGGGACTGCAAACCGGCGAACAGCTTTTGAATGCAACTTGCGCAGCTGTGGCCACTCTTGAAGACGACTCCCGATTCAATGCGGGAATCGGGTCGCTTCAAAGAAACAATGGCTCCGTGCAAATGGATGCTTCTTGCATGGACAGCTCAGGACAATTCGGGGCCGTCGCAGCTTTGGAAGGATTTAAAAATCCCGTCCAGGTCGCCCAATTGGTCAGCCAGTCTGAATACCGTGTTTTGGCCGGAGCGGGAGCCGCAGAGTTTGCATTGAATCAAGGATGCCAAGCAGTTTCACCGGGTGAAATTGCAAATACAGGAAAAGATTTTTCAACGACTGATACGGTGGGCTGTGTGATTCGTGAAGGCGATCGTTTTGCCGCCGCTCTCAGTACCGGTGGAATTAAAGATGCGATACCCGGCCGCGTAGGCGATGTTCCACTATTGGGGTGTGGACTGTTCGCCGGTCCCGAGGGTGCTGTTGCTGCCACCGGAGATGGGGAGACGATCATAAAAAAAATGACTGCAATCCGCGCTTACCAACTCATCGAACAGGGGATGGACCCAAAAGCCATTGTCCCCGAAGTCATCAGTTGGTTTAAAAAAACCACTTCTTTTGGTCTTATTGTTGTCAGTAAGTTGGGCTTTGCCGGGGGCTCAAACGATACCATGGCCTGGACGGCATCGGAAGTCGAACTATAGCTTCTCAAAAAAGTAAATTAGATAAATCGATTAAAAGGGGTTGGACCAAATAGTTCAAACCGTTTTTCAAGGAAGACAGGAACCTGCCGCGGAGTGCTGGGATCTCTTCGCAATTTTTCAAGATCAAGAGGAACGTCCTTATCAAACTTTGGCAGCTTGCTTTCTGTTTCCTGATGAATTTTTTGTTGAAGGAAAAAGATATCTAGAATTCCAGAAGCACGACTGGTTTGTTCCCGGTTTCTAGTTGGTGAAATAGAGTTTTCCTCGCCAAAAGAATTTCTCAGTATTTGTAGTTCGGCCAGGATTTTTTCAAAACTTCCACCGGCAATCGCATCGGCTTTTTTCTTCTGCGATTCCGTAAATCCATTCAAGCAGTCACAAATGTGGTTGACGTTTTCCATAAACAACTTATCGGCTTTTCCACCTTCCCCCTTGATAGTTTCCCTTTTGGACTCAAAAAGGAATTTTGAAAGCTATTGAAAAAATAGCAGATAGCGGAAATATTTTTGGATTTTTTATGCTCGCCTAGAGAGCGGATCGTGGGGCAATGGTGGGTCCTCCGCCCAGACTGGTCCACATAAGATAGAACAGAGTGACCAGTAAGATTGCAGCAACGACTAAAACAATTTTTGCTGTTTTACTCATAGCAGTTGGTGAGAGGTGATCGACTAAAGTCCAAAGCTCTACATCTCTATTTGCCTATTAAGGTTCGACAAATTGAATCGGGGCTTGCCCCGCTAGCGCCAGCTTGTGTGTGGATGAGGTGTCATGGCTTTAATAACCCCTTTTCCACGAAATGCACCCTTGATCATTTTATAACCCAGTTCCCCTTTTTTATTTATTGAAGGTTTACCCAGTTCTTTACCGCATTCCCGGCAAGTCAGTAGGGGGAGTTCTTCTATGTTGGAGGATTTCAACTCCGCAAGCGCATCGGGCTTAATAACACTGTCGAGAACCAGTATGTCCAGTTCCCCTGACCCTGTATACCTTGCGATAAATGCTTTGCATTGAGTGCATTGAATTTCTTTCATTAACTATTTCCCTTTTTAGTTACATTTCATCGGCCGATTCGGTAAGTGTGGATGCGTGCGGAATAGCGGAATTTTCAGCATCGGCCTGTTTAAGAATAGGGTCGTCCTGATGAAGCTTAGCAAAGGAAGCGATCAAGGCTTTAGATTCATCAACAATTTCTTTGACCTTGTTTTTGGTTTTTATTTTATGAGCGATACCCACAAATTGTTCAACTAAGGGACCGGCCTTACCCATGGTCTCTTGAACTTTTACAAAATCCAATTTTCGTTGGTAATTTTTCTCATAGTACTTTGCATATTCTACCCAGGTCATCACCTCTTCCAAAGCATAGCCGTAACCACTGGTTTGATATTTTATAAACTCCTCCTCCCCCTTTTTTCTCCACAAAGGAAGAATATAATTTGAAACATCATTCCTGGGAATTCTTTCAAGCGCACTGCAAACATATTCCAGAGTATAAACCAGGGCAATGGCTTTTTGATCCAAATGCAGGCCGGTCGTTGAAAACTCCCTGTAATTACTTCTTTTTTCAAAAGCCTCCCAGACACCCCCCTGGGCTTTTACGCTGGCGACTTGATTATCAATGGGATGGAGTAGCTTGTAACAGATCTCGGTATTATTAGCCTGGGCCGGAGGACCCGGGTAAACAATCAGAAAGAATAGAACTATTAAAATTGGAAGCTTTTTCAATATAAAACCCCGAGTTTATAAAAAATTGGCTTCTAATTTTGTAAAAATAACTCCGGCCCCCTGTTTAGTCAATGGTGTTCTCGCCAAAAATATGGATAAATTTCTCAATAACTTTCGAGAAAAATATTAATCCGGTCTTCATCCGAAAGATTCTCCAATAAACTGTGGTCGCGAACGATCCGAATTCCTGCCATATCAATATTTTTTAAAATGAAATAGAAATCCTCCCCCTTATCTGGCCAATGGTCGAGAAAAAATTTGGATAGATTTTCACCCGAATGTTCCTGTTCCAGAGCCCGCATTTCCTGCAAATAGGCTTTTACTTCCTGGAGAGCGGCTTCTTTAGAATCAGATTCAAGATTGAATATAAAATTTTTAAATTCGGAAATATTTTTTGCGTCTGTTGTGAAGGTCGATTTCAGCACCCTGCAAAGAGTATTGATTTGGTCTCTACCCAATTGGACATCAGGCGAAACAGTATCTTCTTTATTAGATTGGTGGAATGCAATCAATTCCGCTTCTTCATCAAATCTATCGGGTTCTTTGGATTCATGGTTCCTAAGTACATAAAAGACTTCTGGAATCCTTATGGCAATCCTGAAGTTTTTTCCTTTTTCCATTTTAAATTCCTGAATAAAAATTGAAATGTTGATGGTGAAAAAAGATTTTATATAATAAAGGATATTAACCATCAGGAAAGACCATGCCACCCAAAGAATATTGTTTTAAAGTAAAAGGTATTCTGATACACGATAAAGATAAATCGGAAGATGATTTTAGCATTTTCATTTCAGCGATGGATGATAATCATGCCGTGATGCTGGTTCGGGAGCATCTCAGGAATCACGCTCCCAAAGGGAACTCAATTATCAAGGGAATTGAAAAAAAACAGATTGAATGAGGCAGGGGGGAGGATCGCATATTGCCGATAGCCTTTTGGTGATTGCCTCTTAAAAATCCACTCAGCTCCCCTGGGTGGGTTTCTTTATTTCCAAAAATGTTTTTAAAAAAATATTACATTTTAATATCGATCATTTTATTAATCGGTAGTTTTACCCCTGTATTTGCCGATTCATTTGAAGACGCAGTGGATGCGGTCAATCGCCGGGATTTTGAAACCGCCTATAAAATGGTTGTCCCTCTTGCTGAAAAAGGACAAGCTGCGGCGCAACTGATGTTGGGGATGATGTACTTTAAGGGGACGGGAGTTGAGAAGAATATTATCGAGGCTGACAAATGGTTGTTTGTTGCAGAAAAACTGGGGCAGGACGCGGGAAAGAAAAACCGTATTTATGTCGAACGCCAAATGACCCGGGAACAAATAGAGAAAGCCCGCAAGCTTGGAAATGAATGGTTGAATAACCACAAAAATGTCAATCCATCCTGAACCTTCTGAGGAAAAGGAAAAGCCTCCCGCCAAACCCGGCGGTCTGGAACTGATACTTATAGTAGTGTTCCTTCTGTTTGTGGCCTGGGGCTCCTATGAATTCGGAATCTGGATTGTTAAAGACGCCAGCAAAGCCTCACAGGAAATAGAACCCGGCAATTGAATCCCTCAGGCGGCTGCCTGCGCTTTATTTTCCGAATATCGTTCCCTGATTTCCAAAATTTCCGGAAGGATGGATATGAACTTATCCACAAGATCAGGATCAAAATGTTTTCCTTTTTCCCTTTTCAATAAATTGATTGCGTCTTCCACCGTCCAGGCTTTTTTGTAGGGTCGTTCGGAGGTCAGGGCGTCAAAGACATCGCAAATAGGAACGATTCTTCCTTCAATGGAAATTTCCTCACCTTTGAGTCCTTTCGGATAACCCGTGCCATCAAATTTTTCGTGGTGAGTTGCTGCAATTTCTTCTGCGAGTTGCATGAGCCTGGAATCACTGCCGGATAAAATGGAAGCCCCCACTTCAACATGGGTTTGCATGGTGGTCCACTCCTCCCCTTCCAGTTTTCCCGGTTTCAGCAATACCTTGTCGGGGATGCCGATTTTCCCGACATCATGCATGGGGCTGGCTTGCAAAATAAGATCGCATCGTTCTTTACTGAGATTGGCCTTTTTCGCTAGCGCTTGGCTGTAGTGAGACATACGCACAACATGCATCCCCGTTTCATTGTCACGATATTCCGCGGCACGACCCAGACGTTGAATGATTTCCTGACGGGTTTTTTCCAGTTGCCGATTGCGCTCCTTCAACATTTCAATCATAAAGTTTGTGTAGTGGCCCATAACCGCGAACTCATCCTGACTGTTTATTTTGACCAGCTGGTTTAAATCACCCTTTGAAACAGCCTCCATAGAATGGTTTTGTTTATTGAAATGAAGTTTCAAATTTTTGCAGAATAAAACAATAATGTTTATCATCTCGGCAAGAATGACACCCCCTACAAACAACAACTCCCTCATAAATGTAATCCTTGCTTCACCATAATTTTCCTGTTCCAAATCGATGAACCAGTAAAGATCTTTGAGGAAGACCAGAAGCATAATACCGGTCATGAATACCAGGGAAAAAACTGCAAGAATGGTCATCTTTGTAGTGATTGGAAAGGCGACTTTGGTTGAAGTTTCATTGAGATTAATCAGCTCCTGATTTCCCTGGATGAATTTTTGTCTCTCAAGCGCCATATCGCATGCAGTAAAAAATCCAAGAGCGGTACAACCTAAAAATACTTTTCCAGTGCTCACCATGTCAGCATAATTTTCATAGCTGTTGTACCAGGCCAGCATGGAGGCTCCTGATAAATAGAGAAAAGCCTCTAAAAAAAACTGGCGCTGTGGCTGCTTTTTCCAATGGGCTTTTAAAACAATCCATTTTACAAATAAGGGACGAATACAAAATAAGGCGGTAAAAACGACTGCGAGACGAATGGACCAATCGAATTTTCCGATATATTCAATGATTGGGCATACTCTTTCCCCGTAAATTGCCAGAATGACAATTGAAAAAATATAATGTGCTGTAATCCGCATGGATTTAAGCTCCCAAAAAATTTATTTAAGGATTATTCCCCATTATAAAAGTGAAGGATGGAAGTTTTGCCAGTAAACTAAAAAAACATTTATTTGGCGCGGGGGAAATAGAACCCCTTTCCCCTTTACCTTGAAACACCAATTTAAAGTTCTGAAGGATGCATGTGTTCAATGTCCTTCCAATGGATCTGGGCTTTGCGAATGTGTTCCTTCATACCTACGTTCCATTTCTTCTGAACATTTTTGTCCAGATTCAAATACAACTTTCGATTAATGATGGCCCAGACGGTGGGATCAGAAATAAACTTTTTCCCATAAGCCACGCCATAAGCACAGTAACCGCCAAATTGGGGAGCGTACTTTTTAGGGTTGGCTACAAATTTTTTCTTATTTGCTTTGTTGGCAAAAATATAAGTGCCGCCATTGTAGGTAGCAGTGTAATGACCATTTCCGCGGAGAGGCTGGTCAGACTCAAAATAGGAAACGGGATCATATCCCCATTACTGGAGCAGAATTTTCTGTTCCATTTGGGTTGCCTGCGAAAGCGGGTCCCGTGAGAAAAGTCAAAATCAGTGAAATCAAGATGAGAATTTGTAATTTTTGTTCACCCCTGGTTTTCATTTCTAAAATCTCCTCAAAAAGGTTTTTTCAAAAAAATTATACTAATTAGTATAAAAAGGCCCTGATTCCTTACAAAAATTTTAACCCATTTAAAAATAATAGTTTAATTACCTATCAAATCTGAAAAATTGTACTATATGGGTTGTGTAAACTAAGTTTTGGCGTTATGGTTATACTAAGTGGTAAAACAAAAAAGTAGAGGAATAGTAAATTGGCTCCCGTATCAAAAAGAGAAAAACTCCTTCAGACAGCGATCAAACTATTTATCAAAAACGGGTTTCATGCAGTGACCGTGGATGCGATTTCTGAAGAAGCGGGCATTACCAAGAGAACGCTTTATTACCATTTCAAATCTAAAGAAGAGTTGATACTGGCTGCCCTTCGCTACCGGGACGAACGGTTTAGAAATGATTTTATGAGGGCGGTGGAGGGAAGAACCGAAGACCCGGTCGCCCGTTTGCTGGTCGCCTTCGATGTTCTTGAGGAGTGGTTTCGGGAAGATGATTTTTATGGATGTTTGTTCGTAACCGCTTTGGGGGAATATCCGGAAGAGAATACCAGTATAAGAAGTTTTTGCCAGGAAGCAAAAGGACTAACCCAAAAATACATTGCCGGCCTGGCAAAAGATGCGGAATTAAATAATGCAGAACAGATTGCAGAACAACTCGTGCTTTTGATAGAGGGAGCCATCACGATGGCACAAGTGAATAACTCCCCCTTATGTGCGGCTCAGGCAAAAAAGGCCGCAAAAATACTGATCGAAAATTCCCAGTTTAATCCGGTACCTGCATAAAATTCTATTTTTTATTTAATACCGGATATCCGAGAGTGTAAATCCATTTATCATCTTCATGGGCATTCGCTTTGGCGAGATCACGTGCAGGCAGGTGACAGCCAACGCAATTTTCCTTGTAATCTGTTGAAACCGTTTTATTGGAATCCGGTGCATTGAATAGAGACCATCCCCATCCATCTCCCCATAATTTGGATTCCTTGAAACGGCCTTCGGTATCTCGTACCAGAACAAACCAGCCTTTTATTTTTGTCGCATGACTAACGGCAGGGCCCGTGGTCATCGGAATTGTTTCTGCCTGCAAAAGTTCCTTGACCAGAACCGCCCCATCAGGAAAGCGTCCATTCTTCTGATAAAAATCGATGGTTTCGGGTTGGGTATAAACCACGTGATATTCATGGGACCCGGGTTCTCCCTTGGGTTTTGAATGAGCCCAGGTACCAAGGGTTGCCCATCGCGTATAATTTTCAGGAACACTTATTTCTCCTGTTTTTATATTCACATTGGGGGCAAAAGGCTTTTCTGCGTAAGCAGAGAAAGTGAAAAGAAAAAGAAGGGCAAGTGCTGATGAAGTTTTGATTATTTTTTTCATTCTTTATTCCCTATATATGTTTGTTAATAATATTTTTTATTTCTTCTTTGGGTTTAACCCCTACAATCTTTTCAACAATCTTCCCTTCCACAAAGAGGAACAGGGCAGGAATGCCGCGAATTCCATAGCGATGCGGTGTGATCGGGTTTTCATCCACATTTATCTTGCCCACTAAAAGACGGTCTGCATATTCTTCTGCGATATCTTTTACAGTAGGGGCCAACATATGGCATGGCTGGCACCAGTCGGCCCAAAAATCGATTAAGACCGGTTGGCTGGTATGAACTACCAGACTATTGAAATTTTCATCATTTATGTTCATTACCTCTGTTTCCATATTTATTTGATTCATGGTGTATCTCCTGTAACAAATTTGATTCTCTAATTTTGATGAGGGAAAGGAAGCTGGTTTCTGAATTTAAAATGGAAACAGCTCCCTCCCTTCAATTATGAAAAAATTAAAATTCAACCTTACCGATCGGAACCTTGAACTGATCGCACCAGATCAATACTGAATTAAAATCCCCGGTGGGAGTCCCTTCTGGAATGCTATATTCATGGCTGCCTGTAAAACCTTGAAGCTTGCCCAGGTTTATCCCGCTGTCGTAATCCAGGTTTTTCGTTAAAATGACACGACCGTCGGGAGCTTCGGTTATATTTACGTCTTCCAGAAGAACGGTGTCTTCCATGATTTTTACGGTGCCGGATGCAGGATGTTCCGCATCGGTGCCTTTTAAATTTCCTGATTTCATTTTTTAGTCCTTTCTTTATTTAATAAATTGGGTTGAAGGGAGAGAAATAACTTTCTCTCCCTTCATTAAATTAAAGTTCAGCCGGATGCTTATGCTCAATCTGAGCCCAATTGGAATGAGCCTTCGCAATGTGACCGCTTTTATCTTCGTTCCATTTCATCTGGATTTTTTTATTGAGGTTTAAATACAACTTCCCATCAACCACTTACCAAATGGTGGGATCTGAAAAAAACTTTTTCCCTACTGCGACGCCATAGGCACAATATCCACCAAATTGCGGTGCATACTTTTCAGGGTTGGCTTCAAACAATTTTTTATTTTCTTTGTTGGCGAACAGGTAAGTGCCCCCTTTATGGGTCGCGGTATGAAATCCGTTCCCTCTTAGGGGTTGGGCTGCATTGAAATATGAAACGGGATCATAGCCCCCCATCACCGGTGCGGAAATTTCGGTTCCGTTTCTTTCCATTCCGGCCAAAGCTCCATTTGCGAATAAACCAAAAACGAGAGCGATAACTGCAAAAAACCGGGTGCTTCTTTTTAAAACTGAATTCATGACTGCCTCCTAATAAATTGGGTTAAAAGTGGTTATATTTCGCTAAAAATATACAGTTTAGTATACATACGTTGGGTTTCCTTACACCCGAGTCAAAAAAATATTAAAATTTTTAAATATAAATAGTTAATATGATTTGTGGATGATTTTTTATAATTATTTTTATTTTATTTGAGAGATTTTTCTAGTTAAAATATACTGAATTGTATATATCGAACGGTAGAGAGGAAAAAGGGTGAAACTATCTAAACGGGAACAATTGCTTCAATCGGCGTTGGAACTGTTTTCACTATTCGGGTATAGCGCGGTGGGGGTTGACGCTATTTCAGAAAGAGCGGGAATCACAAAAAAAACTCTTTATCATCATTTCCACTCCAAGGAAGAACTCATTCTTGCTGTCCTTCGCTATTATGACGAGCGGCACCGGAACTCTTTCATGCGATCCGTGGAGGCAAAGTCAGAGAATCCCAAAGAACGTATGCTTGCAATTTTCGATATTACGGAGGAATGGTTTAATAGCAGTAACTTCTCGGGGTGTTTATTCGTCCGGGCAATGGGGGAGTATCCGGATGAGGGAAGTTCGATTCGCAGGGTTTGTCAGGAATCGAAAATTTTATTTCAAAGATACATTCAGGGTTTGGCAGAAAAAGCAGGATTGAAAAATTCCAGCGAACTTTCCAAGCAACTCATGCTATTGATTGAAGGTGCCATTACCCTGGCCCAGGTGAAAAACTCTCCATTATGCGCAAAGAATGCAAAAAAGGCAGCGCATGTTTTAATTCAAAATTCCTGAATAACGGCCTATTCTCCTAACTTCCTTCCAGAAAATTTTTTGCTTCTTTTAATTCAGGAGATCCAGCGTCTTTTAACTGGTCGACCAATTGTTGATAGTGCTCAATGGCAATCTCCTTTTTCCCGTTGGCTTTTGCAGCACGCGCCATGCCAATGAGGGAACGCACCCGGTTGGGATGGCGCAAGAGGGATATAGAAAATTTTTCTTCAGCCAGTAGGGGTTTTCCCGTTTTAAAATAAACTTCACCCAGCCATTCGTAGGTGGGTTTGAGAATGCGCGGAGGGCCTGAAGGAGCCGGTAATTTTTCTTCGACCCGAGTCGCTTCTCTAGCAAGTTTAATGGCAGAGTCGAAATCATTTTGGTGAAGTTTGATTGCAGATTGGGTTAAGAGCTCCCACACTTCAAGATACTCAATACGTTTAAAATAGTTTTCGCGAAATCCTTTTTCTCGAATAGCCCTTAACTCTGAAAGATGTTTTTCTGCTTCTGAAATTTTTCCCTGCATAGCGTAGGCAAATCCTGTAGTGAAATGAAAGCCCGCTTTGGAAAAGGTTTTTGGTTTCCATCCTTCAGGGGGTGAAAACTTTTCTATTGAATTCCATTGTTCGGTTTCGAGAACCGAAGCAGCCAACATGCGGTAATAATATTTCCCGGCTCGTAAATTTGATTTCGACTCAATTCCATCACGCATATCTTTTTGCTGGATTTTAAAAATGGATTCAGCTTTTTTGAGCATTCCCTGTTGCAGGTAAGAATAATGCAGCCATTGCAGACTATGATAATCCCGCTCGGTTAAAGGCAAGTTTTGTCTTTCCAACCAATCTACAGAAGTTTTCCAGCCGTTCAGGTTAGAATTTACGGACTCGGCCCACATACCCAGTTGAACAAAAATATGCGCGGACATATGTTGGGCATGATGAGAAGCCGGGGCAATTCGGGCATACCGTTTGGCAGATGGAAGGGCGAGCCTCGCCAGGTCAGGACTATCGAAGGCATGTATGGCGTAATGCGCCGCACAGGGATGATTGGGATTTTTTTGAAACACTTCGAGAGCAATCGCCCCTGCTTCGACTTGCAGTCTTAATTTTTCGACAGTATTTCGGGAAACTCCCAAAATAGATAAGCTGTAAAAACATGCTGCCTCCTGATCATCGGGATGTTTCCGGTAAATTTTTTCCATAGCGCGGGAATAAGCCCGATCCCTTAGATGCTTCTCCCCCTCTCCATATAGAATGCGAACGGCCTCAATATAATCCCGTTCCCGTTGTGTTAAATTTGAGGTGTCCTTGATTTTGGCTAAGGCCTCCATCGCAGAGTTTTTATCCTGGTCTTCCCATAAGGGATGGTTGTAGGCCATGGCAAGGCCCCAATAACCCATAGCAAAATCCGGGTCCAATGTGATGGATTGTTTGAAAGCGTTAATGGCTTCGGGGTACCAGAAGGAATGCAGTGCCGCGACGCCACGGTTAAAATGTTTTTGAGCGGCTCCGCTTGATGAAGTTGGAAAATGTACCGTCCCAAGTTTTTCACTGGTGGACGTTGCGTATGCAGAATTTCCTGCGTGCATTGCCAATAGGGCTATTAAAAAACAAAGAATTCGAAACATGGTATCCCCTTATTTAAGTTTTGATTAATATAATTTTAGCATAGTTAAAAATATCATCTATTATGGAAACGATCCCCTTAAGTGGAAAAGAGATAATTTATTTTTACGTTTCTCATATGTAATTGGAAATTTGAAAATGGCGTTCATCTATATCAGCTCAAACTCTCCTCAGGCGGATAATTTTTCAGAGAAAATCGCTATTCACTGCGAATCCTACCTGGAAACAAACACCCGATTCTCCAAATATGGAGAGGAAATTTCCCGGCCAAAAGTTCCCAGTCAAATGGAGGGTTGCGATGTTTTTATTGTTGTTGTCTGTACCGACCCTTCTTCCTCGGAAGAAGATGTTTCAGCCTACAACCTGATCGATGATGAAAAAATACGGATGGAAATTATCGCGGCCATGAATCAGGATATTTTAATTGTCCCGGTATTGATTGATGATGCAAAGCTTCCTGAGAAGGATAATGTACCTGGAGCTTTAAAGAAACTTATAGATTGTAAGGCGCATAATTTGCGTACGGCTTTCTGGAATGAAGATATCGAAGAATTACTCGAATACCTGGATGATGAATTGAGTTTTATTAAGGAAGTAAAAGAAAAACTAACCGAATCGGTGGAAGTCAATTATCAACGGTTGGCGGAGGTTGATAATCCCAATCGTTCAAGAAAAGAAGTTGATTTGGAATCTTCTGATTTTATGCAGGTGCGTAAGATGATAGAGGCGGAAAGTATTTTCCTGCAAAAAGCCCGGGGAATTGGCGATCGTGACGCAGAAAAGAATGCGTTGTCGGCACTGGCTTTGGCTTATTCCCGCCTCGGGCAGACCGGAAAGGCGATCCAGTATTTTCAGGAACAGTTGAATATTGCCCAGGAACTTGGAAACTTCGAAGAGGTTTGCGGACTTCTGGCTAACCTGGGGGATGCGTATGCGGTTTCGGGAAACATCGATCGTGCCAAAAACTATTATGATGAACAAAGAGTTCTCGCTGAAACCAAAGGACTGTCGGCATACGTTGGCACTTCTTACAATGGATTGGGTTTCGTGTTTGTAAAGAAAGGGAAGATTGAACAAGCCATCGAATGCTATATCAAGGCTCTTGAAAGTTACCGCGAGTTGAAAGATGATGACAAGCAGTTGGAGCTGTTAGTTGGAATTGGATTGAACTACCGCAAACTGGACCAATGGGAAAAGGCAATCGAATACCTTGAACAGGCATTAGGGATTTCCAAATACGTTGAACACAGAAAAGAAGAAGCACAAATCCGAGTCGATCTTGCAGAGATGTATTTCAAAGTCGCAAAAAATGATTTGGCCTTAGCGCAAATTGAAAAAGCGGAAGGCGATTTAAAGAGTGTGGAGTCGAATTGGTCGGCGCCCTTGTTACGACGGATTGAAACCCTTCGAAATTTGTAAATACTATTCCTTAATATATGAGTAAAAATTATTCTCGTACATTGACGATTGCAGGATCGGATAACAGCGGGGGTGCCGGTATCCAGGCTGACCTAAAAACCTTCTCGGCGTTGGGATGTTATGGAATGTCTGTGATCGCCGCCCTGACCGCACAGAATACTCAGGGGGTTCGCGGTATTCGGGAGGTGGAACCCAAATTTGTAGCAGAACAAATCCAGTCCATTGTAGAAGATATTGGCGTTGACGCGATTAAAATTGGAATGTTGTCCAATAGCGCGGTTATAGAAACGGTGGCAAACTGCCTGCTGGAAATTGAGTCGTGCTCCATTGTGGTCGACCCGGTGATGTTTGCAAAAAGCGGCGACCGGTTATTGCAGGAGGAGGCGGTGCAATCCATTAAAACGAAATTGTTTCCCTTGGCAACCATCATCACACCCAACTTGCTGGAGGCAGAAGCTTTGCTGAGACGGTCTATCCAATCTCCGGAATCAATGGAGCAGGCAGCAATAGATTTATGTGAACTGGGTCCTAAAGCGGTGGTCGTCAAAGGAGGGGGATTGTCAGATGCCAACAGTGATGACTGTCTGGTAATTCAAGGCAGCCGTCCGCAGTGGTTGAAACAGGAGAGGGTCGATACTCAAAATACAAATGGAAGTGGTTGTACCTTTTCCTCGTCCATTGCTGCGTTTCTGGCACGTTCGTTTAGTTTGGAAGATGCGGTTAAGGAAGCAAAAATTTATCTCACTCATGCCCTAAAAGCAGGGGCAGAAAAAAAACTGGGTCAGGGAAAAGGTCCGGTCATGCATTTTTTCAACATTTGGGAAAATTAACGGGAGGCATTATGTCTTTTTCAAAATCCGCCTGGCACGCCATTGAGCCTATATATCAATCCATACTCGAACATCCATTCAATCAGGAACTGGCAAAAGGAAGCCTGGCTAAAGAAAAATTCCAGTTTTATATGAAGCAGGACTCACTTTATTTGGTGGACTTCGCCCGCGCCCTGGCTATTGCTGCTTCGCGGGCGGGCAACCCTGATGACCTGGTACTTCTATTGGATTTTTCAAAAGGTGCCATCATTGCCGAACGGGGACTACATGAATTCTATTTCGATTTTTACGGTATTAAGCTTGATGTCGAAAAGGCACCGGGTTGTTTCACTTATACCAACTTCCTGATTTCGAGTGCCACACATGGAAGTTATGAAGAAGGTCTTGCCGCGTTGCTGCCCTGTTTCTGGATTTATCAGGAAGTGGGATTGCATATCCACAAAACTTCTGAAGCGGGGAATCCCTACCAGAAATGGATTGATATGTACTCTGGCGAAGAGTTTCAGGAAGTGGTAAAAAAAGCAATAGACCTGACCGACCGTGTCGCTGAAGATGCAAACGAAAAGCAATTGAAGAAAATGGAAGAAGCGTTCGTTACCTCGACACGGTTGGAATGGATGTTCTGGGATTCTGCCTATCGCATGGAAAACTGGCAACCGGAAGTGAACTAAAACTGGAAAGGAAATTTTTATGGCTGGGAAGAAAGTACCCGTTGAATTTGATGTTCAGGAAGACCTGGTAAAAATGCTTGAGTATGCCAGCAACAAGTATCGGTTGGGAGACAAATCGAAAGCATTAAGATGTGTGTTGGACTATGTCGCCACCGATGCGGACTGGGATGAGATGTTCAAACAAATCCGCTGCATTCGCTGCGGACCAGATGGCGGATGGAACCAAGAAGACCACGAAGCCAAAGGGGGGTAGCCCCCCTGTCAAATTTGTCCCACCCTTCTGTTATGTTCCATCAAAACTTTCGTGCTCGGCATGGTTAATAGGGAGGGGTAAGGGGAGGGTTGGATTATTTCCTCTTGGTTTTTTTTCTCCTCTCCCTAGATGGGAGAGGTTGGGCGAGGGTGAAATTTGAAGCATGTCAGGGCATGCATTTCCGGTTGATTTTTAAAGCAAAATACAGTTAAAGTACCTTTTTAGACTCCTTCCATACCCAAATGCCAGCGTAGCTCAGGGGTAGAGCAACTGATTCGTAATCAGTAGGTCGGCGGTTCAATTCCGCCCGCTGGCTCCAGTAATCAAACACTTACAAAAACGATTC
>JAYNIA010000002.1:169795-200596 GCA_038108555.1 Nitrospinota bacterium | reverse complement strand
GTTATCAAAAGGGATGTCTCTAAAGAATTTTTGGGGTCATTACTGATTGCTCGAAATGAAAAAATGGATCTCGCAATTTAATTTGCGAATCTACGTTGCCTCTTGAAAGCTACGTCCCCTTTTTAAACCCGATAAATATTAGAAGGTTAACTTCATTCCATCGACGGCCAGTTCTACGCTTTCAGGTAAATCTTTTGAGACAGTTTCAAAATCATATTGGTGATTGATGTGGGTTAGGATGGTGCGTTCGGCTTTGATTTCTTTCGCAGCTTCTAATGCCTGGCTGAGGTTGAAATGCGTGGCGTGGTCTTTGAATCCCAGCGCATTCAGGATGAGGACCTTCAATCCTTTCAACTTTTCCATAGTGTGACCGGGAATGCCACTGCAGTCGGTGATGTAGGCGCAATCGAAAAATCGGAATCCATTAATCATCAGTTTTCCGTGTTGAATGTCCAGCGGCGTGACTTCAATATCTCCAAATTTATAAGTTTTGTTTTCGAATGTGTGAGGGACCAACTGTGGAATTCCTCCGCCGATTTGTTCCGCGACTCCAAAAATGTAACTGAAGTTTTTTTTCAAATTATCCAGAGTCTGCTGATTGCCGTAACAGGGGATGGTAATTTTGTTGAAGAAGTTGAAACTTCTTAACTCGTCGATCCCATGCACATGATCCGCATGATGGTGCGTATATAAAACCGTATCAATATTTTGAATGTTATAACGCAGGCATTGTTGGCGTAAATCGGTGGAAGTATCGACCAGAATTGTGTGCCCGTTCCGTCTCACCAGAATCGATGAGCGCAGGCGTTTGTTTCTTTCATCTTCGGACAGGCACACTTCACAGGTGCAGCACAGGGAAGGGACACCGGTGGAGGTACCGGTACCCAAAAACAAGATTTCCATTTTAGTACCGAGAGGTTTAAAAAAATCAATGCTGTAGCACTGGAATCATTTTAGGAACCGGGGCTGTGAGTGTCAAGAAAGGGCTTTGTTTTTCCTGATTTATGGCAATTGAATGCATCGTAAAAACTATGGTAGAGTAAGCCACCATTTATTACTGATTCTATTTTAGGAGTTAAACATGTCTGCATTAGTTGCCAAACCTGCACCAGACTTTACAGCGCAAGCGGTAATGCCTGATGGCAGTTTTAAAGAAATCAAACTTTCTGACTATAAAGGAAAATACGTCATTTTATTTTTCTATCCTCTCGATTTCACTTTCGTTTGTCCGACCGAGATCATTGCTTTCAGCACGAAAATGGATGAGTTCAAGAAAAGAAATACGGAAGTTCTGGGAGTTTCCATCGACAGCCATTTCTCTCATCTGGCCTGGAGAAACACAGACCGAAAACAGGGTGGACTGGGCGAAATTCAATATCCCCTCGTTGCGGATGTGAACAAGAAAATTACTTATGACTATGGCGTCATGCACGAAGCGGGAATTGCTTTCCGAGGCTTGTTCCTGATCGATAAAGACGGTGTGGTTCAACACCAATTGATCAACAACCTGCCTTTGGGACGTAATATCGACGAAGCCCTGCGCATGGTAGACGCGCTTCAGTTCCACGAGAAAAACGGTGAAGTTTGTCCTGCCAACTGGAACGAAGGTTCGGATGGTATGAAAGCGGATCCATCAGGATCTAAAGAGTATTTCGAAAAGCACAACTAGACCCTGCGGGTCTTTACATTTGGGTAGATATAGGGCGTCGCGGTTCAGTGACGCCCTATTTTTTTTCCAGTGCATTCACCGGAGACAATTTGACAGGTTTGATAGATGATTCTTCTTTGTAATGATGATGGGTTCAATGCAGAAGGCTTGCGGGTTCTCCGAAAAGAACTTTTAGCCCTGGACGATGTAACGATCGTGGCACCTGAAAGTGAGCAAAGTGCTATGGGCCACGCGATTACCTTGACGCAACCCCTCAAGGTAAGAAAGGTCGAAGAGGAAGGCGAGTTCATCGGTTATGCCGTCAATGGAACTCCGGCGGATTGTGTCAAACTCGCTATCACCGTTTTACTGGAAGAACCTCCCAAGCTGGTGGTATCCGGAATCAACCTGGGTGGTAACCTGGGAATTTGTGCGCTTTATTCGGGAACGGTATCCGCCGCAACCGAGGCGATGGTGATGGGGGTGCCGAGCATTGCGGTTTCCCTCGACACTTATGAAAATCCTGATTTTAATCCTGCCGCAAAATTCACCCGCAAATTCATTCCGCAGTTGCTTCAAAAAGGTTTGCCTGAAGGTGTGGTATTGAACATCAATGTTCCCCCGGTCCCCGAATCAGAATTCGCGGGGGTTGCGATTACCCGGCAGGGAAAATCGCGGGTGATTGAAGAGTTTGACTGCCGCAAAGATCCGCGTGGCAGAACCTATTACTGGCTGGCAGGAGAAATGCTTTTTGAAGAAACAGAACAAGGTGCCGATTGTGTGATGGTCGGGAAAAAATACATCTCCGTGGCACCCATCCATTTTGATCTCACCCACTATCCCTCTCTGGATGAACTAAAAGACTGGAAAATTGAAATTTGAAGAATGAAACTTCAATTTATCAAGAGACCTTTGCTGAATTAGCTAAGAAACCAAACAAGATGCTTCAACAAGCTCAGCATGACAGCAACAATAGATTTTCAAATGTCATCCTGAGTTTATCGAAGGATCTCGGGGTTATTTATGAAAAGGTCTCTTGATTAATTGAATATCAAACCGGGGCCTGCTTGGTGTGGAAGTCGGTGGCCTGCTGAAATTTATGCCCGACTGCAATCAGGTTGGATTCGTCAAAATGCTTGCCCATCAGTTGCAGTCCGACAGGAAGGTTTTCCTCACCCACAAACCCACAGGGGATAGACATGGCCGGAATGCCTGCCAGGTTTGCGGAAATGGTGTAGATGTCCGCCAGATACATTTGCAGGGGATCGTCCAGCTTTTCTCCCATTTTAAATGCAGGATAAGGCGTGACCGGTGCGGCAATGACATCGCATTTTTCAAGTGCGTTTTCAAAGTCCTGCTTGATCAACGTTCTTACCTGCTGGCCTTTTAAATAATACGCATCGTAATAACCCGAGCTGAGAACAAACGTTCCAAGAATGATCCGCCGTTTAACCTCCTCTCCAAATCCTTCCGAGCGGGTATTTTCATACATATTGATGAGGTTGTCGGACTTTGAAGACCGATGACCGTATTTGACTCCATCATAACGCGAAAGGTTGGTGCTGGCTTCTGCACAGGCAATGATGTAATAGGTCGCCACTGCATAATCGAGATGCGGTAAAGTAACCTCCACCGTTTCCATTCCCAAAGATTCCAGAGTGCGTATTCCCTCCTGCACGGCTTTTTCAACATCGGGCTGCATGCCACTGGTGAAATATTCTTTCGGGATGCCAAGTTTCATTCCTTTAATATCCTGGTTCAAAGCCTGAGTAAAATCGGGTAGAGGGACATCGGCAGAGGTCGAGTCTTGCGGGTCTTTTCCTCCTATAACATTCATTAAAGTTGCGGCATCGGCCACGGATTTGGTAATCGGTCCGATTTGGTCTAATGACGATGCAAACGCAACCAGTCCGAATCGGGAAACCCGACCGTAGGTGGGCTTGAGTCCTGTCACTCCGCAAAATGCAGAAGGTTGTCGAATGGAACCTCCGGTATCGCTACCCAGGGCAGCCATGCATTCGTGCGCAGCCACCGCTGCTGCAGAACCCCCGCTGGATCCACCGGGGACACGGTCAAGCGCCCAGGGATTCATAGTGGCATGATGCGAGGAGTTTTCATTGGAAGAACCCATCGCGAATTCGTCCATATTGGTTTTGCCGACGATTACCGCTCCGGCGTCATTGAGTCGGTTGACCACCGTTGCGTTGTAAGGTGCGACAAACTGATCGAGAATTTTAGAGGCGCAGGTGGTCCGGCTTCCCTGTGCGCAGATCAAATCCTTCAATGCGATAGGCACTCCGAGGAGAGGCCGTTCTTCGCCTTTGGCGATTCTGGCATCTGCAGCTTTGGCTTGCTCAAGAGCTTTGTCCCGCATCAAGTGGGCGTAGGCTTTTACCTTGTCTTCAACCGCATCAATACGTGCAAACACCGCTTCTGTCAATTGGACGGAAGTTAGTTTTTTTGATTGCAGCAGTTCTCGTGCCTGCGTGATGGTTGTGCGGTGCATGGAATCAGATGATTTTGGGCACTTCGTAATGCCCTTTACTGTGCGCGGGAGAATCTTCGATGGGGTCCTTCTCGGTAATAGGAGGGGTGGCCCCATCTTCGCGGAAAACATTGTTCAGGCCCAACACATGAGCGGTCGGTTCCACATTTTTCGTATCGAGCTCGTTCAGTTTTTCAATGTATTCGATGATGGTTCCCATTTGGTTTGAGAACCGTTCTTTTTCATCATCGGTCAGTTTCAGGCGAGCCAGTTTGGCTACATGTTCAATATCCATAATTATTGCGGGCTAGGCCCCGCTGCCAAAGGGTCACCCTCTCGCGAGGGATGCAAATAAACCTGAATTTTATAACGCTCAAAAGTGCCAGACAGTCTAACTAGCTATGCTAATAGGGTCCAGCGTCACGCTGGCTATTCGGAGGAGGTGGACTTGCGGTCCTTTTTCTTTTTCTTTTTCAGCTCCGCCATTTTTTCGGTGGCCGTAATTTTAGAAGCCTTGCGCGCCAGTCGTTTGGTCTTCTTTTTCAGTTTGCGGATTTCTGCTGCATCGCCGCCTTTTTTAGACGCTTCCGCGAGATTGGACTGAGCTTTTTTTAAATGTTCCTGTAGTTTTTCAACAGTTGCCATAGGGTTTCTTCCAATAATTAAGGTTACGGTAAACCAGCTTTATACCACAATGAGGCGCATTGAATCAAGGGAGCTGGAGGCCCGGGTCAAGGTTCAACTTCAAGGAGTACCAGTGTGAAATCATCGGTGAATTCACACTCGTTCAGGTAGGTTTGCACATTATTTTTCAGCGCCTGGCCCAGTTTTTCAGCGTTCATTGATTTTCCCATTTCATGAGAGTGCTGTTTCAGCCTTTCCAGACCGTACATTTCCTGATCCTTTCCTTTGGCTTCCGTAAGCCCATCGGTGTAGCAGATCAGTTTGCTGTTAAGGGGAAGCTCTATTTCCTTTTCCTCCAATTCATTGCTGCAATGAATCATTAAAGGGAAACCTTTTCCAGTTTTCAATTCAACAATTTGGTCCTGATTGTAGTCGATGAGCAGAGGAGGGTTATGACCGGCAGAAGCGTATTTCATTTTCCGTGTGGGCAAGTGAACGACTCCATAGAAGGCTGTGATGAAATGTCCGGATTTTTGATTGTCGCAAAGACTCGTATTGATTTTTTCCAGCACTTCTTTGGGGGAGTGCAGGTGCGATAGGAAAGAACGAAGGCTGACACGCATCATTGCCATAATGACTGCTGCCGGAGAACCGTGACCTGAAACATCTGCGACCAATACTCCAAGATGGTCCTCGTCAATTCGGATGAAATCGTAATAATCACCGCTGGCTTTAGAAGATGGCTGGTAGTCGGCAAAGAACCGGTATCCGGGAATTTCCGGGAGTTTATGGCAAAGAAGGCTTTTTTGAATCGAGGCGATGATGTCCTGTTCGCGCTCGATAAAAGCGTAGGCTTCATTCAACTCGTTATAAAGTTTCTTGGTTCGCATCACCGCCTGAACCCGGGCTAACAGTTCTTCCGGTTCAAAAGGTTTTGCGAGGTAATCTTCACCGCCACTTTTCAATCCGGTTTTCATGCTCTCCAGGTCGCCTTTACCCGTGATAAAGATAATGGGGGTAAAGCTGTGGGAATCCGAATCGAGGGCTTTGATTTTTTTACAGGCTTCAAAGCCATTCATCTCCGGCATTTCCACATCCATGAGAATGAGATCGGGATTTTCCTTTTTAAAAACCTCGATGGCTTTTAAACCATTTTCAGCGGAACAGGTATCGTAATGCTTTTGCAGGATATTGTTGATCACCGAAACGATGGTTTTCGAGTCGTCAACAATCAGGATTTTATGTCGGCGCTCTGGCTTTGGACTCATAGCAGATAGATTCAGGTTTAGAATGGATGTAAATATAAAGGGATGGAGAAAAAAGTCAATGAAAGAAAAATTAAAGCAAATTCATAGGTTTTCGTGTGTTTTGATCGAATGTGTTCTTCCGTCTGAGGTGATTTGGATTGCGCCCTGCAAATCGGTACGGTAAATATTTGTACCTGCTTGTTTGTAGCGATTTAGAGTCTTCGGGTGGGGGTGTTTCATACGGTTGAGGTAGCCACTTGAGAAAACCACTGCCTGAGGTCGGGTGGCTTGGATGAAAGATTTTGAATTTGAAAAGCGGCTGCCATGATGCGGACCTTTCAAAACATCGACCTTCAATTCGGGGTAGGTATCAACAAGTTTGTTTTCCACTTTTTCACCGATGTCCCCGGTGAACAACATACTGAAGGTTTCATATTCCAGAAGGGTCACCAGGGAAAGATCGTTCACCACTCGCTTCTTTCCTTTATGTTGAGTTTTTGAGGTTGGGTGAAGTGGGGTTATTTGTACTTTCCCAATATTTATTGGCTGGCGGGATTTTAAAGAAATGAGTTTGGCATTTTTCTCTTTTGCTTTTGAATACAGGTATTGCAGTCGATATCCTGCCAGGTTTTCACTAAAAGTAAGAAAGGTTTTCACCGGGAAAAGATCCAGAACAGAATCCAATCCACGGATATGGTCGTTGTCCGAATGGGTGGCAACCATATAATCAATTTCATTAATTCCTTTATTCCATAAGAAAGGTGCGATCACCTTTTTCCCGACATCCAGACTGTTTTTATAAAATCCGCCTCCATCCATGAGCATGTTTTTCCCATCAGGGAATTCAATGAAGATGGATTCCCCCTGGCCGATATCCAAAACAGTTATATTCAATTTATTTTCTGGAAAATGGAACATGCGTGGCCAAATGAGGAGGGAAAGTGAAAGAATTGTTGCCAGCAACCAACCGGATTTAAATGCAGGTGAAATTTCTTTATGTTGAACTTTATTTAGCAGCGCATAGCCTCCACTGATAAGAACGGAATAGTAAATCCATATCCAAATTGAAGGAGGAGATGCCAAGTAAACGGATGAGAAAGATAATTCAGAGACATACTGCGGAATTATCAAAAAAATTTTGGTCAGGTAGTAAAAGGGCAGGGCGGGTAACATTGCAATGCCCTGCGAAAATATTCCAAGACAGGTAACCAGTAGGACACCGGGGATGAGCAGGGCTGCAAGGGGAACAAGAAATAAATTCAAGAAAGGTCCCACGAGACTGATTTGGTGGAAGTGGAAAAGCAAAACCGGCAGGGTTGCAAAGAAAACGGTAAAAGATATCAGCAGACTGCTGAAAAAGATTTTTTTCAGTTTTGATTGAATAACGAAATCCTGGGATTGGGAATCTACGCCAAGTAACTTCTGATGCCAGGGAGGATCCCCCAGTTTGGATAGCGGATCATTGCCCATCTCTGAAAGGAGATGGATCACCCATAGAATTCCTGCAACTGCGACGAAGGATAATTGGAATCCCGGATCAATCAGTGATTGGGGGTCCCATAACAGAATGATAAAAGCGGCTGAAATGAGGGCGTTGAACAGGCTGCTTTTCCGGTTGATGAGAATGGCGATTAAAAATGCACTCACCATGATTCCTGCCCGAAGGGAGGAAACTTTTGCTCCAACGATGACCATATAAAGGAGAACGGGTATGAGGCAGAAAAAGGCTGTCCACTTTCCACTATGACCGGCCCTGGCATCGTCGGGTTTGAAGCGGTAGAGCAGTTGAAATACCAGTGGCAGAAGTAGAAAGTAAAAAGCGCTGGTAACGAACCCGATATGCAACCCTGATACAGCCATCAAATGGGCCAATCCGGTATCGATATAGGCTTGCCTGACTTTCGGGGAAAGGGAGTCTTTCATCCCAAACACCATGGCTTGCAGCAGTTTTCCTTCCTCTCCTGGAAATAGCTTTGTAAGGCTTATCAATATTTTTCCCCTAATGCTTTGTGTGAAAGAGTAATAGAAGGGCAATTCAAATTTTCCGAGTCGGATAATCGATTCCGGTTTGGAAACATTTCCGATTAAATCCACTCCTTTTGAATTTAAATAGGTGCGGTAGTCAAAGCGGCCGGGATTTTTAAAGTTCCTGGGCACCTTCAACCTGATTTTTTGGAACCGGACGATTTCTCCACTCCCAAGTAAGTCGTGTGCTTTATAAACAGCGATTCGAACTCTACCGGAAACCTCTCTCGTTTTCCTTTTTGTTGAAATAGATTCTGCCTCGAGAAAATAAAAAGTGCGATCTTCGAGAACCTGGGGAGGGGTGAACAACTTGCCTTGTAACGAAATTGTTGTTCCTTCTTCAATGTGATGGACGATATTGTCCGGGTGGGTGGGCGTATTGGTAGGGTACATCCAACCTGATAGCAATATGAAAACGAGTGTTCCTGTTTTTAAAATAGAAAAACTTTGTATGGAGCGGATGAAAAAATAAAAAGACAGACCCAGGACAATTGCGCAGACAAAATAGGAATTCGATTGGTTGACAACGAGTCCTGCCATGAAGGACAGGAGATAAGGAAGGATGGGTGGGATGCGAGCCCGGTCATGAATGCTGGCATTTCCTGATAAAAACCAGTTTTTCATGATTCGAAGCGGAGGAGGAATCATATTTCCCCCATCACTTGCAGGTCGATCTGCCGTCTGGAAATGTCGACATCTTTCAGCCGCACTTTCACCCGGTCACCAATCTGGAAAACCCGATGCCGTTTTTGCCCAATCAGTTTGTGTTCTGTTTCTATATAAAGGTAATAGTCATCCATGATGCTGGATAGCTTCACCAACCCTTCTACAAAAACGTTTTCCAGCTCAACAAAAAAACCAAAACCAGTGACACCTGTAATGTGTCCGTAAAACGTTTTGCCGATTTTATCCACCATGAATTGTGCTTGTCGGAGGCTGATGATTTCTCTTTCGATGGACATCGCCTGAATTTCCATTTGAGTCGATTGTTCTGAAATATCATTCAGGGAAGATAACAGCGCTTTCTTTTCCTTTTTAGAACATTTGTTTTTCAAATATTTTTTTACAATTCTGTGAACGATCAAGTCGGGGTATCTTCGAATCGGGGAAGTGAAATGGACGTAATGTGGAAATCCCAGGCAATAATGGCCGGGATCGGTGGGAGAATAGCGGGCCTTTTTCATGGTTCTCAAAAGGAGCGTGTTGACCACCCTTTCTTCAGCCGTGTCCTCGATTTTTTTCAGCAGGTTGTTTAAATCTTTCGAGCGGATTTTTTCAGGACTGGAAAGTCGCAACCCAAAAGAGGAAATGAACTCCTTGAACTCAAAAAGTTTGCTTGGTTCGGGGGGCTCATGAATTCGGTGGATGCAGGGTATTTCCTTTTCATGCAAACTTAGGGCAACCGCTTGGTTAGCTGCCAGCATGAACTCTTCGATCAGTTGGTGTGCCTCATTATGTACTGCAATTCCGATGTTATTTACTTTTCCATCTTCAATTTGGATGTCCGGTTCAGGAACATGGAAATCGACACTGCCATTTTTGAATCTACGCCTTCTAAGGACCTGGCTGAGGTGATGCATATCTGCAAGCGTTTGCATGAAGGGGACATCTTTTTCTTTATTGCTGCCCTCAGCGAGGAGCTTTGCGACCTCGGTGTATGTGAATCTTCTCTGGCTCTTGATAAATGATTTGTGGATTTGTTTATGTAACACATTACCTTGACGGTCGAAGTCGATGAATACACTCAGGGTCAGGCGTATTTCTTCAGGTTTGAGGCTGCAGGCATCGTTGGATAAAATTTCAGGGAGCATGGGAATCACTCCATCCGCGTAATATACGCTGGTGCCTCTTTGAAAAGCCTCTTTGTCCAGGGGCGAATTCTCTGTTACGAAATGGCTGACATCTGCGATATGCACACCGAGCCGGAACCCGTCAGCCATAGGTTCCAGGGAAACGGCGTCATCAAAATCTTTTGCTTTTTCCCCATCGATGGTGAAAGTAAGGAGGTTGGTCAGATCTTTGCGATCATCAGCTTGGTTGCTTTTCGCTACAGCTTTTGCCTCCTTGAGAATTTTGGGTGTAAAACCCCGGCGTACTCCAAACTTTCTCAGGATAGATTGGACCTCTACTTCCGGGTCATTGGACGTGCCCAAAATTTCCATGACCTTTCCGACCGGAGGTTGATGTCGGGTTGGGTAGGTTTCAATTTTTACATCAACGATTTGTCCGTTCTTTGCGTCCTTCCTGTTTTTTCCGGGGATGAATACATCGTGGAAATGTTTGTTCTCTGTAGGAATGACCCAGCCATCACGCCCAAAGGTTTCATAAACCCCTACGATATTAGGAGTGTTGCGTTGCAGGATTCTTATGACCCGACCTTCAGGACGACCCGGTTCCTTTTCTGATTCGATGCGCACGACCACATGGTCTTGATGCATGGCCTCGTTCATACTTTTTCGGTGCACAAAAACATCATTGGTATCGTGGTGTTTGTCGGGAATGACGAAACCGAATCCGTTTGGGTGACCATGCAGTTTTCCGGTGACTAGATTCATTTCATCTGGTAGACCATACCGTCCACCCCGGATTTTTATCAATGTCCCTTGTGCCGCCATTTCTTTTATTTTGTTGCGAAACTCCCGGCGTTGCGCATCCGTTATTCCCAGATGTTTGGAAAGCTCTGAGATTTTCATGGGACGATTGATCTTTTTCTTCAACGAAGAAAGAATCTGCTTTTCGGTGAGTTTCATAGGGCCAGGCCGATTTAGGGATATGAAACCCTTGATATCCTATTACCTGCTGAAATGCAATGCCGGGATAACGTAGATTTTTGTAATCGCTTCACTTATAATCTCCCTCTAACGAGGGAAGGAAACATAAGTATAAGGACAATAAATATTTACCAGGGTTTTTGGTGGTTAACATTTTGGCTAGACGCCGAGTAGCATGTATGAAGTTAAAGATGGGAGCAAATGTTAGCAAGTAAAAGAAAAGAGTAAATAACATTTGTTTGCTAGAAAGAATATAGACATGTTGCCTCCCGCGCTAGCGGGTAAAGGAAAATTATGAAAGTTCAGGTTAATTGGCTGAAAGAATATACAAATATTGACATTCCGGTGGCAGATCTGGGTCATTTGCTCACCATGGCGGGTCTGGAAATTGAGAGTCACGAGAAGCCCGATGAAGAAAAAGGAGATGTCCTCGAACTAAACGTAACTCCAAACCGAGGCTATTGTTTGTCTCATCTCGGTGTGGCACGTGAAGTTGCGGCTTTAACGGGAGGCAATTTTAATCCCCCAGATGCATTGGCTGATTTGGAAAAAAACTGGGGAACCGTTCCTGTAGAAGAAAAGTTAGTGGTCGAGAACCATCAAGCAGATTTATGTCCCCGCTATTCCGCTTTGGTGATTGAAAACGTAAAACCCGGTCCTTCCCCGAAGTGGTTGTGCGACAGGTTGCAGGCTATTGGACTGCGTCCCATCAATAATATTGTGGACATTACAAACTTTGTGATGATGGAATATGGCCAACCCCTTCACGCATTCGACCGTGAATTGCTTTCTGGAAATAAAATCATCATCCGAAATGCTAATAAAGGGGAACCCTTTACCAGCCTGGATGGTAGCGAGTTAAAGTTTGAGCCGGATGCTTTGGTCATTGCCGATGCGGAAAAGCCGGTGGCCATGGCAGGGATCATGGGGGGAGCTAACAGCCAGGTTACAGATGGAACTAAAAATGTGGTTCTGGAAAGCGCCTGTTTTGATTCAGCGACCATTCGAAAAGCATCCAAAAAATACAACTTGAGATCCGATTCTTCCTATCGATTTGAAAGAGGAGTCGATATGGAAGGCGTGATTACCGCACAAGCCCGTGCCGCTTGTTTGATTAAAGAGCTCGCCGGAGGCACCATTTGTAAAGGAAGGTTAGATATTTACCCGAAAGTCAGGAAGAATATTCAAATGCCCTTGAGGGTACCCAGAGTCAACGAAGTTTTAGGTTCGGACTTTAGTCCGGAGAAAATAAAAGAAATTGTCTCCATGTTGGGGTTAGCAGTGAAAGACGATTCTAATCAAGAAGTGTTGCAAATCGAAATACCGGGTTTTCGTCCCGACCTCATACGCGAGATTGATGTCATCGAAGAAATTGCCCGAATCGATGGCTTTGATAAAGTCGCCACCGTTTTTCCGATGGCTTCGGTTCGTCCTGTCCGGGTAACAGCCAAACAGACCTTGTTGCGAAAAGTTCGTGAGGTACTTTGTAATACGGGTTTTTCTGAAACCGTCCATTTCAGTTTTATTGAACGTGAGCAGGCCGAAGCCTATTTGCCATCCTTTGCCACTGAGGAGGCTAAAGTGGTGCCGTTGCAAAATCCATTAAGTTCAGAAAACGACACCATGCGAACCAGCTTGTTGCCAGGATTGCTAAAGACCCTGGCCAATAACCTGAGCAAAGGACAAAAACCCTTAAAGCTTTTTGAAATTGGAAGCGTGTATTTTTCAGATTCGCAGGGAAACCGGAAAGAAAAAACGGTTTTAACGGCAGCGGTTTTGGGGCCTTATGAATTGACACCCTGGAAGCCACGTGGCAAGGAGTATGATTTTTATGATTTAAAAGGGGCTTTGGATAACCTTTTTTCTCATTGTGGAATTGAGCCAAATTATTCTGCCAATTCGGAGAAACCTTTTCTATTACCGGAAAAATCAGTCGGTTGCCAGGTCGGGGAAATGATTCTTGGTTATCTTGGCGAACTTTTACCTGAAAAAACAGGGATCACTGAAAAAGTTTTTGCCTGGGAAATTGATTTGCAGGCTATGGAAGAATCCCTTCCTCCCCGACCGCGTTTTCAAAGTATTGCAAAGTTTCCGGAGACTTACCGGGATATTTCAATTCTGGTGGACCGGGAAGTTACCTCCAAACAAGCCTCAGATTTGATTTTAAAGGCAGGCCATCCCTTGTTAAATCGAGTGGAGTTGTACGATCATTTTGAAGGAAAAAAAATCCAGTCTGATAAAAAAAGCCTTACCTTTGCGCTTTCTTTTCAGTCCAAAGACCGGACCTTGTCTGATGATGAGGTCAATCCTCTTTTTGAATCCATCATTCAAACACTGAAGGCAGAACTTGCCGCTTCGCTTAGAGAATAATTGCTTTTAATGAAGCCCTGAATCAATTGACACCCTAAATTTGGGGTGCTACGATTCTACCATGTCCAAGCCCGATATGGAAAAGTTAGAAGCAGGTGTTTCGACTTTATTAGAGGCCTATCGCCGTCTAAAAGAGCAGAACGAAAGTTTGGCCGGGCAGGTGGAGGGTTTAAAACGTGAAAGTGAGTCCCTTTTGAAAGAAAAGGAGTTTGTTAAGGAAAAACTGGAACGTTTGGCTGAATTGGAAAGTGAAACCCGAAAGGACCAGGCGGACCGGGAAAAGATCCGTGAAAAGGTGGTCCAGTTACTGGAAAAGCTTGATAGATTTGATTTGACCTGATGAGACCATGGCAAAAATAGATATCTATGGAAAAACCTATAACCTGAAAAGTTCCTCGGGTGAGATCAGCGTTGAAGATGCGGCAGCCTATGTTGATGCAAAGATGCGCGAATTGTCCGAGGCGCGAAAAAAAACACCTTCCATGGACCTTGCGGTACTTGCGGCTCTTAATATTGCTCAGGAACTGCTGGAGTTGCAAAAGAAGACCCTGGCTGAAGGAGAAGCCCGGGAAGAGAAAGTGGGACAGCTTGTCGCCGCTTTGGAAAAAGAGCTCCAAGGTATTGAAAAATAAAAAACTATTCGTCTTATATACCGCTTGAGGGTGTTTTGCAGTTATGTTAGGATGTGTTGAAATTTGAATTTGTTGTCTCCCTGTTGTGTTCGAGTAAAAATTTCATTTCTTGAGCCAACAGTTCGTAACAGGGGTTGATGAATCGGCTGCGGTGTGCATGCCTTCCTTAACAGGTCGGAAGCCTAAAGCAGTTCACGGATACCCCACCTGTCCTTGACAGGTTCAAAAAATTGTTTTTGCACGGCATGAACGGGGAGGCTTTTTTAATTGAGTTAAGAGCTTCAGGGGCAAAAGCCCAGGTGAGCCTGATTATATATTCCAGAATTCATTGGTTTTAGAATTCCGGACCTGTTTGCGGAGCGAATATTATGAACGGAACCCATGTTTCGTTTTTTGATATATCTATTCAAAATGACCTTGGGGCGGTTTGCCTTATTGTGTCTCTCCCCTCAGGCCTGATGCGATCGGGCTGACTCCCTGATACCGTCAATCACGGCACCAGCTTCTTAACTTCACCCGGTTAAACGGGCGGTTTCATTACATTAATTAAGGTTTTGTTGGGTTTATGGCTTGCACTGCTCCAAAACTGGATAAGGCGGCCGTCCGGAAAATGATGATCCGGCGCAGAAATGAGCTTTCTGCGATAGAAGTGGCTGAACTAAGCCAAAAAATAGAAGAGAACCTGTTTGAGTGCAAAGATTTTTTGAGATGCCAACGCATTCTATTTTATCTCTCTTTTGGAAATGAAGTTGCCACGGATGACATGATTGAGCGCTCTTTAGCGCTGCAAAAGAAGGTTTGGGTTCCACGAATTGATAAAGGAACCAGGCGACTGGAAATTTGTGAAATTGAATCTCTGGAAACGGGTTTAAAGATCAACAATTTTGGAATCAGAGAGCCTTCCGGTCCCCAGGTCCAAATTGTTTCTCTGGAAAAAATAGACGCTGTGGTTACCCCGGGGTTGGCATTTGATTCTACCGGTGGACGGATTGGTTTCGGTGGCGGTTATTACGATAAATTATTTGAGGAGTTACCAGACAGCTCTTTGCGCATAGGAATTGCTTATGGTTTTCAAATTTTTGGTTCCCTGCAACAGGATCCGTGGGATCAAAAAGTGCAAAAAGTTGTAACTGAAAATGACATTTTAAACAGCTGAGGTTTTCAGAAACCTTCGTTGTTTTATTTTTAATAAATGAGGTGCTTAAATGCATATTTTTACTACCATAAAATTTAATTTTATTACCTTAATCATAGGTATGGGTCTCGCTTTGGTGATCGGTTATGTGATTGGGTATTTCTTGCGTAAATTATTTACCGAATATCAAATTAAAGATGCCGAAGCTCGCCGTCAAAAGATAATTGAGGAAGCGGAAAAAGAGGTCGAAAACCGGTTGAAATCGGCAGAGATTGAAGCAAAAGAAAAATCCCTGGTAGTTAAAGGCGAATTAGAAAAAGAAATGAAGGGCAAGCGCGATAGTCTTCGCGAGTTGGAAAAAGAACTCGAGCAAAAGGATCGCGAACTAAGAACCGAAATTGGAAAATTTCAGGCCCGTGAACAGGATATCAAAGACAAATATTCCAAACTGGGTGAAAAGGAAAAAGAAGTTGAACAGAAGAAAGATGAATATCAAAGGCTGGTTGAAGAGGAACTGCGAAACTTGGAGGTGATTGGTTCTTATACAGCCGAAAAAGCCCGTGAAGAGGTAAAGAACAAAATCATTGACGAAGCCAAGATGGACGCTGCTCGCGAAGTTAAGAAAATTGAGGAAAAGGTGAAAGCGCAAGCAGACGAAGAGGCCCGAAAGCTCATTACCATGGCGGTGCAGCGACTGGCCTCAGACCATGTTGCAGAAACAACCGTAGCTGTAGTTGAATTGCCGAGTGATGATATCAAGGGCCGGATTATTGGCCGTGAAGGAAGAAACATTCGTGCTCTTGAACAAGCCACGGGGATTGACTTGATCATTGATGATACACCGGGAGCGGTTGTGTTGTCAGGGTTTGATCCGATTCGCAGGGAAGTTGCTCGAAGAGCCCTTGAGTATTTGACACTGGATGGTCGTATTCACCCGGGACGAATCGAAGATGTTGTCGAAAAATGCAAAAAGGAAGTGACTCAGGAGATTCAGAAGGCAGGTGAGCAGGCAATCATAAATGTTGGGATTGACAATGTTCACCCTGAAATGGTCAAGCTTCTGGGTAGATTAAAATACCGCACGAGTTATACTCAAAATGTTTTGGAGCATGTGCAAGAGGTGGCCTTTGTTTGTGGAGCCATTGCGGTTGAGCTCGGGTTAAACGAAAGCATGGCGAAGCGTTCAGGGTTGCTGCACGATATTGGTAAAGCCATTGACCATCAAACCGATGGCACCCATACTTCCCTGGGGGTTGATATTGCCAAACGATATGGCGAGCATCCTTTTGTAATAAATTCTATCGCAGCTCATCATGAAGATTGTGAGGCTGAATCACCCTATGCCGTTCTCGTTGCTGCCGGGGATACAATCTCGGCCTCAAGACCGGGTGCGCGGCGCGAAATGCTTGAAACCTACGTCAAGCGCATGACCCAACTTGAAGAAATTGGGGATTCGTTTAAAGGGGTGCAAAAAACCTTTGCAATACAGTCAGGGCGAGAAGTTCGAATTATTGTTACGCCCAGTGGAACCAATGATGAAAGTGCAAATATTCTCGCACGCGATGTAGCAAAGCGAATTGAAAAAGAGGTTACGTATCCCGGTGAAATAAAAGTCACTGTGGTTCGTGAATCCCGATTTACGGAATTCGCCCGATAATAGATTCCCGGTCAAAAATATCCGCAGGAAAAAATATAATCCATTTCCCAAATACCATTCGATAGAAAATTAAATCACTCATGGAAGAATTAGGACATCTTATCAAGCTCAGACATGAAAAACTTGAGGACCTGAGAGAAAAGGGAATCGCCCCCTACATCAACCGGTTTAAAGTGGATACGGTCATTCAAACCCTGGTGGAAAATTTTTCCTCAGGGACCAAGGAAGAATTGGAAGAAAAGGCCCACACCTGTATAGCTGCAGGTCGAATTATGACCCGGCGCAAACATGGAAAAACCACATTTGTAAATATCCAGGATTCCACCGGACAAATTCAGGTTTTTGTAAATAAAGGGGCCTTGGGGGATGAAGCTTATGAACTATTCGGTAAGTTTGATATTGGGGATATTATTGGGGTTGAAGGAAAAGTCTCTAAAACAAAAACCGGTGAGCTGACCCTGTTTGCGAAAAAGGCCACTTTGCTGTCGAAATCTTTGCTGCCTCTTCCTGAGAAATGGCACGGGTTAAAGGATGTAGAGCTTCGCTACCGGCAACGTTATGTCGATTTGATTGTTAATCCCGATGTTAAAAAAGTTTTCGTTTTACGTAGCAAGATTATTTCAGCGCTCCGTGAATATTTGAATGAGCGGAATTACCTCGAAGTTGAAACCCCGATGATGCAGTCGATTCCCGGGGGGGCAACGGCGCGTCCTTTCAAAACCCATCACAATGCCCTGGATATGGAGCTTTACCTTCGGGTGGCTCCTGAGCTTTACCTCAAGCGGTTGGTTGTGGGTGGAATTGAAAGGGTTTACGAAATCAACCGGAATTTTCGAAACGAGGGAATTTCTACCGAACACAATCCCGAATTTACCATGGTGGAGTTTTACACCGCCTATGCGGATTACAACGACCTCATGGACCTGACGGAAGACCTGTTTCGCTTTATTTGTGAGAAGGTTTTTCCAGAAAACAATTACAAATTCCCATACACCAGTATTGTGGACGGTCAATCGGAAACAGAGACCATTGATTTTTCCCAGCCGTTTCGGCGTTGCACGTTTCGACAATCTTTAATTGACATCGGAGGAATTGCCGAAGAACATTTGGATGATCCGCAAAAGGCAGCTGCGTTTGCATTGGAAAATAAAGTGGCACTGGAGAAAAAAGACAGTCATGAAAAAATCCTGGCAAAACTGTTTGACCATTTTGTGGAACCGAAAATGTCGCAACCCACTTTTATAACCGACTATCCTTTGGCTCTTTCTCCTCTTTCCAAGAAAAAGGAAGATGACCCCAATTTGGTAGAGCGGTTTGAGCTTTTCATTGGCCGCAAGGAAATTGCCAATGCCTATACGGAATTGAATGACCCCATTGATCAGAAAAGCCGGTTTGAAGGTCAAGTGGCGGAACGTCAGGCGGGTGATGATGAAGCTCATTGGATGGATAATGATTTTATCCGGGCCCTCGAATACGGGATGCCACCCACGGCAGGTGAAGGAATTGGTATTGACCGGTTGGTCATGTTGTTGACCGATAGCCCTTCCATTCGAGATGTGATCCTTTTCCCACAATTGAAAAAGGAGTCAGGGATAAGTCCTTGATTCACCCCTAATATGTCCTTTGAACTTTTTGTCAGCCTGCGTCATCTCAAAGCCAAGCGTGCTCAAAAGTTTATTTCACTGAATACCTGGATTTCAATTGGCGGTGTGGCGCTTGGGGTAATGGCATTAATCGTTGTCATTGCTGTGATGTCCGGTTTTGGAAAAGATCTGCGGGATAAGATACTCGGCACCAACAGCCATATTGTTGTGACTAATATTGCCCGGGCAGGAATGGAAAATTCAGAGTCTGTCCTGAAAAAAGTAATGAAGGCCGAAGGGGTCACCGCTGCTGCTCCCTTTATATTAAATCAGGTGATGCTTTCATTCGGTGGCAATTCAACAGGAGTCGTGGTGAGGGGGGTCGATCCCAGCCGTGAAGCCATGGTTTCGGACCTGGGGAAAAATATGATCCGGGGTGAAATTGGAATGCTGGGCCGAGGTAAGAGTTCTAACTCCCGTTCCCGTCGCGACAATATTATTTTGGGAAAGGAACTGGCACACAAGCTGGGAGTTCAGATGGATGATGTGGTATCAATGGTCTCCCCCGCCTCCCGTTTGACCCCTATGGGACTGGTTCCAAAAATAAAGCTGTTTAAAGTGGTGGGCATGTTTGAATCTGGAATGTATGAATATGATTCCAGCCTGTCTTTTATTTCTATTCAATCTGCGCAAAAATTTTTTTCGATGAAGAAGCAAGTCAGTGGAATTGAAATTCGCGTAGATGATATAGATAACGCTGACAAAATTGCACAAGTTTTGCAGGAGGATCTTGGTTTTCCCTATTACGTCAGGGATTGGATGAGAATGAACAAGAACCTTTTTTCTGCCCTTCGTCTTGAAAAAATTGTCATGTTTATCATTCTTATATTAATCATTCTTGTAGCAGCTTTTAATATAGTCAGTACCCTGTTTATGGTGGTTATGGAAAAAACCAAGGAAATAGCTATCCTGAAGTCGATGGGGGCTTCCCGCTCCAGTATCATGAAGATTTTTAGTTTCCAGGGATTAATTATCGGGGTGACAGGAACTGTGTTGGGGTGTGTTGGGGGCTTCACGGTGGTTCCCAATCTGAACGAAATTGTCGGTTTTATTGAAACCCTGTTTGGAATTACGGCTTTCCCAAGCGATGTTTATTATCTCGACAAGCTTCCATCTGAAATTCAATATTTTGATTCATTTTTAATTGTAGTGTTTTCCATCGCAATATGTTTCCTGGCTTCTTTGTATCCTGCATGGAGGGCCTCTCGGATGGACCCTGTTGATGGGCTGCGTTATGAATGATAGCGATAAAACAAATCAAAAAAGTCTTGTCGAGACGATTGGTGTTGATAAAAGTTACAAGACCAAACGCGAAACAATCCATGTCCTAAATGATACCCATCTGAAAGTTTATGCAGGTGAAGTTTTGGGGATTGTTGGAGCATCCGGTGTGGGGAAAAGCACATTGCTGCATGTTCTTGGAGGATTGGATAAGCCTGAAAAGGGGGAGGTCTTGTTTAAAGGAGAGAATATTTTTAAAAAAGGAAATTTGTTTCTAGATAAATTCCGAAATATTCATATCGGATTTGTTTTCCAGTTTTTTAATTTATTGCCGGATTTTAATGCCCTGGAAAATGTCATGTTTCCCGCGTTGATACAAAATCAAAAAAAATCGGTCGCAAAAGAAAGAGGGGAATATCTTTTATGTGAAGTGGGAATGAAGGACAGAATGAATCATAAACCCGGAGAGTTGTCGGGGGGGGAAAGTCAACGGGTTGCTCTGGCAAGAGGGTTGATGAATCAGCCGGATTTATTACTGGCGGATGAACCCACCGGAAACCTGGATACCCATGCAAGTGACCAATTGATTGAGTTGATTCGCAGGCTCAATAAGGAATTCAATCAGACTTTCGTTCTTGTAACACATAGTCAAAGGGTCGCAGGCCAGTTGGATCGAGTTCTGGAACTGGTGGATGGAAAAGTCAATCCCATCAAGCAAAGCCTGATGATTTGATATTAAAAAATGTTTTTAACTGTTTTGAAAACCTGGAAGGGGGAAGCATGAAGCTGGAACAGGTGGCCTCATTAGTTTCAGGGACCTTGGAAGGTGAGGGGTCAATAGAAATTAATGGAGTGCGCGGAATACAGGATGCTCAAGAAGGGGATGTCACCTTTTTTATGACGAACAAACTCCTTGATGCTTTAAAAAAGACTAAGGCATCGGCAGTTTTTGTCAAGACCCCTGTCGATATTCCCATTCCACAGATCGTTGTTGCCAACCCTGAACTTGCCTTTGCACGTTTGGTGAGGGAGCTTCACCCCGAGCCTAGACCGGAACCGGGAATACACCCGAATGCCGTGGTAGGAAAGAATACTGTTTTTGGGGAAAGGGTTACGCTTTCGCCGGGAGTGTGCATTGGGGATGATGTTTCAATCGGTAATAATGTGGTTTTGTATCCAAATGTAGTTATCGATAATAATTGCAAGATTGGTGACAATTGCACTCTGCATCCGAATGTCAGTATTTATCGGAATTCAATAATAGGAAACCATGTCATTATTCACGCAGGGGCTGTAATAGGTGCGGATGGGTTTGGCTATACATTGGATGAAAGGGGATGTCATTATAAAATAAACCAGTTTGGCCGGGTGGTGATTGAAGACCATGTGGAAATTGGTGCCAATAGTTGTATAGACCGGGCAGCCATGGACACTACCCTTATAAAGACTGGCACGAAAATCGATAATCTCGTGCAGGTGGCCCATAACTGTACCGTGGGGGATCATTCCGTCCTGGTGGCGCAAGTGGGGCTTGCCGGGAGTTGTAAGCTGGGTCATCATGTAATTTTGGCCGGACAGGTTGGTCTGGCAGACCATGTAAATTTGGGAAACCAGGTGACGGTGACGGCCAAATCCGGAACTTTTCGCGATCTGGAAGACAAGGCGGTTGTTAGCGGGTGGCCGGCGGTTCCCACTGGAACATGGAAAAGATATATGGCAACATTGCCGAAACTTCCCGACTTGGCCAGGAAAGTAAAAGAACTGGAGTCTCGATTAAGAGAAATTGAAAATGGCCCCGATGACGGGTAGGATAATTGTATAGATTATTCTTTTTTATCCATCCACAAAAACCTTAAAGATGAAAATTTCTTTAGTTCGATTTAAATTAGTGGTTTGTATACTTTGCTTTTTTGTCCTTGGATCGGCATCGCCAAAAATGACCGGGGAACAAATTGAAAGATATGTTGCAAAAAAGTTGAAGCGAAATGATAGTACCCTTCGGATAAATGGAAAAAACCTGGGCGATGAAGGTGTCGCTCACCTGGCCAGTTCTCCTTTGTTGAAAACGGTCTCTACTCTTATCATTTACAAGGGCAACTTTGGAGATGAAGGTGTGCGTGCTTTAGCCGAATCAAAAAACCTCGACCGACTAACCGCCCTTTATCTGGAGAATAATAATATTACAGATTTGGGGGTTGGATATATTTCAAAATCGCAACCCCTGTCAAAATTAAAGGTTTTGAATCTATATCGTAATTTTGTTACTGACAAGGGAGCGGGTTTGATTGCCGAGTCAGATACTTTGTCGAATCTGGAAGAGTTAAATTTGAATTACAACCAAATTCATGGGCCGGGTGCTATTGATCTCACGCACTCGTTAAAGTTGAAAAATTTGAAATCGATTCAACTGACCTATAATCCGATCGAAAAATCTGCCAAGGATGCATGGAAACGTTTTCAGTTGATGGAATGGTTTAAGGATCTGAATCGAACGGGACGCTTGAATGAAGTGGGGGCGGGCCTGATCGGAGATTTAGGGGTCGAGGTGTTATTGAAGTCACCGTTCGCCAGTAAAATTGAGAAGTTGGATTTAAAAAACAATGACCTGTCAGATAAAGCGATCATTGCCTTGTCTCAATCTGACAAATTGAGTCAGTTGGTATCCCTGAATTTGTCAAAAAATAATATTACGGATGCGGGAGCCAAGGCTTTGGCGCGTTCCAGTAATCTGGGTAAGCTGAAAAGGCTTGATTTAAATTTTAACAAGATTGGTGATGAGGGGGCGTTTGCAATTGCTAAATCCTCCAACTTTGCAAACCTGGAGTCGTTGAAGTTAGGCCAGAATAAGATTGGTACGGCAGGAGCCCAGGCGTTGAATAAATCAAAAAACCTTCAAAATTTGGTTCATCCTATATTTGGATTTTATTAGAACGGTTTTTGTGGTTTGATAGTGCCGAAATAAACTTAAGATTAAATTGAATAAAAACATTTTTTATTTTTGTGAATTGTTATGGTCCAGATTCTAGACTTTGAAAGAGAAATTTTTGCTTTAGAAACCCAGATCCACGATTTGGTATCCCTTTCACATATGTATGATAGTGTTGGAGATATCACCGATGAGATTTCAAAACTAAAAAAGAAGCTTCGAAGAATGAAGCATGATGTTTATTCCAATTTAAAGGGATGGGATAAAACCCTGGTTGCGAGGCATCCGGACCGGCCTCATATGCTGGATTATATTAAAAATATATTTTCTGATTTTTATGAGTTGCATGGTGATCGACATGGAGGGTATGGCCCTTCCATTGTTGCCGGGCTGGCCAAGTTTGGTGATATGTCTGTGATGGTGGTGGGGCATCAAAAAGGCAGAAAGATGGAAGAAAAAATTGCCCGAAACTTTGGTATGTCGCAACCTTCAGGATACCGCAAGGCACTTCGTTTAATGCGAATGGCTGAAAAATTCAATATGCCCATCATCACATTCATTGATACTCCAGGAGCTTACCCCGGGGTGGATGCCGAAGAAAAAGGTCAATCGGAAGCCATTGCTACAAATATGTTCAGCATGATCCAGATGCGGGTTCCTATCATTTGTGTGATCATTGGAGAAGGGGGCTCGGGAGGTGCTTTGGCAATAGGTGTCGGTGACCGGATTTTAATGTTTGAGCATTCGGTTTACTCGGTCATCTCTCCGGAAGGATGTGCATCGATTCTCTGGGAAGATAAAAATAAAAACAGTCAAGCGGCTGATGCCCTTTGCCTTACTGCCAGCCATTTGCTTAAATTCAAGGTTGTTGACGAGATTGTTCGTGAACCTTTAGGGGGAGCCCACAGAAATCATAAGCAGGCGGCCATTCGACTTAAAAAAGCTCTCAGGAAAAACCTAAAGGAACTTTCAGATATTGACTCTGAAGAACTTGTCAGAATGCGCGAAGAAAAATTTCGTAAAATGGGCGAAGTGGTAGAAGCTGCACCCTGAAATTAAGTTGAACCTGTCTTATAAATGAACCTGATGCTGAAAAAGGTTGGCATATTCTGAATCTCGACCTATCAGTGTTTCGTGCTCTCCTGTTTCAACCAGTTTTCCATCCCGCATTACCAAAATCCTGTCTGCACCTTCAAGGGTCGATAAACGATGAGCGATTGACAGCGTAGTCCGGCCTGCCATGAGTTTGTTCAAAGCTTCCTTTATATGGTGTTCCGTTTGCGTGTCAACGGTTGAGGTGGCTTCGTCCAGAACAATGATGGGCGGATTTTTTAAGAAGGCGCGGGCAATTGCGATTCGGTGTTTTTCCCCTCCCGATAGTTTCACTCCCCTTTCCCCGACTTGTGTGTCATAGCCGTCTGGTAGGTTTATTATGAAAGGGTCCGCATGCGATGCAATGGCGGCATCAATGACCTGTTCTCTACTGGCTTCAATATTTCCGTACATTATATTTTCTGCAACGGTACCATTGAATAGAAAAGGGTCTTGGGAGACCAGGCCAATTTGTTCTCGTAGATAGGAAAGTTTTAAATCCTTTATGGGAATGCCGTCCAGTGTGATCTGCCCTGAATCGGCATCGTAAAACCGCATAAGAAGTTTGACGAGGGTCGATTTTCCGCTGCCTGTATGTCCGACCAAAGCGATTTTTTCACCAGCCGAAATGGAAAAATTGACATCCTGTATCGCAGGTTTGCCTTCGATATAAGAAAAGTTGACACGATCAAATTGAATGGCTCCTCTGACGTTTGTGGAGAGTAGGGTTGCGTCAGAACTTTCCTTAACATCGGGAACGGTGTCAATGATTTCGAATAGCCTGTCTCCTGATGCCAGGGCATGCTGCAGCATATGGTTGACGGAGTGCAATTGGTTGATAGGCGTATAAAAAAGCGCAAGGTAACCCATAAAGGCAACCAGCGATCCCACGGTTATCTCATTTGCCTGGACCAGCCCGACTCCGAATAGAAGGATCAACACGGTTCCCAATGATCCTAGAAACATCATGGTCGGGGAATAAATCGCCCATAAACGCATTACCGCCAAAGTGCCGTCGCAATAATCCCTGCTTCTTTCTTCAAATAGTTTGACCTCGTGTAGCTGGCGATTGAAGGAAAGTGTTTCTCGTATTCCCGAAATGGAATCCTGTAATTTTGCATTCATTGAGGCTGCAGCTTTGCGGACCACGTGATACTGACTGTGTGCTTTTTCCGTATAAATCCATGCGCCGTAAATAAGAAAAGGAATGGGCAAAAGGGCAACCAATGCCAGTTTCCAGTGCATATAAAAAAGAATGACTGATATACCAATGAGTGTAAGAGTTGCTGTCACAACCTGCTCAACACCATCAATAAATATTCTCTCAACATAATTCACATCGTCATTTGCCCGGGACATCAGTTCCCCTGTGGAGCGATTTTCAAAATAATTTAATGATAGTCTTTGAAGAGATCGGTAAACCTCGGAACGTAAATCGAATACGACATTTTGTTCGACGGCATTGTTTACCACGATGCGTTTGTGGTTGGTAAAATTGCGTGCGAAATATACAAAGCAAAGCCCGGCAATGGCCCAGTAAACCCCGGTCATTTCAGTGCTTTCTACAAGGTTGTCCACGATAACCTTGGTTAGCCAGGGTGGAACCAGGTCCAGCAGGGTAGTGGAAATTGCCAGAAAAAGGGTCAGGGCCACTTTGCCTTGGTACGGTTTCAAATAGCTTAGGACTCTTATCAGAGATTTCATAAATCAGAATAATAAAATTTTAGACGAAGCCAAGTTACGATTATAATATTATCCTTCTTAAATAAGAAAAAGATATTATTCGAAATAATAAAATTTAACCGAATGGATATTTATGGAATTTAGAAAGCTGGGTGATTTGGAAGTTTCCGTTATTGGTTATGGTGCCTGGGGAATAGGGGGAGCGCCTTTTTGGAAAAATGAAGGGGATAAGAAATCGATCGACTCAATAAAAACCTCGTTCGAACAGGGGATTAATTTTTTTGATACGGCTCCGGTCTATGGTTTCGGGCATTCCGAGAAACTGATTGGAGAAGCTCTAAAACCTGTAAGGGAGAAAGTGATTCTTGCTACGAAATGCGGCCTTCGTTGGGATAAAGAATCATTGAGTTCACTGAGAAAAGATGCCAGCCGGAAATCCATTTTGGAGGAAATTGACCAGAGCTTAAAACGATTGAATACAGATTATATTGACCTGTATCAGGTTCATTGGCCGGATGTCGAAACTTCACAACAGGAAACGATGGAAACGCTTTGTGAGATTCAGGAACAAGGTAAAATTCGTTTCATTGGTGTTAGTAATTACTCGGCAGCGCAAATAAAGGAAAGTCTCCAATATGCAAAAATTATTTCCCTGCAACCTGAATACAGTTTGTTGGCCCGGGAAATAGAAGCAGAAACAGTCCCCGTTTGCCTGGAAAATAATATTGGGATTGTGGCCTACAGCCCCCTGGCTTCCGGGGTTCTCACCGGAAAATACAATAAAGATACCAAATTTCAAGATTGGCGCAGCAAGGGGATCATCGGGACTTTTACCGGTGAAGGATTTGTTGAAAATATTGGAAAGGTGGACCAGCTAAAAGAAATTGCTGCTGAAGAAGAAAAAACCTGCGGTCAAATGGCCATTAACTGGGTGCTGAGGCAACCGGGTCTGGCCACGGCTCTGGTCGGTGTTAAAAACGCATCGCAAATGGAAGAAAACCTGAAAGCAATAGGTTGGGAACCTTCCCGGGAAAACTCTGAAAAGATAGAAAAAATTTTTAATTCAACGAATTAAAAATTGTTCAGGGTACGGGTTCGGGAGAAAAGTTTTTATTGTACTTTTCGTTTTTTATTAACTTGCTTAACTCCTCGGATTCTTTTTTTACCTTCCTGATAAGCTCGTCCATGGTTTGTGTCTCTGGTTTCAACTCGCTTAATGCATGATTCATGCTTTTAATGGAATTATGGAGACTGGAATCAGGCTTTTCACTGGATTGGGTTTCCAGATCAATAATTTTTTCGTGCAGCTTTGTTTCCAGGGAAAGCAGGTTATGGTTAATCTGGCTTTGAAGTGCAGTGATATTGGCTTCCAAATTTGAATGCTGGGCTCTCTGCAAGGTTTGGTTGGAATAAATGAACCCGAAAAGCAAAACACCAAGTGCCGTATAGAAAAGAATTTTAAGTGTGGTAGTTTCGCTTTTTCTTTTTTCCAGGCTGTCTTTGATTGTGGTTAGTTCGCCCGAAAGTTGATCTATTTTTGCCTTTAAATTTTCTACTTCATTATCCTTGTCGGAGTTTGGGGGCGAGTCGTTCTTTGTTTCTTCCTGATCCATATTAAATTTCCTATTGTTGGGGCTTGTTTCTCTGGTAATCCATTAAGGATTAATTTGCGAGGTTGTCTAAATATAATTTTATCAGAAGATTTCCATAAAACAATGTGATCAATGTGGCTGCTGCCAAAAAGGGGCCAAACGGAATGAGGCTTTTTCTCGTCTTTTTCTGGATGAACATTTGGAATAATCCAACAAAAGAGCCTAAAAAAGCGCCAATAAAAATGACTAGAAGAACCTTTTGCCAGCCAACAAGGGCACCGACAGCCGCGATATATTTTATATCTCCTCCACCCATCCCGCCATTGCTTAAAACTGCCAGCAGGTAGAATAATCCTCCGCCGACTAAAAAACCCATAAAAGAGTTGAAATATCCTATCGAATAACTCCCGGCTGCCAGGCCCAATACTATTCCCGGAAGAGTTAGGGCATCGGGGATTATTTGGTGTTCGATGTCAATAGCGGTAATGATGACCAGGGCGGGAGCTAATACGAAATAGACCAAAAAATCGAAAGTGAATCCAAATTTAAAATATCCGGCCAAGAGGAGTAAACCGGTTATCAATTCTACGGTTGGGTATATTGCAGATATTTTGCTTTTACAATCCCTGCATTTTCCCCCCAGAATTAGATAGCTCATTACCGGTATATTATCGAATGCGCGAACAGGCGCTGAACAATCGGTGCAGTGGGACACGGGAAAAACAATAGACTCTTTTTTTGGCATTCGGTAAATGCAAACATTTGCAAAACTGCCAATGCAGAGCCCCATAATAAACAGTGTGGTTACAATTAACGGTTGGGGAAGGGAGTTGAGGAATTCCATTCTGAATTATTCCTGATCCAGAGCTGAAATGGAGTGGGAGATATTGATGTCATCGGAATCAGTCAAAATTTTTAATGACTTGTAAATGATGTCTGACGAAAATCCTCTTCTTTCAAGATATTGGACCAGTCGTTGTTTCTTCTTTTCTTTTTCAATGCCTTTCAAAGTCGCCCACTTTTTTTGTGCGCATTGAGCCGCCAGGTCCATTTCCGGGTTGTCTTCATACAATGCAATCAAAGTGTTTTCAATTGTATCCTTTTCGATTCCTTTTCCCAAAAGCTCCAGATACAATCTTTTTCTACCCAGTTTTTTTTTGTTTATTTTGTATTGCCCCCATTGCATGGCAAACCGCTGGTCATTAATGTAGTTTAACTCCGTGAGATAGTCGAGGGTTTGTTGAACCACCGAAGAGGGATGTTCCTTTTTTTCGAGATATTGGATGAGTTCCCATTTGCTGCGGTCCCTGTAAGAGAGGTATCGCAAGGCATGGGCTTTCGCTCTTTTCAAAGATTCGGGATCAGGCATAATGCCGATTATCCGTTTTTAGCCGCCTTTTTGCTTTTGGGTTCCGTTTCTTCTTCAACTGGATTTTCTGATGAATCCTTTGTGCTGCCCCCTGCCAGGCCTAGTTTCAATCTTAGTTGATTTTCAATGTCAGCGGCAATGTCGGGGTTTTCTGCAAGAAAGCGTTTGGAGTTTTCTCTTCCCTGTCCTATGCGATTTTCATTATAGGAAAACCAGGTGCCACTTTTGGAAATGATATCGTTGGCGACACCCAGATCGAGAAGGTCTCCCGTTTTGGATATTCCCTTGCCATAGATAATATCGAATTCGCAATTTCGGAAAGGTGGGGCCACTTTATTTTTTACAACTTTGGCACGTGTGCGATTTCCTATAACTTCTTCACCATCTTTCAGGGCTGAAATTCTGCGGATATCAATTCGAACTGAGGAATAAAACTTGAGAGCGTTTCCGCCTGTGGTGGTTTCGGGATTCCCAAACATGACCCCAATTTTCATCCGAATCTGGTTGATGAAAATGAGGCAGGCATTCGATTTGTTAATCACACCCGCTAATTTGCGCATGGCTTGGGACATGAGCCGCGCTTGAAGACCCATATGGGAATCACCCATATCTCCATCCAATTCTGCTTTGGGAACAAGGGCTGCCACAGAATCGATCACGATAACATCGACTGCGCCACTTCGAATGAGGACTTCTGCGATCTCCAGAGTCTGCTCACCGGTATCAGGCTGTGAGAGGAGCAGGTCATCCAGATCCACCCCCAGGTTCCGCGCATATTCGGGGTCCAAGGCATGCTCTGCATCTATAAATGCCGCCACTCCACCTGCCTTTTGGGCCTCGGCAATGATATGCAGAGTCAGGCTGGTTTTTCCCGATGCTTCCGGACCGTAGATTTCTACAATCCTTCCTCTGGGAACTCCACCCACTCCAAGGCAACTGTCCAATGAGATAGAGCCGGTAGAAATGACATCCACTCCTTTTTGGCCTTCGGCCTGCCCCAATTTCATAATGGAGCCTTTGCCGAATTGTTTTTCAATTTGTGTGAGTGCCAGTTCCAGCGCCTTATCCTTGTCGCCCATTATTCCTCCTTGCGAATTAATATCTTTGAGTCTCGTTTTTTCTCACGGGATTATACCTTGGATAGAGCCAACAACAAAACTCAATCCAAGCGCAAAAAAGAATAAAGAAATAAAATTTTATTCTTATGATTTAGGGACAAAAGAGGCGGGCTGTTAAGCTTTTGCGGTCAGTTTGGACTCAAGAGATCTACCAAACCCAAGGATACTTGCACGAAAACTCCTGTTTTTTATGCGACCATATTTTTGCAAAATCAGTCTTTTCATGATTTCTTTGCACTCTTCCTGAGAAATTTCGCCCAACTCCAGCTTTTTCCTCAAGAACTGCACCTTTTGAGGCTCCAAAAGGGATCGCAAACCGGTTTTCATCCGTATGCCTTTCCTGCAATTAAACAAAATGGTTGGATTAAAAAAGGATAGCAATTTTTTGTAAGATTGTAAAGTATTGATTTTAATGAAATTAAGTGGTTTTTCTGGTGGTTTGGTCAAAATCAAGCTTGAGTTTGATATTCTTCAAGATGAGAAGGGATTTTGACGATTATATGATATGAATTCAATCCATCGAAAGCTGCCATTTTGCTTAGCATTACTCTGTCTCTCCTTTACCCAGGGTTGTGGCGGGGGTGAGGAAGAAACCGAGTTGATCATTCCCGATTCGCCCCCTCAGATAACCATTACACTTCGTTCAGACCTTGTTATCGAACAACCTCTGGATCCGGATCCGCAATTTGATTCCTCCAAACAACCGGACAAGCTGGCAGCATTAACCCCTGAATCAAAGAAGAAAAGGAAGATTTTTGGTCGCAAGAAACCTCCGATGCCTGCATTTAAGGCGGATGAGGGGTATCAATCACTAAATCGATTTGAAAATGCATCCAAGGAAACTTTTAAGATTAAGTTTGAAAAAAAACCCGAGCCCAAGAAAAAGCGTGTTAGAAAAACAGTTAAAATTCAGGATAAACCGCTGGTTTTTGGAGGCCGTGGATTCAATATTGAAGCTTTCGACCATGAAGTCAATCCGGCCGTAGAAGTCGACTACGTTTCGCATTTAAGGGAACCCCCCCCTCACCCATTACCTGTTGGAGCGGCAGACCATCTCGATCCAAATGGGGAATATTCCAGGGATACGAAAGATTTGATTTATGGTGATACACGTATTGCTTTTGGCAAGATGCCTCCACCACTTGTAGAAGCTGAACCCCGGGAACAAAAAGTTGAAACACCGCTTTCGATTGAAAAGCACCCAGACTCTGTCCTCGTTTTTCCCCCGGGGGAAGATAGTATTGCCCTGGTTGCAAAAGATGAAAATTCTTTGGATTTATTGATAGGCAACGAAACCCTGAACAAAAAACGTTTTCGTTCCGAGTGATTTCTTCCACATCTTTTTAATTAAATAATCTTATTTAAATTGTATTCAACGGTGAGGGATTTGGAAAGAGAAGGGGATGAGGAAGGGGCGGGGTTGCATTTCAGGGTTCCCGGAACCAGTAGAAAAAGATCCAGAAACCTAAAATAAATATTCCCATAATAATTTTCCGCGTCTGGCTGATTTCTGGGCCGCTATCACGCTCTGGTTCTGGGGGCATGTGCGGTCTGGGTTTTTCC
>JAYNIA010000002.1:133760-169695 GCA_038108555.1 Nitrospinota bacterium | reverse complement strand
GGGTTTTTCCATTTTAAACTCCTAAGAGTTTGCTTTATTTTGTTTGAAAGTAAAAATTATCCTGCATCTTTGGCGCAACGGAAACCGAAACTGTTATTTTTAACTTCCGGTGTGAAAAAGCTCCTGTTAAATGTTGGAGCGCTTAAACCGCAACCATAGGACAGGCAATCAAACCAGGAGCCCCCTTTAAGGACTCTCTTGTCTTTGCCGTACTCTGCCCTTGTTACCGGATTGCCAGGATGAGGCAGATAAAAACTGTCTACCCATTCCCAGACATTCCCGGACATATCATTTAATCCATAGGGACTTTTCCCTTCAGGGTATGATCCGATAGGCTCGGTTCCTGTCGAGTGCTTGTAAGGGTTGTTCGATTTATCCAGAGACCATTCGTTTCCCCAGGGATAAATCAGGCCATCCAGTCCACGTGCAGCTTTTTCCCATTCCTGTTCTGTTGGTAACCTTTTCCCTGCCCATTTGCAGTAGTCATTGGCATCGAACCAGCTTACATAAACCACCGGATGGTTTTCCTTTCCTTTAGGAATGTTCCCATCCGGCCAGTGATAGGGAGTTGCATGCTTTTTCGCCTCAACAAAATTTTTATAATCTGAATTTGTCACCTCGTTCAAATCCATGTAAAAAGCCTTGGTAAACGAAATATGCTCTGGTGCTTCATCATCCCATCTCTCATTAGAACCCATGACAAATTCACCTTCTGGAATCAAGGCCATTTCATTTTTCTTGGAGGGGGTAGTTTGCGATAATTCTTTTTTGTTTTTTGATGGAACGGTTTGTACCAGCGATTTCAAAAGGAGACTGTTTTTAACTGTAGAAAACGAATTTTGGGGTGAGGTAAAGGGAGATCCATTATCTGAATGACAGCTTATACATTCAGGTTTGGACAGTTTATCCTTTCGACTTTGTTTAATATGCTCCGCCTGGTGGCACGTGGACCGGCATTGTTTTTTTAAAGGGCCAAATTTTTCAAAGGCGAATGTAACATTTCCCAGTGAGGATACAAAAACAAAGCATAGGATAAAAATCAAATTTTGTTTGTGCTGGCTATTTTTTAACATACCTATTATTTATAGAATGATTGCAATCGAGTCAAAAGATTTTTTATGGGATGGAAAGGTTTGGTATGGGTGAAAATAAGTGGAGGATAATAAAAGACCCCTTGGGGGACGGACTTCTAAATATGGCAACAGACCGTGCCATGCTTGAAGCATGCAATGAGGGTAAAGCACCACCCACCTTGCGTCTTTATGGTTGGAAGCGTCCCACACTTTCTATCGGCTATTCTCAGGATATTTCTAAAAATATAAACCTGAAGTCATGTGAAGAAAAAGGTGTTCCCGTCGTTCGCAGAATTACGGGGGGCAGGGCACTTCTCCATCAGCACGAAATGACCTATTCTGTGGTCGCGCCTATACCGCATCAGTACTTTCCCGGAAGTTTTAGAGGGGCCTTTGGAAAAATATCCCAGGCGATCATCGAATCCCTAAAGATCGGGAAAATTCAGGGAGCAGAAGTTGCAGGAAAGAGGGATAACGAATCCCATGATGGCGCTAGACGATCCCCCGCCTGTTTTTCTGTGGCCAATCATTGTGAAATTACCGTTGGGGGTAAAAAACTAGTTGGCAGTGCTCAGCGAAGACTCCGATCTGCCTTTTTACAGCATGGATCTGTTATTTTGGATATGGACCCGCAATTAACCCACTCCTTATTAACATACTCTTCCGAAGTCGAAAAGCGGGCGGTTTGGGATTCCCTGGTTTCAAATACGACCAGCATCAAGGACGTATTAAAAACCGATATGGATTATAATGTAGTCACTCAATGGTTTCTGGAGGGCTTTCAAAAGTCATTTCCCGGAATATGGGTTCCCGGAAGTTTAACTCCCTGGGAATTAGATTTAATAAAAAATTTTTCAAGTTCCGCAGCTTAACGAGGAAACTATTGTTACCTAAAAGAGGATTGTTTATAATGCGCCCTTTATTCTCCATTAGAGGTAATACTCAATTTCCGAGGCACCTTGTTCTTTCCAGAACAAGTATTTAAGGATACAACTGTGTATATAAAATTTTGGGGAATTCGAGGTAGCATTCCATCAGGAAACCCGGAAACTGCCGGGGTAGGTGGGAACACAACATGTGTAGAAATTCGCTGCGAAGACGAACTCATAGTCATAGATACAGGCACGGGGTTTCGCAACCTGGGAATGGCTTTATTGAAGGAAATGCCTGTTAAAGGCACCATATTATTCAGCCACGTCCATTGGGACCATATCCAGGGTTTTCCTTTTTTTACTCCGTTCTTTGTTCCGGGAAATGAGTTTCGAATCTTTGGCGGTACCAGCCTTCCGGTCACCGTTGAAGAAGTGCTTAACCAGCAAATGACTCCGCCCTGTTTTCCAGTTAAAACCGATTTATTTTCAGCAAAACTTTCCTATCATGATGTAAAACCAGGTGCGGTTATTGAAGGTAGTAACTATAAAGTAACCCTGACCCCTCTTTATCACCCAAATGGGTGTTATGCTTATAGGGTCGACCATGATGGTCAGTCCCTTGTGTTTGCCACCGATTGCGAACATTATGATGACAGGCCAAACACAAACTTGATTAACCTCGCTAAAGATGCCGATGTTCTTATTTACGATTCTCAGTATACCGATGATGAATATTATGGGTTGAATGGAGAGTTTTCAAAAAAGGGTTGGGGGCACAGTACAATGAAAGAGGGAATCAAGGTTGCAGAGGCTGCCAATGTTGAAAAATTTGTTTTATTCCACCACGATCCCAATCACAATGACGAGTTTGTTCAAAAAATTGAAGCCGAAGCCCGTCAGCTTTTTCCCAAAAGTGTAGCTGCTTATGAAGGCATGCAAGTTGACTTGTCAGAAAAAGAGCTTCCTCCCTCTCTTTTCGATTAAATTCCTGATTTTAGGACTGCTGTCCATTCTATTCCTCCCCGCCTGTGGTGGGGGGGCTAAACCGCATGTAGCAGATAACCCCGCCAGTCAAAGGTTTCGGGATGCTACCCATCTTTTCCCTGCTGAAAGGTTTTCGGTATCAGAAGCCCGTTTTCTGCGTGCGAATCAAGACTCTTTGTCAGATCTGGCCGTGTTAACCCAATCAAAGTTGGAATTGTTTGTTCTCATGCACCAGGGAAAAAAAGGGTTTTTGAAGAAGCGGACCGGACAATGGACTGAAAAAAACAACGAAAAAATACGCTTTTTTTCTGCGGCTGATTTAAACCGGGATGGAGGAGATGACCTTATTTTGATTCTCGAAGGAAAGCAGGGCCCCAGGGTTCAAATTTTATTTAATAATAAAAAAGGGTATTTTTACCCTAAAGATAATGTCGGAAAATTTTCCCTTGTCCCGGGGGTGGAAAAAGTTATCCCGGTGGATCTTGATGGAGATGCGGATCAAGACCTGTTTTTCTTTGGAAGAAAAATTAAGTCATCCGCTTCTAAAAGTTATCAGGCCATGGTTTGGATCAACCAGGGAAATGACAGGTTTGAAAATTTAACCTCATTGTTAATGCCCAAACTCCCTCCTGGAATTAAAGATGCTTCAATTGCCGATTACGATGGTGATGGGGTGGTGGATATATTTTTGGTATATGCAAAAGGGCAGAACAGATTATTAATGAATAATGGTGTGGGGAAATTTTTAGATGACACTTCCTCAAAGCTGCCTCGTATCCTGGATGACAGCATGCATGCTGATTGGGCAGATTTTGACCGGGATGGTGATAATGACCTTCTCATTGTAAACAGGTCAATACATAAAATTTATCGGGGGCACCCGGAGGAAATAAATTATTTTTTAGAAAATACGGGAGGGGGAAACTTCATAAAACGCTCACATAAAATTCTTCCGCGTATTCCCTCAAAAAAAGTTTACCTCTTGGATGGAAATGGCAATACCCTCGTGGATGCCTTGATTCTGACCTCGAATGGGGTTTATTATTTGCAGGGACGAGGAGGTTGGGAATTTTCTGATGAAACGGATCGCCGAATCCCTCGGTTTAACAGATTCGACCATATGACCTTCGGAGATATCAACAAAGACCGGTTTCTAGACCTTTTTGCCTGGTCTGGGCAATCCGGTCGGTTGTGGCTGAATCGCTTTGATTAGGATTCCTCAGCGATCTCCCAGTTTTGTTTTAAAAAGTTTTATTCAAGTAAATTAATTCTCTAGAGTAATCCAATGTCAAAGTTTAAAAAACTAACATTCCTCAAAGTGCTGACTACCGTGGCCTGGGCCGATGGAGAAGTGAGCCAGTCTGAACTTAATATTCTAAAATCGTTTTACAGGAAATTTGACCTTTCCCGACATGAACTGGATGAACTCAAACCTTACCTCAATGCTCCTGTATCGAAAAAGGAAAAGGATTTGTTATATCGCCAGATGATCGCAGAATTGTCCACGCCCGCTGAAAAGGAAGAGATCGTGGCTGCTCTGGAAAATATGGTGCAGGTTCATAAAAGAATGAAAGGAGATGAGAGACAGTTGGTGGACCAGTTTTCTGAATGGCTGGAAAAATCTTCTTTCACCAAAAGGTCGTTCGGAAGAATTAGAAACCTGTTCCAAAAAACCATATTCAAACATGCGCGTGATCCGAATCCGGATATGGAAAAATATTTCAAAAGGCGGGTTCTCAAAAAGATTGAGTTGAAAAGTTCACATGCAGGGGTTGTGTCCAAGCTTCCTGAAGATAAATTGTATTTTATTTGTTTGTTGGGAACATTGATGGCTTCTATCGCCCATGTGGATAATCATTTGGATCCCGCAGAAAAAAAGGCGTTAAAAAAATGTCTGGCAGATCAATTTGAGTTAAAAGGAAAAGAATTGGCTCTGCTTTTGGAGGTGGTTGAGGAGCAGGGAAAACAGGATTTTGATTTTCATGAGGTGGTAACAGAAATAAACCGTCTGACTTCCTATAATGATCGGCTGCAATTTATGGAATGCCTTTTTGTGGTTGCATGTGCTGATGGTGACCTTGCCCATGATGAGACAGAGGAAATAAGGCGAATTACAAAAGCCATGCGAATTTCCCATGGCACATTTATCCAGTCCAAGGTCCGTGCAAGAAAAACCCTGCAGGGTTAACAAGCTTTTATAACTTTTATATTCTTAATATTTATGGAAAAGGATAAAAAGTTTTTAGGAATAATGTTTGAGTGCTGCAATATATACCGCCGCATATATATCAATAAAGATGGCAATGCCTATGAGGGGCGTTGCCCTAAATGTTTCGGGCAGGTGAAGGTTGTTATTGGCCCCGGTGGAACGGACAAAAGAATCTTCCGTGCCCGATAATCCCTCCTCATTAACTTCCAGTCTTAGAATATTCAGTTCTTAATTTATGAAAATCGTTCTGCAAAGAGTCAGTAGGGCTTCGGTGGTTGTTGAGGGGGAGACAATAGCTTCGGTTTCCAGAGGGCTCCTGATCCTTTTTGGTGCGGAAAAAAATGACGATGAGGACAAGGTAAAATTTCTTTCAGAGAAAACCCTTAATTTGAGAGTGTTTTCAGATTCGCAGGGAAAGATGAACGACTCTTGTCTGGATATCGGAGGTGAAATCCTGGTAGTTTCCCAATTCACCCTTGCCGGTGATTGTAGGAAGGGGCGTCGGCCCGGATTTGATAATGCAGCGCCACCCGAACAGGCCCGGATATTATATGAAAGATTTGTTGAAGAAGTTTCGAATTCCGGCCTTAAAGTTGTTACGGGTAAATTTGGGGCCGATATGAAGGTCGAGTTGGTTAATGATGGGCCGGTTACGTTTACACTTGACCGTTAAGCAGGAAAATTCTTTTACTTTTCCCGGGAAGTGCGAATTCTTTTTGGTTTTTTATGAAGATCGTATCCCTTAAGGGTGTCGGGCAATTGTAGTTCCGTAAAGTCGCTGCGTGCCAACTGGTATTTGTCAAACAAAGATTTCAATTGTGTTCCCATTTTTTTGAATAAATCCATTTTCTTTTTTTTATGGAAAATAATTTCTGCGATGAGGGTGTTTGATATGGCATCGATACCTTCATTTTGATTGTCGTAAACGATGCCCACCCTATAATAGGCGTCGCCAAATTCCGGATCGAGATGTACCGATTTTTTTAGGGACTCAATTGCATTATCAAACTCTCCCAGATCAGATTGGATTCTTCCTGCAGCATAATGAGATTCGTAATTGAAGGGTTCCAGTTTTATTGATTTTAGTATTTCTTTTAGTGCACGTTCTTTATCCCCTGATTTTTCATAAGCCCAACCCAGACTTAAAAGGGTCTTGTCATCTTTTGGGTCCAGTTTTCGTGCCTTTTCCCAGAACTCTATTGCTTTGGGGATGTCATCGTTTTTTGCATGGATCACTCCAATATTGAAATGAGCCATGGGATTGTTTTTGTCTTGCTCTAATGCCTTTTGGTAAGAAGCCATTGCTTTTTTTTCTTTTCCCATCCTTTCATACACCACACCCATATTTATATGCACTTCTGTCATGAAAGGATGGTGCTCCAATGCTTTTTTCCAATAATTGATTGCCTGTTTGTTTTGACCGATTTCAGCATGGGCGGCACCCATATTGTTAAATACAATATGCATATTGCTGTTTCGGGTTTGCGCCATTTGTAGAAATCTGAGGGATTTCTTTACATTTCCCGTTGCAATGAAAATAGAACCCAAGTCTGTTGCAATATCTGCATGGGTGGGGTTGAGTGAAAAGGATTTGTTGAGAGCCTTTTCTGCATCAAAATATTTCTTTAAATAAAATAAGGTAATTCCCTTTTCGCGATAGGCTTCTCCGTAGTCTGGTTTGAGGCGTATCGCTTCGACCAATGCTTTTAGGGCTGAGCGATATTTCTTTTTTTCGATATAGGCTCTTCCCAGTTCGTAGTGGAAAGTGGGGTTTTCAGGGTCGTCTTCAATCTGGCTGGTAAATTTCTCGATTTTGTATTCGGGAGAATTACTGGAGGGGCCGCAAGCGGCAAGTAAAATACAAAAAATGGCAATGAGAAAGGATCGCATTTTAATTTAGGGTTGAATAGCCGTCAGATTGCTCAAACTATTCTATTATAACGGGATAAAAGCGGGGGAAGTTTAATTTTGAATTGTGAACCTGGTGAAAACAGGCGATTTTAAAAGGGGATCGCCCCACGGGCAATTTCCATAAGAAAGGATGGAAACAGTCCGATTGCAAGGACGGCAATGGTGCTAACGGTGACCAGGGCCTGCATTCCAGTATGAATGGATGGCTGAGGGGCTGCTTCATCATCATGGAAATACATCATGACAATGACGCGGAGATAAAAATAGACTGAAATAATACTTGCTGCAACGGCCAAAACAGTGATCAGGATATAACCTTTTTTGATTGCCGCATAAAATAGAAACAGCTTGCCAAAAAATCCGGCGGTGGGTGGAAACCCTGCAAGAGAAACCATAAACAAGCTCATGGCTGCTGCTAAAAAAGGATTTCTTTTTGCGAGCCCCTTAAACCGGTTGATGGAGTTTCCTTCCTGACCTTCTCCTTCCATCATAAAAACAATAGCGAAGGCTCCGATATTCATAAAGAGATAGACCGCCAGATAAAAAAGGATGCTTGCCATTCCTTCCTGTGTATTGGTCACGATGCCAATCAACAGATATCCCGCATGTGCCACCCCGGAATAGGCCAGCATTCGTTTAAGGTCGTCTTGGAAAATAGCAGCGGTATTGCCTACCAGCATGGTTAGCACCGATGCTCCAAAAAGAATGGGCATCCAGATTTTGTCCAAATCGGGAAATGATGTGAAGAAAATTCGCGCGATGACTGCAAAGACGGCTGCTTTTGTGGCAACAGACATAAACCCAGTTATTGGCGTCGGTGCTCCCTGGTAAACATCAGGTGTCCAGGAATGAAAGGGAACCAGGGAAACTTTAAATGCGAGACCACAGAACATCAATCCCATTCCAATGTAGACCAGGGAATTTTTTGTGTAGGGATTTTCTTCTATCAATTGACCTATCATGCGGATCTCTGTGGTTCCACTTCCTGCATAAATGAGTGCCATTCCATAAACCAGAACGGCTGAAGCAAAGGCCCCGGTCAGCATGTATTTGACGGCGGACTCTTGTGATGAAATGGTCAGCCAGCTCAATTCGGGAGCGGTGCTGGGCCCTTCTTTTCCCGTCCCGTGTTTTGCTGAAAATCCACAAAGGATGTATAGGGAAATGGAAAACAGTTCCAAGGATAAAAATACGGTCATTAAATTGCCGGATTTGGCCAGGAACATCATTCCGGCAATTGCCATTAAAAGCAGGGTGAAATATTCCGCTTTATTTTCATGGTCGCTTTGAGGGTACCGGACCGATCCGAAAATGGGGAAAAGGGCCATTCCCAGAATAATTAAATTAAAAATCAGGGAGAACCGGTCATTAATCAGCGCATTGCTGAACATTTCCGGACTGTTCCCGTTGGCTGCGGTGGGAGCATCGACCCAAAGAATGAGGGTAAGAATAACTGCAGATCCCACCCCAGCAAAGGTAAACATGGACAGGAAATTATTGCGGTTCCACTCCTTTTTCAGCCCTGCAAGAAGAAGAAAAAAAGCAGTGCCCAGGATAATAAACTCGGGTCCAATGGCCACCCAGTTCATATCATCAAAATTGATCGCAAATTCCATCCTTAAATCCCTGCAATATCAGATTTTTAGAAAGTTAAAACCAGTATATTTTATGGGGTGTTGTATAGCATTTCCGGCCATTTTGCAACCCCTCACTATTTGCCCGGTTTTTAATCAGGTTTTTCCTTGTTTAGTGGACGTTTTCCGGTCAGAATAAGGGCCTTCTATTTACCCGAATTGCGATTGGGAGGTTTTTGTGGATTCCAGTGAGGCGCGAGCGCACCTGAATTACCTGTTAACCCTTGGGCTACGTCGCGAAGAGGCTTTTGGTCCTTTGGCCTTAAATTTCATTAAGGAGGATGCATTTGAAAATGCAGGGCTTTTACCGGAGGAGCAGTTCAGTCTTATTATGGCCACCGTCCAGGCCCTGGCGGAAGAACCCAAACGCTACAATATGAAGCTGGAAATGCTCAAGCGGGCAGCCAGCCTTCTCGAAAAAACATCATTCAACGATCCACAACTTGCGCGGCAGTTGAATCAGGATATCAAGAAAACTGAAGCCGAGTTGGAAATTTATAATGAGGCAATGCGACCCGCAAAAAGTGGATCGCCGGAAAAACAAAAATTAATTGTACAAAGTGATGCGCCGGAATATTTTCTGGATATTGCCCAGAAACGTGCAACCACTTACTACCAGAACAAATTCGGCCTGAGTAAAGAATCTAAAACTGCCCAGCACTTCGGTGGCAGCCCCAGGAAATTTGATCCTGATAATAAGGATTTGCAAAAGGAATTTCCCGGAGCGTGTGCCCCTTTTATGAATTCCCGCACCAATGCGTTTCACCTGATGATGCCTTTCGATATTAAAATCAGTCGTACCCCGGAAGATCCATTGGATGCCGGTATGCGGGCTTACTATGCCAAGATGGGTTATTCTTTTCCGCTGGGATTTGAAATGGGAAAAATTTGCAGCTATCAGGATGGGGAGATTTTGGATATTGCGCTGGATGATCCCAATCTCTTATTTCTATCTGTTTCGAGGATTAAGGAAAAGGAGTTTCGTGCCCCTGATTACCCGGGAACACCCGAAGTGCCGTTTGAATATGCCTATCCGCGTGCTGTTTTGGAGCGAACCGGAACCCTGGGACCTTATGTGCAGTTGGTTGCCAATTTTAAAATCTGGTTCGATGCCTCCCAGGTATCCATCCTGATTCAGGGAGCCCCTGATTTATATGAATATGGATTGCAGGGGGGCTCGGGGATGATGGTCCGCAGTCATGCGTCGGATAAGGTTCCAGCTTATGCGGAGAATACGGCGCAACCCTGGCAGGAGGGTTTGAGTTTTAATTTTGCAAATATTCACCTGTTGTTAAACCCGGGTGCTGAATCGGCAATGGTTCCTTATAACACGCCACTGTTTACTGCCTATCCGGTGCATCCCACACAAAATTTCAAGTGGACGAGCGTGGCCGATGTCTAGGGGTTATGGGAGTCCGTATTTCCGATAATCCCCTTAAATTTCTCCCCAGCAATTCCTTTCCTGATTAAGCTATACTATTAAGAGTACATTTAAATTAATTTTTTATGACACTCTCCACCCGTTCAAAACTCAGGACCTGCCTTCGGATTGCGGTGTGCATTCTTTTTTTTGTCAATCCCGTCATGGCATCTTCTCCTGTTCAAATTACTTCAAATCCCGGTGAGGATTTTGCTCCTTCCATCTCACCTGATGGAACCTTTATGGTGTATGTGTCTGACACCTCTGGAAATCTGGATCTCTGGCTGAAATACCTTGGAAAGGGAATACAACCTCCGGATCGTCGTCTGACTTTCCATTCAACCGAAGATAAAAGTCCTTCCATCAGTCCGGATGGGAAACAGGTAGTTTTCGTTTCGCATCGAGGCGACCCAAGGGGTGACATCTACGTTCTGAATCTTGAAGGTGAGGGAGACCCTTCTCCTGTTTTTCAGGGAAAGGGGGAAGATTCGGACCCGGTTTGGTCCGCCGATCAGAAATATATTTATTTCTCCTCAAAGTCAAAAGGGATTTCCATATTCAAAATGGATTTGGCGAAGGGTGAAAAATCCATGCTCCTGGAAAAGGGAGGGATAAACCTTTCCGTTTCAAAGGATGGAAATTTTCTGGCATTTGTTACCGGGGATACGAAAAGCAATTTAAGGGTTCTCAATTTCAAGACCAAAAAGGTCATTGAAGTGAGTAACGGACCGGAAATAGATGTGTTGCCAAATTGGCTGAACCATACCTTGTTTTTTGCAAGATACTCAGATGATACGAATGGAGATGGACATCTGGCCATTGATGACAATCCAAATATCTGGAGATTGGATTTAATAAAAAATTCTGTAAAAAACCTTCGTCAACTGACGGATAGTTCCTCCTACGATTTTTATCCTTATCCATCCCAGGATAAATTTTATTTTACTTCTCATTTAAGTGGATCGGTTGATATCTGGCAGCTTCCCCAGTTTGGGCTCATCCCTCGGGAAAGCAGTTTTGCCGATTCAATGAAGCATATTGATGAGATATGTTCCGAGGCATCTTATTTATGTGCAATGGCTCTCTCAAATCATGTTCTTCAATTTCCAGGTGAAAAGGGAATTGAAGAAATTCAATATCGATTGGCTGTTATTAATCGAAAGTTTAAGCACCCTGAAACAGCCAGAACGATTTTTAATAAAATACTGGAGACTCCTGGCAAAAATAGAGAGGTCAGTGGTTTGTCGGAAATCGAAATTGCGTTGTTGGATTTTGAAAAACAAAGTCCACCCTCTCCATCCATGGTTAAAGAGACAGAAAGAAAACTGGAATCTCTTTTGAAAAAATATTCCGGGATTGCCCGGGTAGAAGCCAGGGGGCTGTTGGAACAAGGCAAGCTCTTGCTTATCGAAGAATCTCCGGATCGCGCTCTGAAAGATTTCCAGATGGTAATCAAGAGATACTCAAAAATTCGAGATTTGGCCGCCGAGGCTGCATTTTTACAAAGCCGAATTTATAAGCTGGTCGGTGACCAGAAAAAGCTGGTGCAGTCATTTGTCCAGGTGGTTCGGGATTTCCCGGATGTGCCTGCCTGGAAACAAAAAGCCATTGAAGAAATTCTTCATCTTCATGAAGAGCAACCGACTCTTGAAAAAAAAGTGTCTCGTTTACAGGCTCGAACGGAAACCTATAAGGATATCCCCGTTCTTGCTGCGGCTATCCAAAACCGGGTGGGGGAATTATATTATTCTGCTGCTGAAAACCTGCTTGCAAAGGAAGCCTATAAAAATACATTGAAAAACTTTCAGCAGGCACGTGATGAATCTTTTAAAGCGCGTTTTGAATTGGCAAGGATATATGCGGAAGAAGAAAACTTCGATGAAAGTTTGAGTATCTATGAAAAAATTTCTAAAGATAATAAATCTCTCGAGCCTTACCGCAGCCAGGCTATTGAAGGAAGAATAAAAAAGGCTTTAGAGAAGGGTAATTGGGAACTGCGAGTAGGGGAAATCAAGCTGGCTTTAAAAACCTTCCTTAAAATCATTGATTACAGTCCTAATACGGTTGAGGCCCATCGAGGTTATCTTCAGGCCGCATCTGCTCTAAAGAAAAGTGAACAAGCCGTAAAACTTTATCAGGATCGCGTTAAAAATAATCCAAATTCAGAGGTCGAACATTATGCGTTGGGTTTGGCCTATACCTACTTGAATCCACCTGCTTTGGATCAGGCGAAATCTGAGATCAGTAAAGCCCTAGCTAAAAATTCTCAACAGGTGTTTTTTCACCAGACCCTGGGTTGGATATTTGAACAAAAGGAACGGAAGGAAAAAGGTTTCCTGGAAAAGGCGTTGCATGAATATCAAATGGCCCTTGCTTTAAATGATGAAAGGGAAAATCCGCGCAACGAGGCTGATCTTCTTCTCAATCTGGGTAATGGGCATTATTCGCTGAATAACATATTGTCGGCTCGTCACTATTACCGAAAAAGAGAAGAAGCCGATTTAGCTTTTGTAAACCCGGAGCGCGAAGCTTTATACCGGCAGCGTTATGGAGAAGCCTCTTTCAAGGCGGGGGACCCTTCAACAGCAGTCAAGCAGTTTAAAAAGTCTCTGGAATTAATAAAAAAGACTAAAAACCTTTCAAGAATGGCAGAGTTGCACGACCGGATGGCTTTGGCCTATCAGGAAAAGGAAGGCTATGAACTTGCTGTAAAACATTTCTCCAAAAGCCTGGAGCTGAATCGCCAAACAGGAAATCAGTCCTCACTGTCACGGGCTCTTAGGAACATTGCAAACAATGTTTATTCGCAGAATCGTTTGAAACCCGATTCAGAAAAAATGAGTCAGGCTCTCAATTATTATTTCGAAGCCATTGATAAGCTCGAGAAGTATGGAGTTGCTGATAGGAAAAAGGAATCATCAGCTTTGATAGAGGTCAATGTCGAAGCCGGATTAGGAGAAGATGTTTCAGCCGCTGCACAGGGATTTGATAAGGCCGGCGAAGAAAAATTGATTTTCCATTATATTGGGAAAATCTATGGAGACTTTGGGAATCATAAAAAGGCTATTGAATATTTTAAGAAAAAACTGTCGTTTATTCCCGAAGGACTGGATATTGAAAAGAATATTCCCGTTATCCTTGAAAAAGCACTCCTGTTAAACCAGTTGGGGAATTATTATTTTCAAGATGGAGATGAAGGGGAGAGCCTGAGGTATTTTAAGGATTCTTTTGTTCTTTCCAAAAAACTGGACAATCGAAATGGAATGGCAGTCAATGCAGCAAATATGGCCCGTATTGTTTTGACTTCTGGCAATAGGTTTGCTGTCCACAAAGATGAAGTGGTTTCTTATTTGGAGATGGCACTTCCCACCACCCCAAAACTGTCTTCGATAATATTGCATAATTACTTGGGCATTTTATTTCATCTCAAAGGACTGAATTCCAGTCATGCTAATCCTGCTAAGTTGACCGAGGTTGAGCGCGTAAAATACGGTTTTCAGACCTTGCGGAAAAGCAGCAAAAATATAAATCAATCGATTCAACATTTTGAAACCGCATTAAAGCTGGCAAATGGAGATGCAGCAAAGTTTTTGCCGGAGATTAAGCAGAATTTGGAATTGGTGCGGAACTTTGCCGGGGTAAAGGATAAAAAAGAGCCATGGGTTCCTCCGCTCTCTATCCGATGGCAGTTTGTGTACTTGGATTCCCTTCGACTGGATAGTTCCAAACGCCTGCCTCGTCTTTTGGATGCTGAAAAAGAATTGTCACGTCTTCCCTATGGAGCTATTCCCTCTGATCGATCAACCCTGGCTATGGTTGAACAGCTTTATATGGAAATCACCTCACGGTTGTTTGAACAGAAGAAATATCGCGAAGCATTAATTTATTCTGAAAAAGGGAAAAAGCAGATCATCCAGGCTTTGGCACCGCAATATCAATTTTCCAATGAAGAGAGGGAAGCCTATTTCAATGAAATTGCAGGGTATGCTGATAAACTATCTGGCCTAGAGGGTGAAGAAGCAGAATCCCTGTTGCAGGAGTATCATGAATTCATTGAATTGGCCGCCGAAGATGATCCGGGCTTGGTGGATTGGATTTCTCCTGATGTCCCTGAACTTGACACTTTACAATCACTATTAAATGAGAATGAAATATTTATTAAATTGCAAAGGATGGGAAACGAAATTTTTTTCTGGGTTGTCAATAATGACAAGCTGACACCGGGACGAATTTCAGGAGATAAAAACTTCTTTCAACTTGTTGAGCGGTTGACCCATTCAGTGGCTCGTCCGGCAGATATTGGAATCCTGTCAGGGAAATTAATTTCTTCATTAAAAAATTCTATCGGGAAAGCAAAATCTATTGTTCTTTTGGCGGAGGGAAGGTTGGAGTTTCTTCCCTGGGCAGCTTTAAAGCTGGGTGACAAGTTATTAATTGAAAACTCCAAACTTACCTTTGTCTCCTCCCTTTCTCATTTTATACGGTCAATGGAATTAAAAAATCTCTATAGCTCTCGATTGCTGGCTTTAGAGTCGGACGTTCCTGAAGGCCTGGAAAAATCTTTTGCATCGGTCCTGAATTTAAAAGGAGAGAAGGCCGGTCGAAAATCTTTTCTTGAGAATTGGAATTATTATGGTTTGGTCCACATAGAAAGTCCCTCTCGCGTTTTCCGGCATGAAATGGATGCGTCTTTTATTTCCCTGAATAAAGAACCCGCCAGGTTTCAGCACCTTCCAATGAAATTACTCTTCGCTCAATCTATTGAGTCGCATTTATTTTCTTTGGCTCAGGTAGAGCATGTGTTTGACCCTCGTCTAGAGTTGTCGCCCACCGCAGTTTTGCTCCAGGGGATGAATTTCAAAGGGTATCCGGGAGCTTTGTTGCATAGTGGAAATCCTGAATTCCAACGGGAGTTTAATGAAAACTTCATTTCAAATCTTTCCGGTGGAAATGCCGCAGATGCTCTTAAGGAAGCTCAGATATCATTGGCTAAAAAGCATCCCCAAAACTTGGACTGGGCTCGATACCGTTATTACGGATTCCCAGGTTTGAGCGAGAAACAAAAACAGGATTTCGCTGTTCAAAATATTAAATCCAATGTGCTAAAGGGAGCATCGGCTTCGAAGGCGGGTAATTTTATTGCAACTCTCAATTTCCTTGAAAAAGCCCTGGTGTTAACCCGGTTTGTTCCTGAAGAAATTGAATTGAATGAAAATTTCCAGGCAAGGACTATTGTGAAAGCGCTCGCAACTGCTGCTTATAAAACGGGAGATTTTGAAAAATCCATTCACTACCAGAATCAGGTTTTACCTTTTGCGGAAAAGGAAGAAGATCCTGAAGAGCTTGCCGATGCCCATTACTTTCTTGGACTGTTGTATTCCCTGGCTGAAAAATTCCCGCAATCGGTAAAGCATTTAAAAATGGCACTGGCTATTTTTGAGGAAAACGAAATTCTAGACCGGGTGGCTCAGAGTTACAGTCAATTGGGGATCGTTGAAGAAAATGCCGCAGAATATTCCAATGCATTGAAAGCATTTACCGCCTCAGAAAAAATTAACGAGGAAATTGGTGAAGATTTAAGCCGGGCTAGAGAATTCCGCAGGATAGGGAAGATATACAGCCTTCGTCTCAACCAGTTTAAAGAGGCCAAAGAATATTTTTCTAAGGCTTATGATTTGTTTGTGGAGCTTGAGCAGGCGGAACTCCAGGTGGAGTTGTTGCTGGATCTCGGACTTGTTGCCGAGAAAGAGGGGAACTTTGAAAAATCATTAAACTATTTTTCAAAAGCCCAAGCCCTTGCCGAAAAAATTGGTTTTAAGCCGGGCCTGTCGAAATCGTTTTTGTATCAGGCAAACTCGAACTGGTTTCAGGGAAATTATCAAAAGGCTTTTCGCGCGCAACGGCAGTCTTTGGAAATTGCAAAAGCTTTGGATGATAAATTGAGGCAGGCATTCATTTATAACACCTTGGGTTTGATTCACTGGACCTTGAATGACCCTGAACAAGCTTTGAGAAATTTAGAGAAAAGCCTTAATTTGGCAACGGAGATGCATTCGCCAATCGATATTGCTTCAGCTTATAACAATATAGGTCTGGTGCATCGCAAGGAAAAACGATTTGAAAAATCTCTTGAGTCTTTTGGTGAAGCACTAAAGCGCGACATTCAACTAAAATCCAAATGGGGGCAGGGGTACACGCATCGCAATATGGGCATGAGTCTGATGCGGATGGGAAAACTCGATGAAGCTGCCACACATCTTGATCAGGCGATGAAGTTCAGTGGGGAAATTGGTGATCGGACCAACATGGTTAAGGTCATGCTGGAATTAGGGCACCTTGCACTGGAACGGAAGCAATGGAAGGAAGCAGTTCCACTTTTTGAAAAGACTTATGCCTTATCGTCCAAAATCAATGTCAAGGAAGTGAGTTGGCGGGCATTAAGAGGCCAGGGCTTTGCGCTGGTCCAGTTAAACAAGAATGATGCTGCTGTGAAGGCATATAAAGAGGCAGTAAAAATAGTGGATTCGATGCGGGCGGCCATCAAAGTGGAAGAATTCCAGAATGGGTTTCTCACGGACAAACAGGATGTATATAAAGAACTGATCCTGTTGTTATTGGATTTAAATAAGATTGAGGATTCTTTTCAATATGCCGAGCGGGCGAAATCGAGAAGTTTTATCGATCTTCTGGGTAATCAAAAGATCAGTTTAAAAAACGATGTCAACCAGAAACTATACGATGCCTTAACTCAACAGAAAATATTGATCCGCGAAATTGAAGAGGCTTTTGCCGCAGCCCGCTCCCAGGAAAAAGAAGAAGAGGCTAAGGAGCTTTCTGGAAAACTGGTGGAGGCCAGAAGTCTTTATCAAAACCTTTTGATCAATGCCAAAGAGCAGAGTCCTGAAATTTCCAATTTCATAACTGTTGATGCTATCACTTTGGACAAGTTGTACGATCTGCTTGAAGAAAAGGTTGCCCTGATTGAATACCTGGTGACTAAAAATGAGATTGTTGCCTGGGTCGTTACCAAGGGCAAAATTAAATCCACACGCGTGCCTATTGACGAAAAAGACCTGAATGTTCTAATCGCGGATTATAGAGATCGGATTCAGAAGCTGGCCCCCGTGGAGGAGCAGTCCAAACGATTACACGCATTGCTGGTTGATCCGATTCAGGGTTTTTTAAAAAATAAACGTCTTTTGGGAATTGTTCCGCACGGACATCTGCATTATATTTCATTCTCATCATTAAAAAATGATGAAAGCTTTTTGTTTGAGCGTCATCCTCTGTTTTATTCACCCAGTGCATCGGTCATGCAATTTACCTTCAAGAAAAAAGTGGAGCGGAGTCCGGATATCAAAGTTCTTGCATTGGGAAACCCTGATCTAGGCGATATGAACTACGATCTTCCTTTGGCAGAAATGGAGGCCAATGCCATTAAATGGGATTTCCCTCAAATAGATGTTTTGACCCGGGAAAATGCGACCGAAAGCTGGCTAAAAAACAATATTGAGGACTACCAAATCATCCATGTTGCATCCCATGGCGAGTTTGATCCGATCAATCCCTTGTTCTCTTCACTGAAGCTGACCCGTGATAAAAGTGATGATGGTAATTTCGAAGTTAATGAGGTTTTCGGGCTCAATATCAAAGCCGATATTGTTACGCTCAGTGCCTGTCAAACGGGTCTTGGAGATCTTGTGGGTGGCGACGAGTTGGTGGGACTCAATCGTGCTTTCATTTATGCGGGGACGCACTCAATTTTATCTTCCCTTTGGCGGGTGAGCGATATTTCCACTGCCGTGCTTATCAAACATTTTTACCGTCGTTACGGAAAAGAGGATAAAGCCGAAAGCCTTCGCAAGGCTCAACTCCTGGTCAAGCGGCTTTACCCTCATCCTTCCTATTGGGCCGGATTCAATTTAACCGGCGACTATCGCTAGCAGGTTTTAGTTTCGGTTGCCTTTTAAATAAGGCGGAAACTCTTTGTCCAGTTTCGCCTTCAATTCCTTGGATATTTTTGGACCTCCTGCATTCTGGAAGTTATTTTTTTTCTCATTGTCCTGGAAAATCTTCCAGTGTCTTCGATGCAACATTTCTGTGGAAACAACCTTTTTTACCTGACCTTTAGCATTGTAAACCGTGACTGGAAACAGCATTTTAGGTGCCTCCTTTCCACTTGAAATGGGACTCAATTCCCTCTATTTTAAAGATAAGTCGGAGGGATAACTTTTGCCACTCTGGAAATGAAGAAATTAGAAACTAAATATTTGAAATTTGCTGTGAAACCTGTTTAGAATTTGATTATGCATGAATTATTTTATTGCAGTTTTGCAGTCAGAGAAATGTCTGATGCCGATATTTTAGATATCTTGAAGACGAGCAGAAAAAGAAATGCCGAACAAGATATCACAGGCATTCTTGTCTATATGGAAAAGACCAGACAGTTTATGCAGATACTTGAAGGTGAGAAAAATATTATTTTTGATTTGTATGAAGATATAAAAAAGGATTCCCGTCATAAAAGCCTGAAACTGATTTACGATGGAGAAGTCACCGATAGGGGTTTTTCAAACTGGACCATGGGGTTTACCAATTTTGATTCCATTGATAAATCTAAATTAGAGGGGTTCACTCCATTTTTGGAACAAGGCTTTACCGATGAATTGGTGAATGGGCATCCTTCTGTTGCTGTCAATCTTTTTCAGGCATTTAAAGAGTTGTTGCTCAAAGCAGATATCTCATGAACTCACCTAACAGGGTAATTACTGGCTGGTTTGGGCTTTCTGGCGTTCGAGTGCACGTAATTTCCGCGCTTCTTTTTTATTCATTTTAGATTTTACTTTTTTAGCTGCGACCGGTTCCCCTTCCCAACCGACTTTTTCAAGAAACTCTTCGTAGCCTCCATGAAAATATTCAGCTCCGCCTCGGTGGAAAATAATTAAATTTTTAGCCAATGCCCTGAGAATGAGTTCTGAATGAGTGACTATAACCACTGCCCCCTTGTAACCGCTCAACTCTTCAATTAGACATTCAATGGATTCTACGTCCAGATGGTGGGAGGGTTCGTCCAGCAATAAAAGGTTGGTGGGATGTGAAATGATTTTGCCCAATAAAACCCGACTGCGTTCTCCCCCTGAAAGTACACTCACTTTTTTCTTTGCCATGTCTCCCTCAAACATCATGGCACCGCAAATGCTATGGGCGGCTTGCAGGGAAAGGTTGGGATTGGAACGAAGAATTTCCTGGAGCACCTGGTTTTTGGGCTCCAGACGGTCGATGTTGGTTTGACCGAAATGTCCCAGGCTGGTGGAGGGATGAGGGACTAATTCGCCGGCAGTAGGAGTCAATTCTCCAGCCAGGCAGTTCAACAAAGTTGATTTTCCTTTTCCATTGGCACCGATAATTCCTATGCGATCATTTCTGGTTATGGAAAACGAGATGTCCGAAAAGATATTGTCCTCAGCTTTTCCATTGTAGGAAAAGGATAGGTTTTTTACGTTCAATATGGTTTTCCCCGGACATGGAAGATGGTTGAACCGGAACCCCAGGTTTTTTTCAGTGCTGAGCTTATCCAGGGTTCCCATTTTTTCCATCATTTTTATTCGAGATTGTGCCATTGATGCCTTTGAAGCTTTCGCCCGGAATCGGTCTATCAGGTTTTGCATTTCCTTGCGTTTGTTTTCCAGATTTTTCCGGGTTTGCTCGTAGGTTTCTTCTTCCTGAATTATCAGCTCATAGTATTTAATGGTTCCACCTTTTACTTTTCTCGCTTGCTTCCGGTGCAATCCCAAAGTATGCGTTGTGACTTGATCCATAAAATCGCGGTCATGAGTGATTAGAATCATTTCCCCCGGCCATTTGTTGAGATATTCCTTGAGCCAGCGAAGGGAAAGGATATCCAGATAATTTGTCGGTTCGTCCAGCAGGAGCATATTAGGGTCAGCCAATAAGGCTTTACAAAGGTTGATACGGACCTGATAACCCCCACTGAATGTGGCAGGGTCTTTCTGAAAGTCCTCCTCTGCAAATCCCAGACCCGAAAGAATAATCTCGGCTTTGTAATGGTCCCATTGTTTTTCAGCAGGCAGGGCCTCAATGCATTCTTTAAGAACAGTTGGCTGCGTGAAATGGATATGCTGTTCCAGGGCTCCGATTCGGTAATTTTTCGGGTGGGTAAGGGCTCCGGCATCGTATTTTTCCGCACCCAAAATCATTTTAAATAGGGTTGATTTTCCTGTCCCGTTTTTTCCCACCAGGCCAATTCGTTCACCCGGATTGATTAGAAAAGAAACTTTGTCAAAAAGGACCTGGGGTCCAAAAGACTTTTCAAGATTACTCGCTACGATCATGATTAATTAAAGATAACTCAGAAAGTAAAAATTGAACAAAGGAAAAAAAAGAGGCCTGATAATGGAGGGTACCCGAACCATCATTTAAGCTAGAAAAATCAGTATATCAGAAAACCCTTTTGCGTCTAGAACCTGTCCGTTTTTGCAGGAGGTGGATATAATTTCTATTTATTTTTCAATAGGTTAGCGTTTTTTTATATTGTGGGTGTTTTATTCCCAGAATAAAATTTTATGTAAATTTGACATGAATAATTATTTGTTGAACCATGGAAATCATATGTAAATTTTATATTTTTGCCCGATTTTATTGAAATGAATGATTTAGAGCGGCAGCTAAACCTTGAGATCCTAAAACGCCAAAAAGCGGAACAGATGTTTGATGGTTTGGACAATGTTCTAAAAATGTTGGCCAGGGGAGAGTCTCTAAAGATAACGCTGGAAAAATTAATCGAGTATCTCGAAACCAAGATACCCGAGGTCAGGTGTTCTATTCTTCTTTTGGATAATAGTGGACAATATTTGTTAAAAGGAGCCGCACCGAGTCTGCCGAAATCATATTGTGATGCATTGGATGGGTTTTTAATTGGGCCAGAGGTTGGGTCGTGTGGAACAGCGGCCTATAAAAATGAAATGGTTATTGTTGAAGATATAGAAACCAGCCCCCTTTGGGCAGACTTTAAAGGGCTTGCCCTTTCCCATGATTTAAAAGCCTGCTGGTCAACACCCATTGTAAATATAAAAGGAAAAGTATTGGGAACCTTGTGCCCTTATTTCAGTGAGCCACGAAGCCCGAGTGACGATGAAATTCAAACAGCGCAGTTTGCCGCCTACCTTGCCGCGATTGCTATTCAGTTTAAAGGAGGAGAAGTTGCCTTAAAGGAAAGTGAATCGAGATACGAAAACTTGTTTGGCCAATTAAAATCGATCATGGAGGGAACCTCCTCGGAGACCGGAGAAGAATTTGTGCGTTCTCTGGTTTGCAACCTGGCTAAATCTCTGGGAATGAAATATAGCTTCATAGGTTTGTCGTCTGGCAAAAATATAAAAACGCTTTCTCTTTGGGTGGGGGATAGGTTTGAAGAAAACTTTGAATATGATCTGGCCGGTACCCCTTGTGAGATCGTTATAAAAGAAAAGAAAAATTGCCTCATTTTGCAGGATATACAAAATGAATTTCCAGAAGACAAGATTTTGATCGACTTGGGTGTTCAAAGTTATTTAGGTGTGCCTTTAATGGATTCTTCCGGGGATACTATTGGTAACCTGGTAGTAATGGATGAGAAACCTTTTTCAGATAATGTCACCGCTGAAATAATTTTAAATATCTTTGCCTCCCGTGCAGAGGCTGAACTTGATCGCAGAAAAATGGAATTGGAAAACAGGGAGGCGAGAGAGTTGGCAGAAAAGGCCAATAAGGCAAAGTCTGAATTTTTAGCGCGAATGAGTCATGAGTTACGGACCCCCATGAACTCCATCCTTGGTTTTACTCAGTTATTGGCTTTGGATAAGGAAAATCCGCTTCTAGATTATCAAAAAGAAAATTTGGAAAGAGTGTCATCTGCAGGAAAACATTTGTTGCACCTTATTTCAGAAATTTTGGATCTTTCCAAAATAGAATCCGGAAGTGCAGAAGTAAACCTGGAAACTATCGATCTGGTTCCCCTTGTTGACAACGTGATATCCCTCTCCTATGCCATTGCAGATAAATATGGAGTGGTCATAAAATATGAAAAAATTCCAGAAGGTAGTTATTGGGTTGAAGCAGATCCTGTTAGGTTGAAACAGGTTGTGTTGAACCTGGTTTCTAACTCCATTAAATATAATATTGTTAAAGGGTATGTATTAGTGTCATTTGAAAAGTTAATGAATGGAAATATCAGACTGGGAGTTAGGGACACGGGTTGTGGGATTTCAATTAACGACCAAACAAAAGTATTTAAACCTTTTGAGCGATTTCATGAAGATTCAGAAGCCATTGAAGGTGCAGGAATAGGCCTGGCCATCTCAAAACAATATACAGAGATTATGAATGGCTCAATAGGATTTGAAAGCGAGGTGGGTGAAGGAAGTTTCTTTTATGTTGATTTACCTCTTTCAAATAAAAAATTACCGTCTGTTGATGTCGAAGGAGAGTTCATTGTTGAGCGATCAGAAAATGGTAATAACCTTAAAAAGAAAAAAGTACTATACATTGAAGATATTCCGGCTAATGTGGACTTGGTCCGTCAAATTTTGGGCTTCAGGCCGGAGATTGAATTGATTTCTTCATCAAATGCAATAGATGGAATCAAGATAGCCCGGTCCCAATTGCCTGATTTGATTTTAATGGATATCCATTTGCCTGAAATGGATGGGTTGACCGCTTTTAAAGAACTGAAAAAAGTCGATGAAACTGAAAATATTCCCGTGATTGCATTAACAGCAGATGCAATGACTATAGATATTCAAAGAGCCATCGATATGGGTTTCCATTCTTATATTACCAAGCCTATTGATGTGAAAATGTTTATTGAAACCCTTGATAGTGTTCTCGCTTGATTTCTTCTGAAAAATAGTAGAAGTTTTCCCTCCTTATTTATAAGCAGGAATTTCGATTAACCTTTCCTTAGAGTCCGGACTTTTATATTTTTTGGGAAGTGAGGCGGTAATTTCTTTATGAAGTACTTGAATAATACTTTTCTTTAAATAACTTCTACTGTAGACAAGGCTTACTTCGCGAATCGGGATGGGGGAAGTAAACTGGCGAACTTTTTTCTTTTGTTCGCTAACGGTCATCCCCTGTATTGCCAAGGAGGGTAAGAGGGTATAGCCGAAGTTTTGATCCACAAGCCTTTTTAAAGTTTCAAGATTTCCACTTTCAAAGGTGAGGTTTTTGTTTTTAGAATTTTTGCCTTTGACTCTTTTGCAAATTTCAATGGCCTGGTCTCTGAAACAATGACCCTCGTTGAGCAGCCAAATATTATCCAGGCTCAAATCTTTGTCGGAAATTCTTTTTCGGGAGAGAAGAGGGTGATTGGATGAAAGATAAGCCACGAAAGGGTCTCTGAACAAGGGGCGCTCAACAATTCCCGGGAGATTTAATGGGGTAACCAGAATCCCCGAATCAATTTTGTCCTCTTTAAGCATTTTGATGATTTTCTGGGTTTGCATTTCTTCCACAATCAGTTCAACCCTTGGATGATTCGTTATAAATCTTTCCAGGAATAATGGCAGGAGATAAGGTGCCAGGGTGGGAATTATTCCAAGTCTGAATTCTCCGCTAATATCTCCCTTTACTTCTTTGATTAATTCTTCAATCCTTTGCGTTTCCTTCAGCGCCAGTTGGGCTTGCTCTATGACCATTTTACCCACAGACGTGGGTTCTACCGGTTTTTTGGAGCGGTCGAACAAGATGACTCCCAGTTCCTCCTCCAGTTTTTGAATTTGCATGCTAAGGGTGGGTTGCGAAACAAAGCAGGTACGCGCAGCTTTCCCGAAATTTCGCGTTTGCGAAACCGCACAGACATAAGAGAGTTGGATTAAACTAATAGATTTCATCTATTAAATTATAATATTAATCGATTAGACAGATCAAGTATTGTTGCCAATAATAAGTCCATAAGGTTAACAAAAATTTATAGGAGGCAACAAATGGTTAGAAAAATATCGATTTTAAAAGTTTGGAGAATAGGGGTGGTTTTCATTCTTGCGATCAGCCTGGCGAACATCACTTCTGCTTCTGAAACAGAATTTGAGTTGGAAATTCCATTGGGACTGGATGAAGATTTGTTTCATGTGCCTGAAAATAATCCCATAACTAAGGAGAAAGTTTCTCTGGGACATCTCCTGTTTTTTGATAAGCGTTTATCTCAAAATGGAAAAATAGCTTGTGCCACCTGCCATATGCCGGCACTGGCCTTTACCGATGGTCAACCGGTTTCCACGGGGATAAATCTACAGCAGGGTGGTAGAAGCGCCGCCACTTCGATTAATCGGGGTTTCAGTGAAGCTCAATTTTGGGATGGGCGGGCTTCTACACTGGAAGAACAGTCGGTAGGACCTTTAACCAATCCCATCGAACATGGTTTTGTAAGCAACAAGGATGTGGTCGAAACTTTAAACAAAATTTCCGGTTACAAAAAGCTGTTTGATGAAACTTTTGGAAATGGGGCAATAACCATCCAAAAAGTAGGAAAAGCTATTGCGTCATTTCAAAGGACACTTATTTCGGGCAACAGTCCTTTCGACCGGTTTGACTGGGAGGGTGAGGAAAATGCCATTTCCGAATCAGCAAAACGGGGAAAGAGATTATTTTTTGGAAAAGCCCGCTGCAACCTCTGTCATTTTGGAACCAATTTTTCCGATGAAAAATTCCATAATATAGGCATTGGCTGGGATAGAGAAGCGGTTGATTTGGGCAGGTATCATGTTTCCCACGATAAAAAGGATATGGGAGCTTTTAAAACACCCACGTTAAGGGAAATAGCGCGTACGGCTCCTTATATGCATGATGGCCGGTTTGCAACCTTAAGTCAGGTGGTCGAGCATTACAACCAGGGAGGTGTGAAAAATCCTTTCCTGGATAATCAGATCATTCCCCTGAATCTTTCCGAATCTGAAAAGAAGGACTTGATTGAAATGCTTCGCTCGCTGAATGGAGAAGGGTGGCAGCATGTAAAAGCACCCTCATCCTTTCCCGAATAGAGTGAATTAAGAATCTTCCTCTGTCTTGAGGGATGCGCCCGGTTTGAATATTCAGGCCCCCATTTTTGCATCGGGTTTTGTTCCCTGAGACGGAGGAAGATTTCTGTAGCCCGTTTTATAAATCTGTTTGATACACTATGCGACCGTTGCCGGAATAATAAATACAGGTGATGTCGTGTTTCTAAAAAATAAAAGAAGACTGCTCCTTTTGCTTTTATTAGCCATAGGGTCTATTGTGTTTTTTGATCCCTGGCAATACCTTTCCCTGGAAAGGTTGAAACTCCATCAAAGCGAGTTGGACCAATTTTACATAGCCAATCCCTTGACCCTGGTTGGGGGGTATATTGTGATGTTTTTGTTGATTGGGTTATTTCTTTTACCCGGTGCCACTCTTCTTAGTTTCGCGGCAGGGGTTATATTCGGACCGACATTGGGGACATTGGTAGTCATTGTGGGTTCGGGAATGGGAGGCGCACTGGCATTTTTGGTGTCCAGGTATTTGCTGAGGGATTGGATAGAGAGTAAGTGTTCGGAAAAAATTAGAGGAGTCAATGAGAACCTGTGTGAAAAACCTTTTAACAGTGTTTTGTTTTTCCGGTTGGTTCCGCTGTTCCCCTTTTTTGCGGTTAATATTGGATTGGCACTGTCACAGATGCCTCTGAAATCATTCTTTTTCGGAACCATGCTCGGCAAGTTGCCGTCCACTTATGTCTATTCTCTGGCAGGTAATAACCTGGCAACGATTTCCTCACTGGAAGATATTATGTCTATAAAGGTTCTTGTTTCTTTATGTCTATTAGGCGTTCTGGCTCTCATTCCGGTAGCTTATAAAAAGATGAATCTGAAAGAAAGTTTTCGATAAGTTTAAAAATATTGGTGCTTGACGGAAGCTTGTAATTAGGGTTAACTGGCTGTCCCTTTAAAATGAAGTTTGAGTTAGGAAGAAAATGGCTGAAAGAGACAAGAAATCCAAGATGGAGCAGTACCTGAAAGACAACAAAAAAAGTCTGGATTCATTTACCAGGAGAAAAGGTGAAAAATATGTGCGGGAGCCCTGGATGCTGAAGGCAAATCCCGCCACCGAGCATAGCCAGGAAATTGAGGTCGAAGATGACCAGAGTGGAAATTAATTGTTATCAAAACCGTTTTCCTTCAATCCCTTTGAGACAATATCCAGTTTTTCTTTAAAGATTGAATATAAGCCTTCATAAGAACTGCTCTCTTTTTCTCTAAGAGCTTCTTCAAATTTTGCTGCGGCCTTGCTAAGTTCCAATGCGCCCAAATTTGACCCTACTCCTTTGACGGTATGCACGAGTATTCCGGCATTTTCCACATCATCTTTGTCCAGCATGGACTTTACTCTTTCCGCAGAGTCTGAAAAATCCTCATATAATTTAATTAAAAGAGTTTTATAGAGGGCTTTGTTTCCACCAAGTATTTCCAGGCCTTTTTTTACATCAAATCCGGGTAAGTCGGGAAAGTCCTCTCCCTCAGGTTTTTTTTCGGGTTCTTTTGGTTTCGGGGCCGGTGCTTTTCTTTTTCCGGGTTTGATCCATCGGTTGAGTGCCGTGAAGAGTTGTTTCGTATCGATAGGTTTGGAAACATGATCGTTCATTCCCGCTTTAAGACATTTTTCTTTGTCTCCAGACATTGCGTTTGCGGTCATGGCAATCACGGGAAGGGATTTGTGCTTTTTATTTTCCCGAATGATTTTTGTGGCTTCGAAACCATCCATCACAGGCATTTGCAGGTCCATTAAGACGCAGTCATAATCTTCATTTGATAGAGCATCAACGGCTTCTTTTCCATTGTTGACTACTGTTACTGCCAAACCTGCCTGTTCTAAAACTTCCAAAGCTACTTCCTGGTTGATTTCGTTATCTTCAACCAGCAACACGTAAGAGCCTTTAATTTCTTCAGAAATTTGATTCTTCGGACCCGCTTTTAACTCCGAAGGTTTTATTTTGTTCGTGGTCTTGCCAAATACTCCCATTATGGAATCGAGTAGATTTGAGGGGGTAACGGGTTTGACGAGAAACCCATCCAGTTTGGCTTCCTGAGCTTTATTCATGACCTCTTCTCCGCCATATGCGGTGAGCATGATTATTTTTGGTTGAGGATTCAGTATGGTTTTTTTGCGGATTCGGTTCGATGTTTCTATTCCATCCAGCCCGGGCATTTTCCAGTCCATGAATATCAAACCAAAGGGAACCTCCTGGGCCTGGTCCAGCAAATCCAGGGCCTCTTCACCGGAAAGGGCCTGGGATACCTGGAAGGAGAGGGATTCCAGGGCTTCTTGAAGAATATCAAGAGTGGCCTGGTTATCATCCACAAGCAGGATATGTAATCCCTTAAGATCTTGCGTGGGTTCCATTGCTTTTTGATGTTTGTGGATGGGATTTTTGAATTTTGCGGTAAAGATAAATCGGCTTCCCTCACCCACTTCACTTTCAACCCAGATTTCACCCTCCATTTTTTTAACCAGTTTTTTGGAGATGGCCAGTCCCAAACCGGTTCCTCCGTATTTCCGGGTCGTTGTCTTGTCTGCCTGGCTGAAGGATTTAAACAACCGATCCATTTGTTCCTGAGTCAATCCAATTCCAGAATCTTTGACTTCAAACCTTAAAGTCACTGATTCTTTGCTTTCTTCCAGGGACTCAATCGAGACAATAACCTCTCCGGTTTCAGTAAACTTCACCGCGTTATTTGCCAGGTTGGTGAGGATTTGTCCCAATCTCAAAGGGTCGCCCATCAAAAACGCGGGTACTTTTTTATCAATAGAAAAGAGTATTTCTAATCCCTTTTCATGGGCCTTTTGAGTGATGAGGGTGGAAAGGTTTTCAAGCACCTCGGCAATGCTGAATTCCACAACCTCCATATCCATTTTTCCAGCTTCAATTTTGGAAAAATCAAGAATGTCATTAATGATTCCCAGCAAGGATTTCGATGACAAAAGGATTTTCGAGATATAGTTTTGCTGTTTCGAATCCAGTTCGGTTTTTAAAGCTAGTTCGCTCATTCCAATAATGGCATTCATTGGAGTCCTGATTTCATGACTCATGTTTGCCAGGAAATGGGATTTGGCTGTGTCGGCCGCCTCGGCTTTTTGTTTGGCTAACTTCATTTCCTGCTCGGCTTCCTTGCGGATGGCAATATCAAGACAAGCCCGAATGGAGACTGGGATGGTTTCTATCGCTTGCTCCAGCCAATTGGTTTGGTCCTGAGTGAAATTTTCAAATGAACCCAGTTCCAAAACACCAATTACCGCGTCATGGTAGGTGAGGGGATAAAGCAAAATAAATTTAGGAGAGACTTCGCCAAAGCCAAAGCTGACTCGAATATTTTCTGGTATTTCATCCACTTTAACGGGTTTGTTTTGTAAGGCGGCTTTTCCAACCAACCCTGAACCTAATTCAAAATGTTCTTCGATGTTGTCATTTTTGGGGTACCCATGACTTGCCACCCGGTGCAGCAAATTGTCTGATTTTAAAATAAACAAAGCCCCAAGAGGTAAATTGAGGTGCTCCATGAGCGACATGAGGATGTTGTTTCCCAGATTGGAAATTTCCTGCTCTCCATGCATGCTTTCGCTGAGTTTGTGCAACCCTTCTTTTTGATCTTCTATTTCTTTTCTTTCTTCTGCATGCTTTTGCATCGTGAACAGGGAGTTTTTAAAATCTCCACTCAAACTCACTGATCCGAAATCTATTGAATCTGTTTGCCCCTTTAATAAGTTGCGGCTATGACCAATAAACTCCTGTAACCCGTCCAATAACCTGTTGCTGGATTGGCTGAGCATTCCGACTTCATCTTGGGATGATACAGGTAGTTTGTCTTGATGGAGTACTCCATCACTAATTCCTGTAAGGGTATTGGAAACTTTGCGGATAGGATTGATTACTACGGTGGACAGGTAGTAGGCAATACATAATAAGAGGAGTAGTGTCACGGAAGCGCAAATAATTACCGATTTTCGGATGTTTTCCTGATTTTGTCTTGCAACTTTTGCATAGATATCTACCAAATCGTTGCTGTGTTTGCGCAAAATATTTGAGGTTAAAATAATCTCTTCCTGAGCCCTTCTGTAGGGTATAGAATTCACTTCAGAGGTTAGCAACGTTTGTACTCTGTTTTTTAAAATCTCTAAATGCTCTTCCTTTTTTTTTATAGTTTCTCTTGCAATGGGAACATCAATTGAACCCATTTCCTTGTACTCGGTCATTTCCAGATCGGTTGGGTAAACCCCACCGGATTTAGCCGCTGCAAGGGTTTGGGTAAATATCTTTTTTGCTCTTTCATATTCTTCCAGGCTGGGTTTGAGTTCGGCCTTCCCCAGGGCAATATCTTCTGAAAATAATAGTTTGTACCTTCTGATTCCCAGAATATCCCCTATTTGAAATGGAGTCTTTTTTAATTTTGTGTGGCAGGTTGCACAGGCTTTGACAGTTGCAATATCTGCCGAATAAAAATTTATGAAAAATTTGTTATCTTCCTCATAGGCTTTGTTGAACAATTGGTCCGGATTTCTTTATAAAAACGCATAGGCTTCTTGGTCAATTTTAGACTTAAGGTTCTGCGTCGGATTTACAGGGGATTCCGAAAAAATATTAATTTGCAAAGTTTTGCCTTGCCCAAATGTTGTATTAACAAGCCGGGTGAAGGTGGCAGGGAAAGGAACAGCAGGATGCGTTTCTTCCTCAGGATGCATCGATATTTTTATTCCAGATTTTTTTGCCACTCCCACGATTGATTGGGTGTATATCATTCTCATTTGAGTGACATAATCATCCAGCGAACCAACATTTTGTTCCATGGTTTTAATGCGACCTTTGGCCATTGCATATCCGAAGGCAGACTTTCCCATAGCCTGACTTAACATTCGCTGTCGACCCAGCGCATTTGTTATTCTGGCATCCTCTTCGGCGTTTTTTTGAAACCAGAAGGTTAAGAAGGCGGAGATTAGTACTACAAGGAATAAAAGGGCAAAACTGCAATAAACTTTGAGTTTGATGGAAGCGTTTCGCATCTAGGTAAATGCCCTTTTATGATTCGCAGTTCATAAAGGATTTTTCATTACTCCGGACCTTTTAAAAGTCCTTAGCTCCGGATTTTTATGACTTAAAAGATTGAAAAATTTAAGGATTTGATGCCAAATATTTTACCCTAATATTCTGGAAGTGCCAAACGGTGAGTTGTTGTGCCGGGGTGGTTTGATTTTTGGGAATTAGCACAGCGGTTTGAGAGTATCCAGGAACCTTTGAAACTCTTCCTTTGTGATGTCACCCATATTGGCGATGCGGAAAATGGTTTCATTCAGGTTTCCTTGGCCTGCATATATGACGAATCCATTAGATTTTAGTTCCCCATGCAGTTTTTCATAGGTCAATCCTTTCGGAAGTTTTAATCCGGTCAGGCAATTGCTTCTCCAGCCTTCAGGGATTAAAAATTCAAGGTCGAATTTTTCGAAACCTTCGCGTAAAAACTTTGCCGCATTGGCATATCTGAGAATTCTGCCTGTTACCCTTTCTTCCATCAGCTCATCCAATGCCACATCTAATGCATAATGGGCCGGGATGGCAGGGGTGAATAGAAGGCCTCCTGTTTCCTGGGCTTTGTGATATCCGGTCAGATTGAAATACAAAGTACGAGGCGGAATTTTAATGAGACGTGCTAAGTCCTTTTTTCGAAAAAAGACAAAGGAGACCCCAGGAACCCCCTGCAAACATTTGTTTGCGGTGCCTACTGCCAGGTCTATGGTTGTAAAGTCCACTTCATCCCCTCCAAGACTGCTAATGCAATCGACAAGAAACACTTTTCCATATTTTTTGGCCAGGTCTCCTATGGCTTGTAATGGATTGAGCAAACCGGTCGTTGTTTCATGGTGAACCAGCGAAACCACTTCAATGTCGCTTTGCTTTTTTAGGAGGTTTTCAACTTCGTCCAGGTTCGGAGGAACACCCCAGTCGAGTTTGATTGTGTGGCGGTGGAAATTATAAACATCGCAAATTTTTCCGATTCGTTCTCCATAGACCCCGTTTTCAATGACAAGCATGGAGCGTCCCGGGGATAATGAAGACGACACAGCCATTTCCAGTGCGGCTGTTCCTGACCCCGAAACCAATACGGAGGAAAACTCTTCTTCAATATTAAAGGCCTGGAGAAGTTTGGCGCGGATGGAAGCCATTAGATCAGAAAATTCTTTTTCTCTGTGGCAAAGATCGGGTAAGGCCATGGCTTGCCTGACTTTATCTGTGATATTTACCGGTCCGGGATTGAGCAATACAGTTCTAGACATAAAATTTATGGGAATAAGGTTTAAATTTTTATTCAGAGCCAAGTTTACCTTATGCCAGCAATCCCGTACACCCGGAAAATACTTTTTGATCCATTGCTATAGACGCCCCTCCTGTTTTAAACTCAAGAAGATGCGAAAAAATTTATTCATAGTATTGTTGGTCGGAACTTTGCTGATTGGACTGAGTCCGGCATGGGCGGGTTATTCAGACCTGACACTCCCACGGATAATTTACAAGGGGGGAAACGACAACGCTCGCCCTGAAGGTTTAAGAAGTTTGTTGTCTCAGATAGCCCGTCGTACTTCCGTTGAAGTTAACCGTGAACCTATAGCTTTAAAGCTGGGGGATCCAAGCCTGTTCAATTATCCATTCATATATCTGGGAGGGGATAAAGCCTTTGACCCTTTTCCTGAAAAGGACCTGAAAACTCTGAGGAAATATCTAAGTTATGGTGGATTCCTTTTTATTGATGATAATTCTGCAGAATCAGATTCGGAATTTGACCGGTCGGTACGAAGAATGGTTAAAAAACTTTATCCCCAAACCCCCATGCGAAAAATTCCCCGGGACCATTCTGTTTTCCGTTCTTTCTATTTGCTCAATACCGTATCGGGTAGGGCGATAGTTAAATCCTATATGGAAGGAATTTCCATTAAAGGCCGTACCGTGCTCATGTACTCAACCAATGATCAGGCAGGTGCCTGGTCGCGCAATAAATTGGGCGACTGGAATTACGATATTTTGGTCGGGGGGTACCGCCAGCGACAATTGTCCATACGGCTGGGCATTAATATCATCCTTTATGCATTAACGTTGGATTATAAAAAAGACATGGTGCATTTGCCCATAATCCTGGAACGTCTGCGCAGGTATCAACCTAAATGAATTTATTGGCAAAACTTTTTGGATTTGATTCCAGCGATTACGACCAATGGCAACTCAATTGGAATCTGGAAGACCCATGGTTGATTCTGGTTTCTCTGGGCCTGATGATTCCACTGGCACTTTGGTTTTCCTGGACGAGTTTGAGAAGAATCGGGTCTGCGCCGAAAAAAGTTTTTCTTTTTTCCCTTCGAGCCTTGGCCTTGACCCTGCTGTTTTTTATTTTGTTGCGGCCGGAGCTGGAGTTCAAAAAGAGCCACTCCCTGAAAAATCATATCGCTGTCTTACTGGACAACAGCAAAAGCCTTTCCATCAAAACCTTTCCTGAAGATGTTTCTCGAATTGATTTTGTAAAAAGAACTCTGGAGTTTAATGAAAAATATTTTGAGAAACTGAAAAAAGAATTTCATGTCGATACCTATTTGGTGTCGGATGGAATTAGTAAAACCGATGGAGGTTCAGAGAGCTTCCAGCCGGTTCGCCCCTATACTGATTTTAGCCGGGTGCTTGATGAATTGAATAAGGAATATGAAAAAAAATCACTCCAGGGAGTTTTTCTGTTTTCAGATGGGGCAGATTTGACAGAAGAACCTGGTGAAGTCTCGCAAGGTATTTTAAAGCCCTTGGCCAAACTAAATGCGCCCATCCATACTTTTCAGGCTGGAAACAATGATCAGTTTAAAGATCTGGCATTGGAATCGGTTTCGGTCCCGGATTTTGGATTTATTCAACAGCCGGTTCGTTTGTCTGTAACAGTTTTTGCTTCCGCTTTGGGTAGTCGAAATGTTCCTCTTGTTCTGAAAGATGGTGACCATATTCTTGTTTCGAAGGTTATTGAGATTCGCGAGAATAAAAAATATTACAAGATAGATTTGCAATTTACTCCCAGGAAAACGGGAAAACGTATTTACACTTTAAACCTGCCTCGGTTTGCTGAAGAATCCATTCTTACCAATAATCAGAGAGAGTTTGAAATTGATGTGGCGCGTGACAGGATTCGTATTCTGCATTTGAACGGTCGACCATCTTGGGACTCCCGTTATTTACGGGAAGTTTTAGCAAATAATCCCAGAGTGGATTTGCTTTCCTTTTTTATTTTAAGAAGTCTGGGAGATGATGTCGCTGCCCCTACTTCTGAGCTCAGTCTCATACCTTTCCCATCCAATCTTTTGTTTGACGACTATTTAAGTTCTTTCGACCTGATTATTTTCCAAAACTTCAAGTACGAACCCTTTATTGATAAAAAATACCTGGCCAATATTCGTTCCTATGTAGAAAAAGGCGGGGCCTTTTTAATGGTGGGGGGGGAACTTTCTTTCCAGGGAGGGAGTTATTCCCGCACCCCCATTGAAGATATATTGCCGGTAAACTTTATAGAAACCGACAACCGTTATATGGACCGGGAGTTCCACCCTAAAATAAACGAGGATTTCTCTAACCACCCGATTTTGCATCTGGAAAAGGATATTCAGACCAACCAGGAAGTTTGGGATGCCTTGCCGCCTTTGGGTGGAGTGAATCTCGGTTTAACGGCCAATAAGGATGCTTATGTGCTTGCGGAATTTGTAAAAACGACCGGTTCCAAAGTTCCTGTCTTGGTGGCAGGTGAATTTGGTGAAGGAAGAACCGCTTTGATAGCTACCGACTCAGCCTGGAAATGGAGTTTTAGAAAGGAGTCGGGGAGTCGATACTACCATCGGTTTTGGAATAATATCATTGATTGGTTGATTGCCGAACCTCAAACCCGTCGCCTGCAGCTGGAATCAGACAAAGACCGTTATCAGGAAGAGCAGCAGGTTTTTATAAAGTTAAAGCTATTGGAAAAAAATTATCAGCCTGCATCAAACATTACGGGTAAGCTGACCATCTCTTCGCGGAAGGAAGAGGTTATCGCCAAAGATTTAGTAACAGACAAGCAGGGAGAACAGGTTTATACATTTCTTCCCAAACATGCAGGTTTTTATAAGGCAAACATTGAAATAGGAGGGTTGAAAGAAGAAATAATGTTCAGTGTTTTGAAAGATAATGCCGAGTTTGAGAAACCTTTGGTGAATGATTTCATATTAAAGAAAATTTCAGAAGTTTCCGGAGGCAAATACTTTGCTTTAAATGGTTCCAACGACTTAAGTGGCCTTCAATTTGAAAACCCTGAAATCAAGGTAAAAAGCCATAGCCGGTCTTTTTCATTGTGGAACAACTGGTGGGCATATGGATTTGTTGTCGGGTTTTTGTTTCTGGATTGGTGGCTCAGAAGAAAGGCCGGACTGAGTTAACGTTGGTTCCTGCTTTATATGACAAAACCTTTGCAATTCCTTAACCAAAACTTCATTGTTTATTCTGGGTTTATCTAGTAAAATCAGTTTGTAATATGAAAATCTCATTTCACTTCACTCCTGCTCAAAACCCTTTCCAGCTTACAATTACGATAAAAAATGGGCGATAAAGAAGATAAAAATGGTTTAAATATCCGCGAATGGGTGCGTGACCGAATCCTGTTCCTTGCGGTGGGGATATTCGTGGTGGGTGCCGCCGGCTATATTGGAGCCGGAAAATTCCTGGATGCGCACTCCATGTGGCTTCATCCCGTTCGTGAATTTGCACTTTTAATATCCCTGATTGGTGTGATCTCACTGGGTTATGAAGTTTTTTTGAGAGAGCTGACCTTCAATGAATATAAGGAGGCTTTGCAGGAAATTGTCAATCCCGATGCCGTTCGTCTGGGAATTGCAGGTATATACAAAAACCGTTCCGAACTCGCACAGGCCACGTCTTTTGAGATACTTTTCAACAATGTAAGAAAAGAAGTTTTTATCGGAGGGTCCTCCCTTTTATCCATATCAACTGCAAGTAGGGAGTTGATAAAGGAAAAAATTCTGAGTGGAATTAAAGTTCGGTTGCTGGTCATGGATCCTAACTCTCCCGTGGTTGAGTTGATCACCAAACAAGGTGGAGGGAAGCATACGTTTCTGAACGAAATCAAAACTTCACTTCTACTTTTGCAAAAGCTGCATCATGAAATTGCCGAAGACAACACACCTAATAAAGGGGAATTGATTGTTCACAGTTATGACACGATTCCTTCCCACTCCTTTATTTCGATAGATGCGCATAAGTCTACAGGTGTGATAATTGCTGATATTGGACCTTATCTTGGGCGCAGTACACCACGGCCCAGCATGCAGGTTGTCAATAAAAAGAACGGCATGTTTGACTACTGGCGTGAAATGAATGACATCATGTGGGAAAACAGTAAACCCGTAAAAATGGAAGTGGCTGATCCTTCCTCCGCAAACATTAAGACTCTTGTTTTGGCAAGTGGAGTTGAGACGGAATATTATGACTCAGAAGATGATAGCTGGAAAAAAGCTTCCATCTGTCAAATGGGAAATGGTTGGCAGGGTATCAAAGGCGGTCAGTGGGTATGGGTACGGGAAACGGTTACGAAAGAAGAGGCTATCACCGGAAGCCAGAAAAAACTTCGCCTGCAATTTACCCTCCCCAAGGGAAGTGTAGTCCCCCATGCTGAGATGTTGCTCCGGTCCGATGACACCTGTCACATCATTGTGAATGATGTTCGCCTGCTCCAGGAGTATGGAGGAGCGGAGTACCCTGATCCTTT
>JAYNIA010000002.1:115331-133660 GCA_038108555.1 Nitrospinota bacterium | reverse complement strand
GAAGCGTTGTTTTTCTTTGATTTATCGGCATAAATCAAATATTGACAGGGTAGGGCAGGCTGCTATAATCCCGACTCCTGAGGCTTTCTCGTTTAGAGGGTCCGGTTTCGGCTAACATATTATGGTTGCAAGGCTAAATGGGTTTTCCACAAAGAGGGCCCGGCGGATTATGCAGCCTATATAATATAGAAGCTTTTCGTTTTTTTTGTTCGGCGAGCAATTTGATGGCTGAGTATTTTTACATTTCATTATTTGCAGTTGTTGCCCTGGTGGTGATCGGTGCCCTGTTGGCGTTATCCACTTTATTAGGGCCACGCAATGCAACCCCCCAGAAACTATTGCCTTATGAATGTGGCATTGTTCCGACCGAAGAGGCCAAGGGCCGGTACCCGGTACGGTTTGCCACCATTGCCATGCTCTTCATTATCTTTGATGTTGAGGTGGTGTTTATGTATCCCTGGGCGGTGGCGCTGGGAGAGCTCAAGCTTTTTGGCCTGATCGAAATGCTTATTTTTATAATCATTCTGGGAATCGCATACGTCTATATTTGGGGACGGGGAGGATTGGAATGGGATTGATTGATCAAGCGGTTGATGCATTTGAAACCGAAATTAATAATTTGAAATTGAATGTTAAGGATGCCGTAGAGGCGATGGATTATGAGTACTCCGGTTCCTTATATGACACTGTTTTAACTACAAAGTTGGGGAAAGTCGTAGGCTGGGCGCAAAAAAATGCGTTATGGCCGGCAACTTTTGGTCTTGCCTGTTGTGCTATTGAAATGATGGCCATGGCAAACTCCCGTTGGGATGCCGCGCGCTTTGGCGCTGAAGTTTTTCGCGCTTCCCCGCGCCAGGCAGATTTGATGATTGTGTCTGGTCGTGTTTCGCAGAAGATGGCGCCCATCCTCAAACAAATCTATGACCAGATGCCGGAACCTAAATGGGTTATCTCGATGGGAGCATGTGCTTCCTGTGGCGGTGTCTTTAACAATTATTCAATTGTGCAGGGGGTTGATCGGGTAGTACCGGTGGACGTTTATGTTCCCGGATGTCCTCCCGGTCCTGAAGCGCTGTTATATGGCGTGATCAAGCTCCAGGAAAAAATCATGATGGAAGCGGGCACCGACAAGGCCAAGAAGAGGGTGGCATGACGAGTGAAGAAATCGTCGAGAAGATAAAGGCCGGTCTTGCGGAAAAGATACAAGACACCGCTCTCCCTCAAGGGGATGCCGTGGTTTTTGTGGAGCCGGAGTCCCTGCCAGCCGTTGCTGAATTTCTGAAAAATGATGCGGATTTAAAATTCGACTACCTTTCCGATGTTCGGGGTGTGGATTATTTGCTGGAAGAGCGAGAACCTCGTTTCGAGGCAGTCTATCAGCTTTACTCCATTGACCATCAGCATTCCATCAGGGTTCGAGTTGGAATTGATGAGGACAATCCCACCGTTCCAACCGTTTCGAATCTTTGGAAGGGAGCCCTCTATCCCGAACAGGAATTGTTTGACATGTTCGGAATCAATGTTGAAGGGCATCCCAGGATGGAACGGTTGATTATGCCTAAGGACTGGGAAGGTTTCCCGCTCAGAAAAGATTATCCATTAACAACTGAGACCGTAGCTTTTTCCCATAACAGGGATTTTAAAAGTGAACTGGTCAAATCAAAACCCCAGACTCGGTAGGGTGACTCGTGAGTGTAACTGATCAGGGACTGCTGGAGCGCGATAAAGATACTATGACCCTCAATATGGGTCCGCAACACCCAAGTACCCATGGGGTGTTCCGTGTCATCCTTGAAATGGATGGCGAAGTGGTTAAAACTGCCGAGCCGGAGATCGGTTACCTGCATACGGGAATCGAAAAAACTTCCGAGAACAAGCGTTATGTTCACGTCATCCCAATGACGGACCGGTTGGACTACCTCAATCCTCCGGGAAACAATCTTGCCTTTTGTCTCAGCACTGAAAAACTATTGGGAGTTAATATCCCGGATCGGGCAAAAGCACTAAGGGTCATCATGTGCGAACTCTCTCGCATTGCCAGTCATCTTGTTTGGCTGGGAACCCATGCGCTGGACATCGGAGCGATGACGGTGTTCCTCTATTGCTGGCGAGAGCGCGAGATGATACTTGACCTCAATGAAGAAATTTCCGGCGTACGTATGATGACGAGTTACATCCGAGTTGGCGGTGTAGCGAAAGATGCCACCCGGCCCTGGTTAGATGGCATCCGTGATTTCATCGAATATTTTCCTGCGAAAGTTGACGAATACGAAAGGCTGCTTACTAAAAACCCGATCTGGCTGGATCGAACGGAAGGGGTTGGCGCTTTTACAAGAGAAGAAGCTATTAATTGGAGTTTGAGTGGTCCGGCCTTAAGAGCCTCCGGGGTAAATTGGGATATTCGTAAGTCACAACCCTACAGTGGCTATGAAAATTACAACTTTGATATTCCTGTTTATAACAACGGAGATATTTTTGATCGCTATCGCGTTCGGGTGGAAGAAATGCGGCAGAGTCGGAATATCATCAAACAAGCTTTGGAAAACCTTCCCGGCGGACCTTATAAGGATCCGGATAACAAAGTTTCTTTGCCACCGCGTGAAACATTGCACACCAGTATGGAAGCATTAATCCATCACTTCAAATTGGTGTCGGAAGGGATCAGTGTTCCGGCGGGTGAAACCTATGTGCCCATTGAGGGGGCCAGAGGGGAAGTGGGATTTTACATCGTCAGTGACGGAACCAATGTTCCGGCACGGGTTAAGTTGCGTGCGCCTTCATTTATGGCCATTCCGGGAATGTGCAAAATGATGGAAGGTTGTTACATAGCGGACGTAGTAGGGATTATTGGCAGCATCGATATTGTAATGGGAGAAGTCGACCGCTAACCGTCTGGCGATGGGGGCAATTAAAAAAAATGGTACTTTTGCTCGTCATCGCGAGTGACCGGAGGGAGCGCGGCGATTCAGAAATTTGAATTACTCGCTTGCGGGAATTGCAATGTGGGCTAGAAAAGAATTTTAAGGAAATAAATTTTTTAAATGTCGGAATATACTTTTACAGCAGATCAGGAAAAAGAGATCGAACGCATTCTTGCGAAGTATCCGGTTAAAACCTCGGCCTTGTTGCCTTTGTTGACATTGGTGCAAAGAGCGGATCAGGTGGTGAGTCCGGAAGCTATGGTTGCGATTGGAAAGAAACTAGATGTCTCTCCCGCTTATGTTCAATCGGTCATGTCGTTTTATACGATGTACCACACGGAAAAGGTGGGAAAGTACATGATCCTGTTTTGTATCAATATCAGTTGCCAATTGAATGGATGCGACAGGCTTCTAGAGCACACAGCAAAAAAGCTGAATATCAAGGTGGGAGAAACCACTTCTGACGAAAAGTTCACCCTGCATCGGGAAGAGTGTCTCGCCGCTTGCACGGAAGCACCGATGATGAGGGTCAATGATACTTATTATGGAAACCTGACGGAACAACGGATCGATCAGATTCTGGATTCATTGGACTAGTTTTATGACTCAGATTTTATTTAAGGATATCAATAAAGAAGGCCTTCGTACGATGAAGGTGTATGAAGAGCTGGGGGGGTATCAGTCCTTGAAAAAGGCATTCGCCCAAAAGCCTGAAGAGATTGTAGAGGCGGTCAAAGCATCGGGCCTGAGGGGCCGGGGCGGAGCGGGTTTTCCCACGGGACTGAAATGGAGTTTTCTGGCGAAGGACGTTTTCCCACGATATCTTTGCTGTAATGCAGACGAGTCGGAACCGGGGACATGTAAAGATCGTGAGTTGTTGCTTAAAAACCCGCACCTGTTGATTGAAGGAATGATTTTATGTTCCTACGCCTGTCGAATTGAAACAGGTTATATCTATATGCGAGGTGAGTTCCATGATTTGAGTTTTATCATGGACAAAGCATTGGATGAGGCACGTGCAAAGGGTTACCTCGGGAAAAATATTTTAGGCTCGGGATTTGATCTCGACATTTACACTCACCTGGGTGCAGGAGCTTATATCTGTGGTGAAGAATCTGCCTTGCTGAACTCCCTTGAAGGCGGTCGGGGGGAGCCGAGGATGAAACCTCCCTTTCCGGCAGTTGAAGGTTTGTATTCAAAACCGACGGTTATCAATAATGTCGAAACGCTTTGTGTGGTTCCTTACATCGTCAATGAAGGGGCGGAGAGTTATGCGGCGCTGGGAACTGAAAAAAGTAAAGGCACCAAGCTGGTCAGTGTGTCGGGGCATGTCAAGAAACCGGGAAATTATGAAATTGAATTGGGGACACCAACCAGTGAACTTATTTACAATCTGGCGGGAGGCATTCAAAACGATAACAAACTAAAGGCGTTTATCCCTGGGGGTTCCTCGGTTCCCATGCTGCCTGCGTCCAAGGTTGATACTCCTTATGATTATGAATCGCTTGCTGAAGCCGGAACCATGTTGGGTTCGGGTGCGTTGATTGTTATCGATGACAGTATCAATATTGTGGAAGCCACCTTGCGGTTGATCAGTTTTTATATGCATGAGTCTTGCGGTAAATGTACTCCCTGTCGGGAAGGAACACGTTGGCTTCATCAGATTGTTGAGCGAATCATGCAGCAAAAGGGTAAATTGGAATACATCACCCGTCTGGAAGATATTTGCGACAATATGTCGTTTAAAACATTTTGTCCGTTGGCAGATGCCTGTGTTGCTCCGGTTGTGAGCAGTATTAAGCATTTTCGCGCGGATTATGAAGAGTACTTTAAAAATATTCCTGCTGGTGCAGCCAGCTGATTAAGAGGTTCTATGTCTGAAGTCACTTTAACTATTGACGGAAAGTCAGTCACGGTTCCCAAGGGAACCAAGGTGGTGGATGCTGCGAAACAGGTGGATGTTGATATTCCTGTTTTCTGTTATCACGAAAAAATAGGTCCGCTGGGCTGTTGTCGCATGTGTCTTGTTGAAGTTGAGAAGATGCCCAAGCTGATGACTGCCTGTACCATGGATGTAGCCCCGGATATGGTCGTGAAGACGGTAGGGGATAAAGTGGAAAAAGCACAAAAGGGTGTGCTTGAATTTACTTTGCTCAATCATCCTCTCGATTGCCCGGTTTGTGATAAGGGAGGCGAATGTCCGCTGCAGGACAATACCTTTAAATACGGTCCGCCTGATACGCGTATGGAATTTCATCGTGCAAACAATGTGAAGGCGGCTCCCCTCAGTCCGGTAATCACTATTGACCGCGAACGTTGTATCGCCTGTCAGCGATGTACTGCATACAGTGAGCGGATTGAACAGAACCGCGAGCTGGTTATGCTCAACCGAGGATTCCACAACGAGGTCAACACATTCAATAATCAACCGTACGATAATCGTTTTTCCGGAAACGTGATTGATATTTGCCCGGTGGGCGCATTGACCAATACGGATTTCCGTTTCAAGGCCCGAACCTGGGATTTGACTAATCACGATACCTTATGTGCGAACTGTGGGGTCAACTGCAACATCACTTTCGGAACCAGGCTGAATGAATTGATGCGCATTGAAGCGCGACCCAATGACGCGGTGGATGATGGCTGGATTTGTGATAAGGGGCGCTGGGGACATCAATTTGTTGATAGTAAAAACCGTATTACCGCAGCGCGCGAAAATAGTGTCGGAAAAACCGAGCCCACCTCTTTTCCAAATTTTCCCATTGATGCTCCAACGGAAGAAGCGGCTGAAAAGGTGGTGGAAGTATTTAAAAGAATCGCTGAAGAGCATGGACCGGAGAGTATTGGTTTTATAGGGTCTCCCTATGCAACAAATGAAGAAAGTTTTCTTTATCAAAAGTTATTTCGATTGTTGGGAACCAATAACATCGATCATAAACCCTATCAGGAAACTCCGGGTTTGCCTGTAAATCATTACGATATCGACGCGATTGAAAGTTCCAATATCGTTCTGCTGATTGCCAGTGATCCGACTGAAGAGCTGCCTATCCTTGACTTGAGAATCAAGAAGGCGGTTACTCGTTGCGGCACGAAGCTACTTTCGCTTAATGACCAGACTACGGCATTGGATAAGTATGCTGGCCTGACTGTGAAATATAAAATTGGCTCGGAAGCTTCCGCAATTGATGCGTTGGCAGAGGGTTTGGCACGCGAATTGGGTGAGTCAATCGATTTTTCCTCTGATCTTGCTCAAACCGGGATTCCTGCAGATGAAATGAAGTCGCTGGTAGAAGCAGTAAGGTCAAGTATGAAAATTTGTGTTGTCTATAATCCCGCTGCGCTTTCCGGAGATTCGGCTCTCAGGGTCAAGCGTTTGCTGTCCGTTATTTCTAAAATCCCAACCGTAGAATGTGGAGCGATTCCTGCGGCCCCGGCGACCAACGCTGTGGGTGCTATGGATATGGGGCTGTTGCCGGATTTTTATCCCGGAGGGGTTCCTGTTTCTGACAGTGAAAAGATAAAAGAATTGTGGGGAGAGGAAGCACCCACCAAAGCCGGTTTGACAACATTGGAAATGCTGGCTAAGGCAAAAAGTGGAGAATTGAAAGCGTTGTGGGTACACCGTTCCAATCCCGTCGTAGATTTTCCTGGAGGGGATCAGGTAGTAGAGGCACTTAAGAACCTTGACCTTCTGGTGGTGCATGACATGCTCGAAACGGAAACCACTCAACTTGCGAAAATTGTATTGCCTTCAAGTGGTCCGGGATTTGATGAGGGAACAACCACCAATATTGGGGGAAGGATTCAAGCACGAAGAAAAGCGCTGGATAGTGGTGTTCCTGCGGACTGGAAGTTGATCAGTATTATGCTGAAAAAACTCGGGGACGAAACCGAATATTCCCGCGTTGCAAAAGTGCTGAATGATATTGCCAAGAGGGTTCCCGGCTATCAGGAAATCAATGCGCGATTGGTTGGGAAACTCGGAATCAACCGGGAGCAGGTAACGGTTGAGAATGCGTCTCCCGGAAACCTCGAAGGTGCAAATGGTAATGGCAAATTGAAATTACGAGTGGCTTCCTATTTGTTTGCGCATGACAAAATTCTGGATGCTTCCTCAAAACTTGCGCATCATTTTAAATCTTCTTCCGCGTTTCTCAATGAATCCGATGCTGGAAGCCTGGGGGTTGCGAATGGGGACAGGGTTCGGATCTCTGGAAACGGAGTGGAATTGGATGCTGAAGTGAATGTAGATAACCGATGTGCTGCGGGTGGCATCGTGGTTCCAAAGGTTTCTGATGAGCAGGGTGTCAATGGATTGGTAAACCTTGATGGCAGCCCGGCATGGGTGGAAATTAAAAAAGTTTGATTGCTTTAGCTGGAGAAGGATGGTTTGGACTGGATCACTGAATTTTTAGATGAACTGTGGGACTTCATTGTTCAATCTTTATCGGACAATGTCCCTTTAATTGTTGGAAGCGTCAAGGCTGTAGTGATTGCAGTTGCGGTGATGTCAGTGGTACCCCTTCTTGTTTGGCTCGAACGACGGTTGATGGGACGATTTCAGGTTCGCCTGGGACCCAACCGCGTAGGACCTTTCGGGTTTGGTCAACCAATGGCAGATACCATCAAACTGCTTTTTAAAGAATCGATTATTCAAACCTCGGCAGACAAGTTTCTTTTCCATCTTGCGCCTGCTGTGGTTGTGTTTACGGCGATTGTTGCCTTCGCAGTGATCCCATTTGGAGCTCCGTTTGAAATTTTTGGTCAGAACATCGAGTTGTGGGGGGCCAATATCAATAGCGGAATTTTGTTTGTGTTCGCGATCTCCGGGATGGGCATTTATGGAATGGTGATCGCAGGACTGTCTTCCAATAATAAATATTCGCTGATGGGGGGATTGCGCTCCTCAGCTCAAATGATTAGTTATGAATTGACCCTGGGACTTTCAGCTTTGAGCATCATTATCCTCACCGGCTCTTTGAGTCTGGTGGATATGGTGAGGGCGCAAGATTCAGTTCCATTTATTCTTATTCAACCTTTGGCCTTTTTGTTGTTTTTTATTGCCGGGGTTGCAGAGACCAATCGAGCTCCTTTTGATTTGCCGGAGGCGGAGCAGGAACTGGTTGCCGGGTTTCATACGGAATATACGGGAATGAAATTCGCCATGTTTTTCATGGGCGAGTACATCAATATGGTGACCATGAGTGCTTTGGTGACTTTATTGTTTTTAGGAGGATGGAACTCTTATGGAATTCCGGTTTGGCCGATTGTTGCTTTTGCGGCCAAAGTGGGTTTCCTTTTGTGTGTTTTTATTTGGCTGCGTTCAACATTTCCAAGAATACGTTATGACAGATTGATGACGTTTGGATGGAAAGTGTTGCTGCCGTTGTGTTTATTAAATCTATTAATCACCGGAACCATCAAGGTGATGTAAGTCCGGGAGGAGCTATGTTACAGGCTACTTTTGCGGGTGTTAAAAATCTGTTGATTGGGATGGGTGTGACCTTCAAGAATATGCTGTCCAAACCGGTCACATTGCAATATCCGGAAGTTAAGCGCACCATGCCCACAAGGTATCGGGGCCGCCATTTTCTGAACCGTGATGAAGATGGATTGGAACGTTGCGTGGGTTGCAGTTTATGCTCTATTAACTGTCCGGTAGGCTGTATCCATGTGGTAGCGGCCGAGAATGATCCTGAGAACCCGGTCTCCAAGGGAGAACGTTATGCTGAAACCTATGAGATCAATCTCCTGAGATGTATTTATTGTGGTTATTGCGAAGAGGCATGTCCGGTAGATGCCGTTGTGTTGCGAGAACATTACGAGCTTGCAGATTATGACCGGGATAACTACATCATGGAAAAACAGGATTTACTGGTTTATCCGGAGCCGAATGAATTTCGGGTCAATGTGTTGGGGAATACGGAGCGTGTTAACAAATAAAGACGATTTATAATCGCTTTAGTTGAGGGAAAAAGTTTCAGGGAGTGTATGTGTGTTTGATTTAGCAACAATTTTCGAGTTTACAAAAGATACGGTGATTTTTACCGTTGGGATTACAGCGGTGCTTGCCAGTCTGGGAGTTATTTTATGCTCTTCTCCCATTTACTGTGCGTTGTATCTTATTGGACACATGATATGCCTCGCGTTGCTTTTTCTTCTTTATAATGCGGAATTCCTGGCAGCAGTCCAGATTATTGTCTATGCCGGGGCGGTAATGATTTTATTCCTATTCATTATTGCTTTGCTTGGGGGCAAAAAAGAGATTCAAGAATTTACATTTGAGCGTTCAATCGCATTTACTTTTATTTTTACCTTATTGGGTGAATTGTATTTGTCTGCAACCGTGGGACCAACAAAGCAGATAGAGGGCAAAATCAATCCCGAAATATTTGGTACCGCCAAGGCGATAGGTTTGGAATTGTACTCCAAGCATCTTGTGGCCTTTGAGTTGGCTTCGGCTTTGTTACTGGTTGCTGCTGTAGGAGTTATTTGTCTGGCAAAATTTTCTTTTGCTCCCTTGAAAAGGCGATAATTATGGGTCAGGAATTTGTATTGCTTGTTAGCGCTTCCGTGTTTTGTGTCGGAGCGTGTGGATTTATTATCCGAAAAAATCCTTTAATTATGTTCATGTCGGTAGAGTTGATGCTTAATTCGGTCAACTTCCTCCTGATTGCGTATTCCAGCTTTTTAAATTCCCTCGATGGTCAGATTTTTGCTTTGATAATTATGACCGTTGCTGCCGCTGAAGTGGTGGTGGGATTGGCTATCATACTTACAATTTTTCGCACCCGACATGATATGGATGTGGATCATATTAACGCTCTGAAAGGTTAAGTTTTGTTCTCAAGCAGTTGGCTTATTTTATTATTTCCCCTGGCTGGGTTTATCTATCTCAGTTGGTATGGCGAGCGTATTTCCAAGACGCTGGTGGGGCTGATCGGTTGTAGTTCCGTGGGCGCTTCCTTTCTGGCTTCTTTGGTCGCATTGAGTGATTTGCTCTTCCTTCCTGCGGAAGAGCGTGTGGGCCGGGTTCAGGTGCTGTATCAGTGGATATCTGCTGCCACCTTTAAGTTGGATCTCGCTATTCTGGTGGACCCGCTATCGGTTTTCATGTTTCTTATTGTCACCGGGGTGGGGTTTGTGATCCATGTATATTCCATCGGTTATATGCATGACGACCCGGGGTATTCACGTTTCTTCTCTTATTTAAATTTGTTCGTCTTTTCCATGCTGGTGCTGGTTGCAGCAGCGGATTTCTTTTTTCTGATTGTTGGATGGGCTCTGGTAGGTCTGGCCTCCTACCTCCTAATTGGTTTCTACAAAGAAAAGACCAGCGCCGTTTTGGCAGCACGAAAAGCGTTTGTGATGAATGTGATCGGTGATGTTGGTATGGTCATCGCAGCTTTTGTAATTTTTGAATATTTTGGAACGTTAAACTTCGTAGATGTTTTTTCTGCCGCGCCGGGAACCTTTCGATCCAATGATGACGGAATCCTTTTAATCACTTTATTGCTTCTGGTCGGAGCTTTTGCAAAGTCAGCGCAACTGCCACTACATACCTGGTTGCCCGATGCGATGGAAGGGCCCACTCCGGTCAGTGCCTTGATTCATGCGGCTACAATGGTGACAGCTGGGGTTTATCTTGTTGCACGTTGCCATGTGTTGTATGAACTGGCCCCTTTCACGATGTATTTTATTGCCACCGTGGGAGTATTCACCGCAGCCTTTGCCGGCACGATGGGAATGGTTCAATATGATATCAAGCGTGTGATTGCGTACTCCACTATGAGTCAGTTGGGTTATATGTTTCTTGCGATGGGAATAGGAGTTTATAGTCTGGGTATGTTCCACTTGATGACGCACGCATTTTTTAAAGCGCTTTTATTTCTTGCTGCGGGAAGTGTCATTCATGCTTTGGATGGAGAGCAGGACATCCGGAAGATGGGCGGACTGAGAAAGGTCATGCCTTTGACCCACGCAACTTTTTTGATTGGTGCACTTGCATTGGCAGGGTTTCCTCTCACCAGTGGTTACTTCAGTAAAGAAGCCATCATTCTAAGTTCCTATCATGCAGATATGGGAAATTTTGTTTTTTGGGCTATAGCACTTATTACTGCGGGTATGACGGCTTTTTATATTTTCCGCGTTTATTTCTCGACCTTCATTGGCGAAACCAGAAGCCCGGAAGCGCATCCGCACGAATCACCTGCAACCATGGCGATCCCTCTGGTCCTGTTGGCAGTTTTGGCATTGGGAGGTGGATTTTTAAGTCCAATGGTAGATGGATTCCTGGCACCTGTTTTCGGACATGAAGTGCATCATTACCATGATGGTCTGTTGGAAACGATCGCACTGCTTGCAGGAATCGGTGGTATTGCAACCGCAGCCTTGGTGTATCAAGTCAGCAAGGATCGCATAGAGTTGATGAAAGAAGCCTTTGCGCCACTATATGATTTATTATTCCACAAATACTATGTGGATGAAATTTATGACCTGCTAATTGTAAAGCCGACAAAAGCTATTGGGGCTTTTATGGAGGACAAGGCTGAAAGACATGGAATCGATTTTGCGGTTGATGAAGTGGGTTTGCAGGTTAAAGAAGTGAGTCGGGGAATCAGTTTCTGGCAATCCGGCAGGGTGCGTACCTATGCCATCAACATGGTTGCCGGTATGGTGATAATTTTATTGTTTGTGGTTTTCCTGTAGAGAAAAATGTTATCCCTAATTATTTTTATACCTCTGTTGACCGCGCTGGCGCTCATATTTGTTGCCCGTGATAATACCGGACTGATCAAGTCAGCCGGGATAGGTGCGACTTCATCGGTCCTTGTGATTTCTCTATGGCTACTATTTACTTTTGATGCAAGCAATCCAGAAATGCAGTTTGTGCAGAGTTTCCATTGGGTTCCTGCGCTTCATATTAATTACCTTGTTGGAGTGGATGGAATCAGTTTATGGATGGTGGTTCTAACTGCTTTCCTTGGTGTGATTGCCCTTCTCCTTTCCCTCAACCAGAAAAAAGATCTTAGAAACTTTGTGGCATTGATGTTGGCACTGGAAGCAGGGACACTGGGCGTATTTCTGGCTTTGGATACAATTCTGTTTTATGTGTTCTGGGAGTTAATGCTGGTCCCTACCTATTTCATTATTGGAATTTGGGGTGAAGGCAACCGGGTTTATGCCACGATGAAGTTTGTGATCTACACGCTCGTGGGCAGCTTGTTGATGCTGGTAGCTATCCTCACACTTACCATGATTCATTATGGAGCAACTCATGATGTGACTTTCGACCTGCGTGTGCTTTCACACACACATATCGATCCGTTCATGCAAATGTGGATGTTCCTGTTCTTTTTTGTGGCGTTTGCCATCAAGGTTCCGGTGTTTCCGCTTCATAGCTGGTTACCACACGCTTACCGAGCATGTCCAATCCCGGCTTTGATTCTGCTAACCGGGGCGATGTCGAAAACAGGTGCTTATGGGATTTTACGATTTTGTTTGCCCTTATTTCCGGAAGCCGTAGAAACCATGGCTTTGTTTATAGGGTTTCTTGCTGCTTCGGGCATGGTTTACGGTGCATGGATAGCCCTGGCCCAAAAAGATATTAAGTCCCTTGTTGCATATTCCAGTATCAGTCATTTGGGATTTATAGTTTTGGGGATTTTTGCTCAAAACGGAGAAGGTATTGAAGGAAGCTTATTGCAAATGGTCAATCACGGTATTATAGCTTCCGCTTTATTTCTCATTGTGGGTTACATTGAAATTAGGATGGGCACGAGAATTCTGGGCGAGCTGCGCGGACTCAGTAAATCCATGCCGATCCTTTACGGGGTCTTTATGCTAGTCATGCTGGCTGCATTAGGACTACCCGGATTGAACGGGTTTGTCGGTGAGTTCCTGATTTTGATGGGGGTTTGGACTTCGGATTTATTGGCTGGCTTTGCAACCATATTGGTCATTATGGGGGGGCTCTCCATTGTTTTTGCCTCGATTTACATGCTCTATATGTTTCAGGGGTCCATGCAGGAAGAACCCAACTCTGAAAATATTTCTGACATTAATTCAGGGGAATTAAAACTTCTCCTCCCAGCCTGTCTTCTGATCCTGTTCATTGGTTTATATCCAAAACCATTTATTGACCGAGTGTCTCCCTCGGTAGATTATCTTTTGCATCTTGAAAAAACAGTCAACTTGGATGCAGGGAAAGATAGCGGACATCATTAATAGTTCCATTCATTACCAAATTCCAACCTAAATTTGCTCGTTAGCCTCTAAATCGGGTATCCCGTTATGAGATTTGGAGAAAAAATAGTTGATGGTGTGTTTCTGGAACGGCCCAATCGATATCTTGCCCGTGTTGAAATAGAGGGTAAGGAAACCCTGGCGCATGTTCCTGATCCCGGCCGGTTGCCTGGATTGATGTTAACTAATAGAAAGGTCCGGTTGGTCCACCAACCCAGTAAAACCCGAAAAACAGATTACACGCTTGTGTTGGTCAGGCATGGATCGATTTGGGTTTCAGTTTTTCCTGTTTTTGCAAATTCTTTGGTTGCAAACGCGTTGATGGAACAGTCTCTCCCTTTTTTAAAAGGATATTCCAGTTTTGCGAGTGAGGTAAAGGCGGGAAACAGTCGGTTTGATTTTCGTCTTGGCTTCCCAAAGAACTCTGCGTTTGTGGAAGTGAAGTCCGTCAGCCTGGTGGAAGAGGGAATAGGGAAATTTCCGGATGCTCCTACCCAACGAGGCATAAAACATGTAAAGGAGTTAATAGAGTTTTGTGGCAAGGGTTATCGCACAGCCATATTGTTTGTTTCGCAAAGGCAGGATACCCAATCCATTACCAGCAATGATGAAATTGACCCTGAGTTTGGAGAATGTCTTCGTCAGGCGGAAAAAGAAGGCGTGGAGCTTTATGGAATGAATTGCAAGGTAACCCCCACTACGATTTCACTTAACGAAGCTGTGGAAGTACACCTATGAGTCTTTTGGGTAATTATAGATTTAATTCAGGAATGAATCCAAATTAGGAAGGACGTACCAAAAACTTTTGTGTCGGACCCATTCCTGTTTTACGATGATTGTTTTGATTTTTGTGCTAGGTAATATGGAGAGTTGATAACGTACCTTCAGCTCCGCTCTGTTGAAATCTTCTTCAAAGAGAGAGGGAGTGATGGTAACAGGTTTGTCGTCCATAAAAAATTTCAGGTCAAGTCTGTCGGATTCCAAAATGGTAACCTTTTTTTTAAAATCTACGGAATTCTTTTGAAAGGCTTCCATGAATTCAGGGTGGATAAAACGCGAACTTCGATCCAATGCCTTGCTTTCAAATTCAAAATTAAAGGCTTTTATTTTTACATCCAGCTCTTCCTGATTTTGTTTCAACGGATTTATGGTTCCGCAGGAAACAGTGGTTAAAATTACAAGTAATGCTAGAAGTCCGGTGCTTGAAGAAATTTTTGGTTTTACACTGAGCATAAGGAAAAATTTTTCGAGGGCTGAACTGTGGGGTGAAAATTTTATCTCCAATCACATTGAATTATATAGGATTTTCATTTTTCCTGCCACTTGCAAATGTACGTGTTTGGATTTGAAACCCGAAAAAGAAAAATTGGATCGGAAATACTTTGAAAAGAAAACCGGAAAATAATAAAAAGAAAAGGAGCTCAAAATCCCCCGCACGTGGTATCACCATGTGGGATCAGGCCTCTCGCTGGTACGATTCGTTGGTGGGTTCGCAGGGAACGGATTTTCAAAAAGACATTATCATGCCGGGTGTGTTTAAAATGCTTGATATAAAAAAGGGAGATAGGGTTTTAGACTTGGCCTGTGGCCAGGGGGTATTTTCGAGGTATTTGTCTCGGAAGGGGATGAAGGTGGAAGGACTTGACTCTTCCTCTGAATTAATAAATCATGCTAAATCACGTTCCAACTCTTCCATTCGTTTTAGTGTGGGTGATGTGGCAAATCCGGAAAACTTTCAAGAAAACCGGTTCGATGGCATGGCTTGCCTTCTTGCAATTCAGAATATTGAAAACATAGAGGCTCTATTTGCAAATGCGGCTATTGGATTGAAACCTCAAAGCAATTTTGTTGTGGTTATGGTGCACCCCTGTTTTCGCATTCCCCGGCAGACTCATTGGGGTTGGGACGAGGAGAAAAAAATAGAATATCGAAGGGTGGACCATTATAAAACTGAAACCAATATACCAATTCTTACACCTCCTTTTGCCGATAAAAATTCTTTCACTCTGACTTTTCATCGGCCCATGGAAAGTTACTTTGTGGCACTTGCAAATGCAGGATTTGCCGTTGATGGGTTGGAGGAGTGGGTGTCTAATAAAAAAAGTCAGCCAGGGAAAAGGGCAAAAGCCGAAAACCGCTCACGGAAAGAGATACCCCTTTTTCTGGCCTTGAGAGCAAAATTGATCGGATAGAAATTAATGAAAAGTTATACCTATGAGCTGCCAGAGCAGGGGAGATACCTTTCTCTAATTCGGGAAAATTTATTAAAGATTGGCGAAGAATGGCGGGTAATTGCAGACTATATGCTGCAAGGACGGGTCGAGTACAAACCCCTTCGCAGTAACCCAATGAGATCGGGGATGCAATTCGTCTATCAGAGAGCCCATTTAAACCTGACTCTTTACTTCCCGGAAAAAATTTTCGACCATTTCATGGAATGGATGGATGGGGAGAAAGTGGAAATATTAAAAGCGGTGGCTCAAGCTTCTTTGTCCAAAAGATCGGGTTACGATATTCATGAATTCAAAATTCACGGAATAATTGGTGAAGCCTAGACTTGTTTTGTTTTATTCCACAGTATCATTCCAGGAAAAAGAAAATGGAATGTCTTCCTGAATAGCATTGCGGATCTTTTTCATCCAGTTTTGATAGAAAGTGGAGTTGTGCAAGGTTAGCAAATGCATGGCTAGAATTTCTCCCGCCATAAACAAGTGCCTTAGATAAGCTCTTGAATAATTTTTACAGGTGTAGCAGTTGCAATTTGGGTCGATAGGGCCAGGGTCATTTTGGTATTTAGCATTTTTGATGTTAATTTTTCCACCTGTGACAAATAAAGATCCGTTTCGGGCGTTGCGAGTGGGCATGACACAGTCGAACATGTCTACACCCAGGGAGCTGCAGGTCAATAGGTTTTCAGGAGTTCCCACACCCATTAGGTAGCGCGGTTTCTGTTCAGGAAGAAGTTTTGCGGTGTGTTCTGTCATTTCGTTCATCAAACTTTTTTCTTCTCCCACACTCAATCCACCGATGGCATAACCGGGGAAATCCAATTCGATAATTTGTTCTGCACTTTCTTTCCTCAGGGTGGGATGCATTCCTCCCTGTACTATTCCAAATAGAGATTGGTTTTTAGATTGGAAAGAATCTTTACACCGTTTCGCCCATCGGGTTGTCAGTTGTAAAGATTTTTGAGTGGTTGCCAAATCTGATGGGTAGGGGGTGGGCTCGTCAAATGCCATGATGATATCGGCCCCCAGTGATTTTTGAATTTCCATGGATTTTTCTGGGGAAATAAAATGGCTGGACCCATCAATATGCGATTGGAATTTAACTCCCTCTTCCGTGACTTTGGTGAGTTTGTTCATGCTGAAGACTTGAAATCCTCCACTATCCGTGAGGATGGGATTGTTCCAGTTCATAAACTTGTGAAGCCCCCCCAAAGATTCAATCAGTTCATGTCCTGGCCTTAAATATAGATGGTAAGTGTTTCCAAGAATTATCTGCGCACCAATAGATTCCAAGTTTTCCGGCGTTAAAGCTTTAACCGTTGCCTGGGTTCCCACGGGCATGAAACAAGGAGTGTCAATTTTTCCATGTGGTGTTTTTAAAACTCCAAGTCGCGCAGAAGAATGGCTGTGTTTTTTCAGGACCTCAAATTCAATCACTTTTCTTTTGTTCAGGCAATTTTTCGGCCATATTAATGGTGAGTTGGCTGAATGGAATGGTTAGGTTATTGTCGTTGCAGATTTGAACAAGAGCGGTTTGAATTTCCCTTCGGTATTCTTCATAGTATTCCGCACATCTACCCTCTGCATGAATAAGAATCATCAGGTTTAGCGAGCTTGTTGCCGGGTTGTCAAAACGAACTTCTAAAAATTTAAAGTCAGGAGGGTTCCCGGTAAAATGCGCTGATAAAATTTCCTTTAATCCATTTTCAAAAATGGATGGAATTTCTTCGCAAACCCTGTCCTGTAGTTTGTAGTCGAGTCCAAACTCAATGGTATAACGAAAACCGGTCGATATGTTTAGTGGGGATTGTGTGAGGAAATCATTTGTCGAATAATATTTTAAAGAATCTCCTTTCAGGTTGAGAACCACCTGTTCTAATGTCTGGTGCTTAACCTGTCCGTATGAACCATCATTTAAAATCACCCAGTCATTTACTTTTGTTGGAAACCAGGGTTCTCCCTCTACAGCAGGTCGCGAATGTTGGTCGATTAATTCTCTAACCGGGAGCCTGATCTCTCCACCTTCAAGAGCATCATTGACGAGAATGGCACTTAATCCGATGTCGGTTACGAGCCACGGAACCCCTTTCCAAATTAATCTTTCCCCCTCACGAACGGTTCCAAGGTTGACAATTAGTTTGATTTCCTGAATGAAGGTCGGAAGGTATTGTCGCGAGGTCCATGCGACCAGAATAAGGACCATGACAATCAAACTGATTAAAAGCCAGTCATTAAAGAAATAGAGGCAGGCAAGCCCGACTAACAAACAGATGACAAGTATGAAAATATTATAAGCAGCACTGAATAGCTTGCCAAACGCCGGGCTCATTTGCGCAAAGATATTGAGCTTTAAAATCCACCTCCTTAAACGGCTAAGCAACCACCATAAGCCGGAAAATGTTGCCAGGGTTATTAGAAGGTTTTTGCCTCTGTTTTTGAAAAAGTCTTTGATTTGGTTTTTTGCAGAATCTAATAATGATTCATCTGTTGAAAGAATTTCTTCTAAATCCTTTTTGGCTTCTTCCAGATTCAATCGGGTCAATTCGGGATCGTATTTGTTTTTTAATAAGGCGACTCTTGCAAGGTAACGTTTGGCTTCGGGTTTTGAAGAGTCCTTAATTTCCCCCAGGGTTTTATCGAGCTCCAGAAGTTTTTGCGAAGCCTCTCTATGTGTGGCCAGCCTTTTCTCCAGGGTGCTAATGCGTTTTTTCAGAAAGTCGACCTTGCGAGGTTTTTCGGTCAGGTCCCGTATGGCGTTAAGGAGTGGGAGGGTGATTTCCTCCAATTGCTTGGTCCAGGGGGATTTTTCCTTTTTCTTTAGAGAGGTGTCTTCAAGGGACAGGTTGGTCGCCCGGGAATCAAAATTTAACGTTAAACGATCTATTTGTGTTTGCAGGTCAATTATTTTTTGCAGGTTTTCTTTGGTTTCAGATTT
>JAYNIA010000002.1:42164-115231 GCA_038108555.1 Nitrospinota bacterium | reverse complement strand
AATAATGTTTCGAGAATGGCTTTTTGTACATGCAACCTGTTCTCGGCCTGATCAAAAACAATGGAGTTTTTTCCATCCAATACCTCTGATGTGATCTCCATCCCACGATGAGCCGGAAGGCAGTGCATGACCAGGGAATCTTTCCCTGTAGCTTCTATTAGTTCCTGATTAATTTGATAAGGGGCCAGGAGTTTTTCCTTTTTATCCAAATCTCCTGTGTCTCCCATGCTGATCCATACATCGGTATAAATTATGTCGGCATTTTTGACTGCTTTAAGGGGGTCGTCTGTGATTTCAAGTTTCCCATTTCCCAATAGCAGTGGTAGGGAAGAGGGCTTAAATTCATCCGGGCAGGCGATGGCTAACTCCATTTCCATCAGGGATGCTCCGGTCATCCAGGAATACGCTACATTGTTTGCGTCTCCGACGTAGGCTACTTTTACATTTTCAATTTTTCCAAGTTTTTCTCGGATTGTAAAAATATCCGCAAGAATTTGTACGGGATGATTCAAGTCTGTAAGCCCATTGATAACCGGGATGGTTGCATGTTCTGCAAGGTCGACCACCTCCTGGTGGTCGTGGGTGCGAATCAGAATTCCGTTCAGGTAACGTGAGAGAACCTGGGCAGAGTCTTTGAGAGTTTCTCCCCGATTCAATTGCAACTGGTCCCCGGTTAGAAAGAGTGCTTGTCCGCCCAACTCATACATTCCCACCTCGAAGGAAATACGTGTTCGAGTTGAGTGTTTGTTGAAAATCATTCCCAGTGATTTGCCCTTTAAGGGAAGGTGTTCGATACCTTTTTCCCTTTTCTTTTTCAAATCTGTCGATTTTTCAAAGAGTGCCAGGATTTCTTCGCGGCTACAGTCATTTATGCTTAGGAGATCTTTTTTCATAAAAATTTTTGAGACTAATTTTTAGACTTTTCCAACCGAGTCAGGCTTTCTGATAACACGGGTATAAGCGAATTAATATCCTTGCTGGAAACGTTCAAGGGAGGAAGAAAGCGTAAAACATTTTGCTGAATGCAATTGATAAGAAATCCTTTTTCCATGCAATCTAAAACAGCTTGTCCCCCCGGTTTGTTTAATTCAACCGCGAGAATCAATCCTTTCCCCCGCACATTTTTAATAATTGAATGCTCGTTGGCTAATTTATGTAAGCATTTAAGGAAATATTCGCTTGTCTCCCTGGTTTTGCTTAAAAATCCTTTTCCATTGATGATTTTTAGGGAAGCCAGCGCCGCAGCACAGGCCAGTGGATTGCCACCAAAAGTGGCAGCATGTGTCCCCGGTACAAACGATTTCATAACCTGATTTGTAGCACCCAGCGCTCCTATGGCAACTCCACCTCCCAAAGCTTTTGCCAGGGTCATGATGTCTGGTTTGGTTTTAAAAAGCTGGTGCGCAAACAAGCTCCCGGTTCGGCCAAACCCGGTTTGCACTTCATCAAATATCAGGAGAATGTTATTTTTTTTGCAGAGTGCTTTTAGATCTTTAAGGTAGTTCGGATCAGGAACATTAACACCGCCTTCACCCTGAATAGGTTCGACCAATACCGCACAGGTTTTCTTGTTGATTGCTTTTTTTACAGCCTCTAAATTATTAAAAGGTACGGATTTGAAACCTTTTAAAAGAGGTTGGAAACCAATATGGTATTTTTTCTGAGTCGTTGCCGATAATGCGCCGAAGGTCCGTCCATGGAACGAATTCTCCATGGTGATAATTTCTATGCGTTCCGGATGCCCCTGGTCAAAAGAATATTTCCTCGCCAGCTTGATGGCTGACTCAATGGCCTCTGTGCCGCTGTTGCAAAAGAAAAATTTATTCGCAAAACACAGAGAAGTGAGCTGCTCTGCCAGTTGAGATTGGGGTTCAATATGGTATAAGTTTGAGACGTGCAGAAGCTTTTCTGCCTGCTTTTTGATTGCTGAGACAACGGCCGGGTGACAATGACCCAAATTGTTTACTGCAAGGCCACTCACAAAATCTAGATAGAGATTGGCGTCCTTGTCCCACACTTTAGTTCCTTTCCCACGTACCAAAGCAATGGGATATCGCCCATAAGTTTGGGCAACATGTTTTTGGGTTAAAAGTGCAATTTTTTGGTTCTTCTTCATAATAAAATCTGAGGGATTGTTAAACAAAAAACTTTATCATAAAAAATATGCGAAAAATATAAAAACCTTTGATACTTTTGCTTTTATGATAGGAAAAAAATAAAGGCATTTGTTTTCTTCCCTGATTTTTAGGATTAATCTTGTGAAAAACTCTCCTTCAAGGTTCAAATGGGTTTCAGCGGTATTAAATCTGTTTTTTCCTCAAAATTGTATATTTTGTGGAGGAGGCCTGCGGGAGGGGGGTGAATTTCTTTGTCGCGCCTGTTTTAAAGATATTAGTTTTATAAATTCACCGATGTGTTCTATTTGTGGGGTTCCTGCGGATATTTCCTACGACTTTCCAAGGGAAGATTTTTCTTGTGGATTGTGCCGAAAAAGTACTTACCAATTTGATCATGCCCGATCTTTAGGACATTATGATACTGTTTTGCGGGAATTGATTCATCATTTCAAATATCAGAAGCAATTGGGAGTCCTTTCTGATATTGAAGATTTGCTGAATATCTATTTTTCAAAAGTGACAGGGAATTATTCAGGTTTCACCGTATCTCCCATTCCGTTGCACTTTAATAAGATGAGGGAAAGAGGTTTCGATCAGGCATTTCTTCTAGCCCGCCAGGTGGCTGGGATTTTACATGCCCCGCTCGAAAGCGCTTTGTTAAGGAGGGTCAGTTCTACATCCACGCAGGTAACAAAGGCGCGTGCGGAGAGGGCGCAAAATATAAAGGGAGCTTTTGAAGTGAACCGCCCGGAAAATGTGGTCGGTAAAAAAATATTATTGGTTGATGATGTTTTTACTACAGGGGCTACGGCAAATGAGGCTGCAAAAATTTTGAAAAAATCTGGAGCGGAAAAAGTTTATGTGTTTACTCTTGGAAGAGTTGTGGTGGGTAAGGGAATGGATGGTTAATTTAAAGTCAAAATTTAATAAGGGGAGATTCTACTGGTTTAATGGATGAAGCTTCAAAAACAGAAAAGATACGTGGCCCGGAATTCCGGGAGAAATATTTTTCCGGAAATGTTTTAGATATTGGTTGCGGCGATAATCTGGTGGTACCCCATGCAATCCCGTTTGATAGGGAGCAGGGCGATGCTCAGGATATTTTGAAATATCTGGAACCAGGTACTTTCGATTGTGTCCATAGCAGTCATTCTCTGGAACACATGGAAGATGTTCCTAAAGCCATCCGGGAATGGTGGCAGCTTGTTAAGCCAGGCGGGGCAATGGTCATAGTCGTTCCCGATGAAGATTTATATGAGCAGGGAGTGTGGCCAAGTTTGTTCAATCGCGATCATTCGGCAACATTCAGACTGAATAAGCCGGACACATGGTCGCCCGTTTCATACGATTTGGGAAAATTATGCTCAGATCTTTCTGGGGTTGAAGTGGTCTCCATGGAGCATCAGGACGTGGGGTACAACTATTCCCTGAAGGGTCATGGGTTGGGAAAGCGGGGGAAATTTTTTATGCGCCTGAACCGTTCTATTATAAAAAGGTTGGATAGGAACCAAAAAGCTATTGAATATCTGGGGCTGAGTATTCAGTCCATTAAATACAGAGTCAACTTAATATCGGTGAAGCTGGGGGCACTGGTTGACCAGACGCTGGAGGACGCGGTAGCGCAAATCCAGGTAGTTTTGAGAAAGAAAGCAGAAGTTTAAATATAATTTTTTGCTTTAGTGCGGCGTTACAAAATACCAGCAAACAATACTTCCTGCATAACCCAGTGCAATCGCCGGAGCCCATTTTAAATGGGACATGAAATTGTAGTTTTCTTTTTCTACTCCCATAACTGCAACCCCTGCTGCTGAGCCTACCGAAAGCAGGCTGCCTCCAACCCCTGCGGTCAGGGTGATCAACAGCCATTGATCCAGCCCCATTGAAGGGTCCATTTTCAGAACCGCGAACATGACGGGGATGTTATCTACAATGGCGGAAAGCAGGCCCACCATAACGTTGGAAGCCGTGGGTCCCAAATTGCCATACATGGATTCACTGATCATGGCAAGGTAACCAATATACTGCAAGGCACCTACTGCTGAAAGAACACCGAAGAAAAATAACAGTGTGTCAAACTCAACCCCTTCCACCCTTGCGAAGATGTCAAAGCGTGGACGTTTTCTACGGTCTCCCTCAATACCTAACTTTTTCATGTGTCTCGGTTCGCCCCAAACTTTTAAATAATAACCTTTAATCATCAGCAGGCCGAGACCAAACATCATGCCCATAAAGGGAGGAAGATGCAGGAATTGGTGAAAAGATACTGCCGTGGCAACGGTAAAAATTCCCAGGCCAATGACTACTTTCGCACCGATTTTCATATGTACCTCTTCCTCATCCGGTTTTGGTTGCTCGTCGGGAACAAAAAAGTACATGATGCTTGCTGGAATGAGCCAATTTACTATGGAAGGTAAAACGAGATATGAAAACTCCATGGTTTGAACTTTTCCAGAGGTCCAAACCATCAGTGTGGTGATGTCTCCAAAAGGGCTCCATGCGCCACCGGCATTGGCCGCTACGATTATATTTACGAATGCGGGAACAATGAACTTGCCGTTACCATTACTTACTGCAAGTGCGACTGTTGCCATTAGCAAGGCGCTGGTCAGGTTGTCGGCCAGCGGTGAGAGCAGGAACGTGATTAAACCTGTGGCCCAAAAAAGTTTTCTGAAGCCCAAACCTTTTTTAAGCAGCCATGCACGAAGGGCTTTGAATACGTTTCTCTCATCCAGGGTGTTGATGTAGGTCATGGCGACCAACAGGAAAAAAAACAGTTCGCCAATTTCTGCGATCAATTCCTTGACATGGTCGTGGGCATGCCCCCCCCCATGTTGAGCTTCATAGGCACCAATCAAACCCCACATGAAACAACCGATCAAAACAACCGGTTTGGATTTTCGCATGTGGATTTGCTCTTCAAAAATGACCAGGGTATAAGCCAGACAAAAGCAAATCAGACAAACATAACCCACCCATGTGACTGTTAAACTATGCATGCTGGAGTCCTGTTTTTTGAGTATTAAATGGGTAACAGGAATTGAAATTTAGGCCCAAGCCCTGCTCAGAAAAACTTTTTTAATGAATATAAAATGATATAGAAACATTGCAAAAATTACAAGAATAAGTCTTTGAATTTTCAAGAACAAAAAAGAATTTATCCGTTCCTTTTGTCCAGTCGTGCAAATTAGTCATTTTGACCCGGGGGACTCGGAAAAATTAGTTATTGCAAAAACAAGTTCGGGTTGTAAGAAGGAGTGTGGGGCGGTGGCGAGCTAGATTCAAACTACAAAAAGGGGAATTTGGGGGCGAACAAGGGCTTGTAAATTAAGAGGTTGTCTTATGTCAGACAGGCTAACTATTAAAGTTGACTGTTTGTGGATATATGTTAGTATTTTGTTGGATAAGCGGCACTATCGGAAACCTTATTAATTGTTTGATTTTATTGAGTGGTTTATCTGCGTCCCAGTACCTTTCAGAGGGTAAGAAGCTAATAGATGACCGGATAACGAGTCTTTTACCCCAGGGAAAGGCCTATCCGGAGAGCATCCATGAAGCGATGCGCTACAGTCTATTAGCGGGTGGCAAAAGGTTGCGACCCGTATTGGTCTTGGCGGCATCCGAAGCAGTAGGAGGAGATCGGAATTCAGTTCTACCTTTTGCGGTAGCGGCTGAAATGATACACACCTATACTCTGATTCATGATGACCTCCCTGCATTAGATAATGATGACCTGAGACGGGGGAAACCAACAAACCATAAGGTTTTTGGTGAAGCCATTGCTATACTGGCAGGCGATGCCTTGCTGACGCAGGCTTTTATAGTAATGACACGTGCGGTGGGAATGGAAAGCATTCCTCCCGAATGCATCCTTAAAGCAACCCATGAGATGGCAGATGCGCTGGGTTCAACAGGGATGATTGGTGGGCAGGTGGTTGACCTGGAGTCGGAGGGAAAACCCATCACAGCAGAAACTCTGGAATATATTCATATTTACAAGACAGGGTTTTTGATCAGGGCGTGTATCAGGTGTGGTGGGATTTTGAGCCAGGCGACGGAAAAGCAGTTGCATTCTCTCTCCAGATTTGGAGCTCATATTGGACTTGCCTTCCAAATTATCGATGACATTCTTGATATAACCGGGGATCAAGAAAAACTGGGTAAGGATGTGGGCAGTGATCTTACAAAAGATAAAGCCACTTACCCGGCTTTGTTTGGCTTGGAAGAGTCAAAGCAAAAAGCCGAAGAATTAGTAGAGGAAAGTATTGACTGTTTAAAAGAGTTTGATGACCGGGCCAATCCCCTGAGAGAGATAGCGCGGTTTTTTGTCCAACGAACATTTTGACCGGGACCCACATGACCAAGTTACTAGATAAAATTGATAGTCCCCAGGATTTAAAAAATATACCCCTAGAACAACTACCGGAACTAGCCAAGGAAATTCGTGACAAGCTTTTGGATACTATTTCCAAAACAGGCGGCCACCTTTCCTCAAATTTGGGGGTGGTAGAGCTGACCATGGCTATGCATTACGTTTTCGATAGCCCAAAAGATAAGTTTGTTTGGGATGTAGGGCATCAGTCCTATGTCCATAAACTCCTTACAGGTAGACGGGAAAATTTCGATACCCTCCGGCAGTATGACGGGCTTTGCGGTTTCACCAAACGGGAAGAAAGCGAGCACGACCACTGGAATTGTGGGCATGGAGGAACCTCCATCTCTGCTGCGTTGGCTTTTGCCAAGGCACGTGACCTCAAAGGGGATAAAAATGATGTCGTTGCCGTAATTGGCGATGGCTCTCTGACAGCCGGAATGGCTTTTGAAGGTCTAAACCATACAGGACATATTCAAAGCGATATGATTGTTGTGCTGAATGATAATGAGATGTCTATCTCCGCAAACGTGGGAGGCATGTCTGCGCACTTGAGCAAAATCATGACCGGTCAGGTCATGTTAAAAATCAAACAGGAAATAGACCAGCTTCTCCTGGCCGTTCCGGGAATTGGAAAAGAAATTTCACGATACGCTCACAAAATAGATGAGGCTATAAAGGGAGTGTTCATTCCCGGTCGGTTGTTTGAAGATCTCGGCTTTCGCTATGTCGGACCGGTTGACGGTCATGATGTAGAAGCTCTTATCGATACCTTTTCCACAGTAAAAGACTTGAAGGGGCCAACTCTTATGCATGTGGTGACACGTAAAGGGAAGGGCTACGAACAGGCTGAAGAAAAAGCAGATGTATGGCATGGTGCAAAACCTTTCAATGTATCGACCGGTGAGTTCCACAAGAAAAAAGCGAACCCAGCCTACACCAGTGTTTTTGCCGAGGCTCTGATTGAATTAGCAAAGGAAGATGAAAAGGTAGTAGGTATCACAGCTGCGATGCCGGATGGCACGGGTATGAGCAAGTTTGGCAAAGTGTTCCCAGCACGTACTTTTGATGTAGGTATGGCAGAGCAGCATGGGGTTGCCTTTGCCGGTGCCTTGGCTATTGAAGGGTTTCGACCGGTAGCAGCCATTTACTCAACATTCCTTCAGCGGGCGTACGATCAGGTGGTGCATGATATCTGCCTGATGAATCTGGATGTTACCTTTGCATTGGATCGCGCCGGTATTGTTGGGGAGGATGGTGCAACCCATCAGGGGCTTTACGATATTGCCTTCTTGCGGACCCTGCCCAATATGGTGGTCATGGCTCCCAAGGACGAAAATGAACTGCGTCACATGTTGAAAACTGCAATGTACCACAAAGGTCCTGCTGCCCTTCGTTATCCCAGAGGCTCCGGATTGGGAGTGCCTCTTGATGAGGAAATGAAAGAACTTGAAATTGGTAAGGGAGAAGTGATCAAAGACGGATCCGATATTGCCATCTTTGCTTACGGGCACACTGTTGATTGGGCCAGAACCGTTTCCGATATGTTTGAAAAGGAAGGTGTCAGTGTTGCGGTCATCAATGCGCGCTTTGCCAAACCTGTAGATAAAGACCTGATTGTAAAATACGCAAAAAGTACGCGCTGTCTCATTACCACGGAAGAACATTCCCTGAAAGGTGGGTTTGGCTCAGCGGTGCTTGAAGCCCTTCAGGAAGAACAGGTCTGCACCGTACCGGTCAAATGCATCGGCCTTGAGGACATAGTTTTGGAGCATGGCGCTCCTGGAAAACAAAGAAAAGATCTGAAGCTGGATCCAGAAGGCATGTTTGAGACCATTATGACTTTTTACGGATCTGTTGCTGAAATGGCCGCATCCGGAAATGGAAAAAAATGGATTTCTGGCAACGGCAAAAAAGCGATTGTTGGCAATGGCAGCAATGGCCATAGCAAAAAGAGTGATCTCACTGTCAAACAAACATTGAATGGCTAGAACCTCCCACGTAAAACGCTCCACCAGCGAAACTCAAATTGAAGTCAGCCTGAATTTGGATGGTTCCGGGGTTCAGGATATCAAAACCCCCGTACCTTTCCTCGACCACATGCTTTCGCAATTGGCCAAGCACGGCTATTTTGATTTAACCGTTAAAGCTCAAGGAGATACCGAAATAGATTTTCACCATACGGTTGAAGATGTAGGGATTGCTGTGGGACAAGCATTTAAGGAAGCACTGGGGGAGAAAAAAGGAATCCGCCGATTTGCAGAAGCGAATGTTCCCCTTAACGAAGCTCTGGCACAATGCGTTGTTGATATCAGTGGTCGGGCTTATTTTGTCTTCAATGTCGAATTGCCCAAAGCCAAGCTGGGAGATTTCGATGTTGAACTGGTTCCGGAATTTTTTCAGGCCTTTTCCGCCAATAGCGGAACAACGTTGCATTTAAACTCTCCTTACTGGAACAACCTGCACCATATTACCGAAGCCCTGTTCAAATCGTTTGCCCGGGCACTGGACGCTGCTTGTACAATCGATTCACGCACCAGTGATATTCCTTCCACAAAAGGAACCCTATAGTTGATCGCAATTATCGATTACGGAATGGGAAATCTTCGTTCCGTGCAAAAGGGTTTTGAAGCCGTGGGTGCCGATGCCATTGTCACCAGTGATTCCCAGAAAATACTTTCCGCAAAATCCGTTGTCCTCCCGGGGGTGGGAGCCTTCAAGGCCTGCATGGACAATCTGGAACAGTTTGAACTCATTGAAACCGTAAAGAAATCGATTCAAAGCGGAAAACCTTTTTTGGGAATCTGTCTGGGACTGCAACTTCTTTTCAGTCAGGCTGAGGAGTTTGGTTCGGTATCCGGACTCGATATCTTGAAAGGGAAAGTGGTCGGATTTAAAGATGCCCAGCCACAATCCGATTCCGGTGATCCTCTCAAAATTCCCCATATGGGATGGAATAATGTGGAAGTAAAACCTTCGCATCCTTTATTTGATTCTGTTCCCAACGGCTCCTATTTTTATTTTGTCCATTCCTATTATGTTGTTCCAGAAGATAAATCGGCGGTTGCCACCACAACGAATTATGGAATTGATTTTGTATCGGGAATCCATCATGAAAATATTCATGCTTTCCAGTTCCATCCGGAAAAAAGCCAAAAGTTGGGGCTTACCGTTCTCAAAAATTTTTCCAGACTTTCTTCCTAGTCCTGCTATTCCTCGGTTTTTAACCAAAGGACCCAAACTCGCATGAACCAGGAACATCATTTTTGGCGAGGGATCTTTTTGTCTTTAACCACCGCTTTGTTGTGGGGAATCTTGCCGATCCTGTTAAAAATTTCGCTTCAGGGTTTTTCCACCGGAACGATTGCCTGGTTTCGATTCTCTTTGGCTTTCTTAATCCTTGGAATTTTTCTGTCTATCAAGGGTAGCAAGCCTGTCGAAATATTAATCAAACCTCCCTGGATGGGTGTGTTTGGCGGTCTTTGTTTAACGATCAATTATTATTGGGCCACTCTGGGTGTGGATATCAGTGGTCCCTCTAATATGGCAGTGTTGATTCAGACTGCCACTGTTTTTCTGGTTCTGGCGGGGGTCGTTGTTTTTAAAGAACGGTTATCTACAAGACAGGTCTTTGGGATGTTTGTTGCCGCCGGGGGATTGACCCTGTTTTTCGTGGACCAGCAAAGCCGTGTCGTTATGGAGAGTGAATATTACTTTGCCGATTTCCTCATCATCATGGCGGCAATCGTGTGGGTGGGATATATGATATCGCAAAAATTTCTCAGCCGAAATTATGGGGCCCAGTCTTTAAACTTTTTGGTCTACTCCATTGCGACGGTGGCTCTACTTTTTGTTGTGGAATGGAATGAATTTACATCGGCAGGATTCAATGTATGGCTGGCATTGGTTTTTTGTGGAATTAATACGCTTCTGGCTTATGGAGCGGTAGCGGAAGCAGTGAAGTATATTCCTCTTGCCCTGATCAGCGTGATTATTTCCCTCAATCCCCTGATAACATTGATGGGAATGAAAGTTTTACCTGCTATGGGATTTGCCAATCTGCAACCCGATCCGGTGGGCATGATGGGCTACTGGGGCGGGGCGATAGCCGTCACCGGTGTGGTTTTGGTTGTTTACAAGGCTACGCCTTGAGGTAACGGGAAGCGGTAATATGATAGTTTTGAAATTAGAGAATTTACTGCTCCAATCTTCCGCACGTCATCGCGAACGACCAGAGGGAGTGTGGCGATCCAGAGGGAGTGTGGCGATCCAGAGGGAGTGTGGCGATCCAGACAAGCAATTTGCCTTTCTTCTTTACTTTTTTAAGCGCTCAATTTACTTTTTACGCAACGCTCTGAGTTTTAGGAGATTTTTCTCTTTCATCCATAATGTACCTGTAAGTAACAGATAATGCCGCGATGACAAAAACAGTTAAAGGAAGGTATAGCAATTCAGACAATAAATCTACAAAAGCTTGATCAGGTAGAGAACCTAGCATACCAATAAAAATTAATAGACATAGTCCGACAGGCAAAAACATTAGTGTTGGGAAAAGGGCAACAATCAGGAATATTAATCCTTCATAACCCTTTGATAATTCCCAGGCCCCTTTAAAACCAGTTCCCTGATCAATTGCTATGGAAGGGAACACCAATGACAATCTTACAAAAAGATAGATGGTTGTTAATAACAGCACAACCAAGAAAAATAATTTCAGGAATTTTGATGTTTCTATAGAAAGAGCCAAAGCAGTCAACCCCAGAAATCCTGCTACAACCATTGTGATTGCATATAAAGCCAATAAATGTAAAGCAAAGACGGTTTTTCTCTTTTGGTCCATTTTAATTGTCCCCATTCAGGAACTGAATTTGGGCCTAATAATACTACTCGATGAGTTGGGATAGCAAAAATGGCATACAATCCATAAATCAACCATTCAATAAGATGTGAAAAGAAGGTATCTGAAAGAAAAAAAACTATCAAATAGAGTATGCAAAAAATCAAAAATGGAATTGTTAGAGCCTTTGCAAGAATAATCCGATTTTCAAAAATGCTTCTTGCTGCTTGGGATAATAATTTCCAGAACATGAATGTATCTTATTTTTTTACGCCGGTTATGACCCCGGTTGGCATGGCATCTACTCGGAAATAGCGAATATCGGAAATCCCGGCTCCCTTAAGCCAGTTGATTTTTTCATTTACCGGATGCGCCCGTCCCCCTTCCGTCAGCATTCCGATGTTGAGGCTGAACAGGGTATCGTCCAAAGGACCGGTCTGATCTTCATCGGTGCAGAAGCCATGTAATACAATTCTTCCTCCCGGCTGCAAAGCCTTTACGGCTTTGCTAACCAGCGCATTTCCCATATCGGCATCATACATATGGAGGATATTTGCCATTAAAAGCAGATCGTATTGGGAATCTCCCAGGTCATCTTTATGGAAGTCCCCGGGTTTGGTGTCTACACGGTCTTCCAGCTCATACCTCTCGATATAATTTTTGGCGACTTCAAGTACTGGAGGAATATCGAACACTGTGGCTTTCAAATGGGTGTGCAGCTTGCACCATTCCAGTGCGTAGGTTCCGGGTCCCCCTCCCACATCGAGCATGTGTTTTGCATCACTGATCGGAATTTCCCGGGCAATCATCCACGTGGCTTTCAGGGCTTTGTCGTGCATGGCATCGGTAAACGCGCGCATTTTATGCGGATCGCCCCCCAGCATTTCCATGATGCTTTTAATGAGGATTCCGGATTTGATAAAGGTGGCCAACTGTCCCCAAACGGGATAGAGATCGGCGGAAAGTTGTATCCACTGCTGCATTGAATGGCTGCTTCCTGTAACAAGGTATTCTTGCGAAGCTACCGGCAAATGATATTTGTTTTTGTCTTTTGTGATTATCTCCAAAGAGGTGAGGGCGTTCAGCAGACGTTCGCAGGCTTCCGGGTCCAGATTTTTATTTTTTGCGACCTGACTTGCTTCCACGGGTTTTAACAGCTCATCAAAGATTTTTAGCTCGTTTGCGGTGATTACCACACAGGCAGGTTGATAGCCTTGCAATATTTTGCTGATCAGCTTATCTATTTCCATCTTATCTTCTCACTTGATTAAAAATTTGGATTACTGGTTTCTGGATTTTATGGCGCGATCGATCTCGCGGTCAGATTCCTGTTTTTTAAGAGCTGCACGCTTGTCGTAAAGTTTTTTAGCTTTGGCGATACCCATATCCACCTTGGCTTTTCCATTTTTGAAATAAATTTTTAAAGGAACCAGGGTGCATCCCTTTTCCTGGGTTTTGCCAATGAGTTTGTTGATTTCCTTTTTGTGCAATAACAATTTGCGTTTTCGCATGGGATGGTGATTGAACTGAGTTGCGGGGGTATAAGGGTCGATGTGGAAATTGTTCAACCAGGCTTCTTCGCCTTCAATGGTGGCATAGCTGTCCACCAGATTTGCTTTCCCGTTTCTCAAGGACTTGACTTCAGTGCCCCGCAAAACCAGACCGGCCTCAAACGTGTCTTCGATGTTGTAGTTATGCCGGGCCTTTTTATTCTGGCAGACGATTTTTATACCCTGGTCCTGAGCTTTCATTAAGAATTTACTTTTCCTTGAGGGTGACGCTCTGTCCGGTTTTTAGTTTCAGTATTTTTTCGGCGCTTGATTCGCGGCAGAAAATTTCAAGCTGGTCCCAGCTGTTCAATATGGCTCCAGGCTGCCTGAGGTTGACCTGATAATAACCCGTGACGATTCCGTTTAATTTTTTCTTACCGATACTAATTTCTATTTTATCGGATGATGCAAAAGTTTCATCGATTAAATCTGCCGGTATGTTGGTGGTGGCATTTCCAAAATGGTCGATGTAAATGATTTCACCTTCAATCTGTTTGTTTTTCTGGAGGGCCTCCGGTAAATCCAGTCGAGTGGGCTTGAGAAGACGAGGTCCCATTTTAGATGCGGGAACCCCTGAGGCTATCCACGCTGCAACGGGTGCAAAGATGTCTCGCCCATGAAATGTATTGGAAACTTTTTTCAAAAAATATTTTGGATTGTTGATTTTATAGGCTCTGGATTTTTGATCTAGGGCCGCAGTGAGTACGCCATTGTCCGGTCCAATAAAAGTTTGGAATTGGGATTGTACTACCACGGGTTTTTTCCCCACCGGTCCCCGGCCTTCTGAGATTAAAGAGAGCTTGTTACTTTTTAATTTTACAGGCTTGTTTTTGGTTTCTTTTGGCTTTTTAATTTCGAGGCCTCCCACCCCCGGATCGACAACAACAATATGTATGGTTTTCCTGGGATACCAGGGAAAGGTGGCATTTAAAACCCGGGCCGCTTGATTTATATTTTGCGGTTCTATGTTGTGGGTGATGTCAACGATTTGGGCGTTGGGTTCAATGTTTAAAATGACACCTTTCATGATACCCACAAAGGGGTCATCCAGGCCGAAGTCGGTGATGAGTGTTATGAGAGGACGCATCCTTCAACGTGATTTCCTGAAACTTTTTGCAGGGTGATTGGAATAAGACGGTTTTTAAGAATATCCGGTCCGTCCAGGCTGATAGGGATATAATTGTCTGTATGCCCTTTAAGCATTCCACTTTTTTTGTCACGCTGATTTTCTATGAGAACCGTTGTCGTTGTATTCAGGGCTTTATTTCTAAATTCCATTCCTTTGGCTTCCACCAATTGACTCAAAATTTTACTGCGATCCTTTTTAATGTTCCCGGGAACATTATCCTTATATTGATGGGCTTCGGTCCCTCGTCTGGGGGAATAAGGGAAGGCATGAAGATAGGTGAAGGGGAGTTCTTCGATAATGTTTTTAGTATTTTCGAACGCTTCTTCGGTTTCTCCTGGAAACCCCACGATGACATCAGCACCCAATCCCAGATTGGGAATGGCATTCATAGCTCGGTGGACAACATCGATATATTGTTCGCGGGTATAGTTTCTCCGCATCCGTTTCAGAATTTCATTGTCCCCACTTTGCAGGGGAATGTGAAGGTGGGAACAGATTTTTTCTGATTCCGCGATCAATCGAATCAGGTCATTTTCGATTTCCATAGGATTGATGGAACTCAATCTCACCCTGAAATCCCCAGGCAGTTGAATGATATCGTGAACCAGGGAAGAGAAGGTTTCGCCCGTATCCATCCCCCAAGTACCCAGGTTTATTCCGGTCAATGTGATTTCTTTAAAACCAGAATCGATGGCTTCCTGAACATTGTTGATAATGTTTTCCCGGCTGTCACTGACCGATTTACCGCGAGCCCTCACCACGGTACAGAAGGAGCATTTCTCATCGCAACCGGTTTGCACTTTTATGAAAGCCTTGGTCATGCCCTGAAAATTTTTTACCGGTATGGTTCTAAAAATCCTTTTTTTATGGATGTCGGACATGACAATTTCGGTGGAATCTGATTTTTTCCAGTCCTGCAGTTTTCGTTTGAGGAGATTGGCAATTTCCAGCTTGTCCGCGTTGCCCAGGACCACATCAAGCCCGGGTAATTCAGCGGCTTCTTCGGGATTTAACTGTGCATAACACCCTGTGAAGACAACAAGGGCATCGGGGTTTAAGGCAAGAGATTTTTTAACGGCCTGTCGCGAACTGGTGTCACTTTTCTGGGTCACGGTGCAGGTGTTAATAACGTAGGCATCCGCCTTTTCCTGCTGGCCTACCATTTCGAATCCTTCTTTTTCCAAAAGGGTTTGCATTTCGGCGGTATCGTGCTGGTTGGTTCGGCACCCCAATGTTATACAAGCGACTTTCATACAGTGGTTTTGTTGAAAAGGGTTTTGATAAAACTAATGAAACAAAAATTTACTTTTATCTTAGACCAGAGCATGGAAAATGTGCAACCTGTAATTATGTGACTTTAAAAGAGAAACAAGTCCTCGCTTGACCGTATTTGAGGAGTTTGCTAATATCCCGCAATCAAGCCACGCCAAGCCCTGGGGAGGACGCCGCGTTTTATTTCCGGGTTATAAATGAATTCTCCAAAAATGCAAAACACTCAAAAAAAAGTACATACCTTTCTCGAAAAATGGCTCGACAAATCTATTAAGCAATACGTCAGTGCTATGGATGAAAAAAACAACGGACACCTCCACGAATTAATTATGGGAGGCATTGAAAAACCGTTGGTTGAGATTGTTTTGAAAGAAACCAATGGCAACCAGACCCAGGCGGCAAATATTTTGGGGATCAATCGAAACACTTTAAGAAAGAAGATCGCGGAATACGAAATTAAATGCAAAAGCAAGACCTAGCGGTCATCATCCTCGCTGCGGGAAAAGGTTCCCGCATGAACAACTCTCTCGCAAAAGTCCTCATACCGGTAGCCGGAAAGCCCACACTCGAATTTGTACTTGAAACCGCTGAAAGCCTGAACCCTGAGCGGATTGTGGTAGTCGTGGGGCATCAGGCCGACCGAGTCCAGGAATTATTTTCCGATCGAAACCTTGAATTCGTTCTTCAGAAAGAGCAATTGGGTACCGCGCACGCAGCAGGACAGGCCGAACAGGCGTTGACAAATTTCGAAGGCCGTATTCTTGTGCTGTGCGGAGACATGCCTTTAATTAAGCCTGAGACGCTTGAACGGCTGTTGAGAGAGCATGAGGAAACCCAGGCAAAATGTACGGTTTTGACTCTGAAAAGTCCCGGAAAATTCGATTTTGGTCGGATAATTCGTCATACGGATGGCTCTTTTTTGAAAATTGTGGAGTTTAAAGACGCCACCGAAAAAGAGAAAAATGTTGACGAATTCAATTCCGGAGTATATTGTTTTGATAAGGGCTTGTTTTTTCAAGCCTTATCTTCTGTCGGTGATGATAATGTTCAGAAAGAGTATTATTTGACCGATACAATAGAATACTCAGTTAAATCTGGGTATCCCGTCTCATCCGTTCAAACTATGGATAGGGATGAGATTTTAGGGATCAATACGCCAGACGATTTAAACCGGGCAGAGCAACTTCTAAACAACAGAAACTCGCCCTCAAACTAGAGCATTCTTTCCAACCGGATTTATCTAAATGAAAGCTATTATCTTAGCTGCAGGTAAGGGAGCACATCTCAGTCCATTTTCAGACACACGACCGCAACCCATGATCGGTGTTGCAGGCCGAACCATTTTGGATAATTCTCTGGACCTATTAAAAAGTTCCGGTATCAATGACATTTTTGTTGTCGTGGGTCATAAAAGAGAAAAAATAATCGAGGCTCTCCAGGAACATGATCATGATGGATTAAATATCCATTATGTAGAACAAAAACAAAGTCGCGGCATCGGTAATGCCGTAATGCAGGTAAAGAATAAAATTTCTCCTGGGGAATATTTTCTCCTTCTCTATGGAGATATTTTAACTGCAGACAATATATTCAGTAAAATTCAGCAGTCCTTTCACGCATTTAAATCTCCGGTAGCATCCATCTGCTTGCCTCCTTCCAATCAGCAGTTTGGGAACGTTTTTCTCAATGCGCAGATGGACATCACGAAAATCATTGAAAAACCGAAGAGTAACAACCTCGGAAACTATGTTTTGGCCGGGGTTTTTATTTTACCCGCTTCCTTTTTTGAGTTGTTGGAATCGACGGGAGCATCCATGGAGAAGGCCTTAAAGAAATTGGTGGCCGGGGAGGGGATGCGTGCATCAATGTGGGAAGATGAGTGGCTGGATGTGGTTCATCCCTGGGAAATCCTAACAGCAAATAAAATGATAATGGATTCGTGGGAACAGTCTTCCATTGCCAAAACCGCCACCCTGGAATCCAATGTGACTTTGCAGGGAATTGTTAAAATTGAAGATGAAGTTTTGATCAAAGCCGGTGCAGTTATTGAAGGCCCTTGTTCCATTGGGCGGGGCAGCTATATCGGAAACAACTCTTTGATTAGAAGTTATACTTCCCTCGGAAAAAATTGTGAGGTGGGTAGTGGCGTGGAATTAAAAAACTGCGTGGTTATGGATAATACCCAGATCGGCCGACTTTCTTTTATCGGCGATAGCGTTTTGGGTGAAAATGTAGATATCGGTTCAGGTTGTATGACGGTGAATCGCTCGGTGGATTGGAAACCGATATCGGTTAGAAATGGAAAAGGCCCTACCACTTCTTCGGGGATGTCCAAATTGGGAGCGTTTCTTGGAGATGAAGTGGTGGTCGGTGCTGGAAATATGATTCAACCGGGTACGGTCGTGCATTCGGGGAAAATAATCCCTGCCTGTTATTCTGTGACTCATAAATAAAGAGAAAATATGTGTGGAATTAGTGGTGTTGTCGGGCTGAAAAATATTTCTGAACTCCTTTTTGAGGGAATCAGAAATCTCGAATACCGTGGGTACGATTCCTGCGGGGTGGCTCTGATGAATAAATCCAACCTTATCATTAAAAAAGATATTGGGGGGGTTGAAGATTTTTATCGGAAGCATAATGTTCTTCGTCAAAAGAGCAATATTGGAATAGCCCATACCCGCTGGGCAACGCATGGAAAAGTCACTCAGGGCAACACGCATCCCTTCACTTCCCGTGATGGGAATTTTGCGGTGGTCCATAACGGGATCATTTCAAACTACCGGCCTTTAAGAGATTCACTTATGAAGGAGGGGTATAAATTCTCCTCTGAAACAGATACCGAGGTGATTGCCCACCTGTTAGAGAAATTTTTTAAGAGAAGCCGGAATCCTGAAAAGGCACTGGTTAAAACCCTCGGTCTGATTGAAGGGACGTTTGCACTGGCTTTTATTTGTACTTATCTGCCGGGTCAGATTTTTTGCGCCAAACGTGAGTCGCCGTTAATGCTGGGGCTGGGCGATGAAATTAAATTCGTCGGTTCTGACTTCAATGCATTCATAGATCACACAAAAAACGCCGTCATCCTTGATGATGGCGAGTATGCCATCCTTTCCCGCGATTCCTATGTTGTAAAAAGTATATTGAACGAAGAGGAAGTTACCAAACCCATCACAAAGATTGAATGGGACAGTGAGACCTCTAAAAAGGGCGGTTACCCCCACTATATGCTCAAGGAAATATATGAGCAGCCGCAAACCATATCCAATGCTCTTGATTTGGAACCATCCGGTTTGGATGAAGTTGTAGATATGTTTGCGAAGACAGACTCGTCCTACTTTTTGGGTGTGGGTACCACTTTTTACGTTGCAAAGTATGCGCAATATATTTTTTCCGAATTGGCCGGGAAGTTTATTCCCCCGATCAGTTCGGATGAGTTTTTGTCGCTGGCAAATATAGATAAAAAAACGCTGGTGTTTGCGATGTCACAGTCGGGGGAAACTTTTGACACCCTTTCCGCTTTAAAACACACGCAAGCTAAAGGTGGTAAAACGGCTGCCATTGTGAATGTGATGGGATCGTCAATGGCAAGAATGGTCGATAAAGTTATTCTGCAAGGATCCGGTCCGGAAATCTGTGTTATCAGCACCAAAGCCGCATTGTCTCAAATGGTGATCCTTACCCTTCTGGCAATGAAACTTGGTTTGAAGAGAAAGGTCATTACCAAAAAAACCTATCAGGAAAATTTAAAATCCTTAAAGGATCTGCCTGCAATTATTCAAGGAATTTTGAACGAGAGATCGGGTTTCATTCACCGCATTGCAAACAAATATTGTAAAAACAAAAACTGGTTGTATTTGGGGCGGGGAATATATTATCCCATCGCCCTGGAAGCTGCGTTAAAGATGAAAGAGGTGGCTTATGTGCATGCAGAGGGAATGCCAGGTGGGTTTCTCAAGCACGGCACACTTGCAATGATTGATGATGAGATTTCCTCAATCGTATTTGTTCCTCCCAAAGAGAATAAGGAATTATACCAATCGACCCTGCATAGCATTGAAGAAATTCGCGCGCGGTCCGGATTTGTCCTGGGAATTCATTTTACGGAGCAGGGTAAAAACCAGGATCTGTTTAATGAGGAACTGATTCTTCCCAATGTCCCCCCGTTGATTGCTCCATTGATTCAACTCGTCATTGGTCAGTTGTTTGCTTATTTTACTGCCACTTCTCTCAAGAGGAATGTCGATAAGCCACGTTCGCTGGCAAAATCAGTTACCGTAGGTTAAAAAGGGCAATATTCTATTGCCAGCTCTCCTGACCGTCTGCTAAATTACCCCTTCCTGATTTATCACTTTTTGAAATTTAAGGTCTATCTATGTCTTCAAAAACTATCAATACCGTTTTAACTATTGCCGGTTCCGACTCGGGAGGAGGCGCGGGTATCCAGGCAGATCTAAAAACATTTTCGGCCCTTGGGGTTTTCGGAAAAACCATCATTACCTCCATAACCTCTCAGAATACATTGGGTGTTAAATCCACTTTTGATTTGCCCGCCCAGGTCATCAAGGAGCAATTCGAGACGATTTTGGAGGACAGAAAATGCCAGGCCGTTAAAACAGGGATGTTGGGCAATGAAGAAACGGTTTTTCTTATTTCGAAAATGGTCAAGAAAGGCCGACTGAAAAATCTGGTAGTTGATCCTGTGGTTACCTCGACATCGGGAAAACGTTTGTTGACGAAAAAGGGTGTGGAGGCATTAATAAAATCTTTGATCCCCCTTGCTTCTGTCGTCACTCCTAATATCAAGGAGGCCGAGCTGCTATCAGGTATAAAAATCAAAAATCAGGCCGATAGAAAAAAAGCAGCAAGGATAATTTTAAATTCCGGAGCAGGATCGGTATTGATAACCGGGGGCCATTTAGGTGGAGATGCTGAAGATTTATTTTTAGATGGCAGTGGGTTTAAGATTTTCTCATCGGAACGTTTTTCAAAAATGGATATCCATGGCACTGGCTGTGTTTTTTCTGCAGCAATAGCCGCCAATCTGGCCCAGGGGTTGGATATGCCAGAGGCGGTGAAAAAAGCCAAAGAATATATTGGTGTGGCTATCCTGGGAAGTGTTTCTTCGGGAAATGGAATTGACAGTGTGGAACCTTTCGCATCGGTGAATAGCGAGTTGGAAAAGGCAAAGTTATTAAGTGACCTGGATGAGGCTCTTGAAACTTTTAAAAAAGAACGGATTGGAAATTTGGTTCCAGAGGTCCAAACGAATATTGGGTTGGGGGTAACCAATGCCAGGAGGCATGAGGATGTTCTTGCCATACCCGGACGAGTTATAAAAAACGGAGAAGATATTTTTACAGGTGCGAGGCCTCAGTTCGGAGGATCACGCCATGTTGCAAATATTGTTTTAACGGTCATGCAGCATGACCCGAATATGCGGGCCGTAATGAATATCAAATACACCGATTCTTTATTGAAAATTTGTAAAAAGTTAAAATATAAAATCGCTTCGTTTGATCGTGCTAAAGAACCGAAAAAAGTTCGTACGCGTGAAGGGTCTTCCCTGGAGTGGGGAACGGAAAAGGCAATAACAGCTTTTGGTTCAGTTCCTGATATTATTTATGATTTAGGCGGGATCCGGAAAGAAGAAATGATCCGGGTGATTGCTGAGGATATGGACTCTTTAGTGAAAAAAGTTTTGGCCATCCATAAGTTATATAAAAAAGAGAAGGGTTGACCGGCTTATAGCAGGGTTTTGTCTACCAGAATATCTGCGCCTTCCTTCAGATTGTTTACCCACTCCTGAAATGCTTGTCGGCTTTTGTCTATTTTAATCTTTTTAGAAATTTGTTGAACCTGCTCGCTGTCAGGTGCGCCCGCTTTTTCGATGTCAGACAATTTGTATAGATAAAAGCGGTTGCGAACTTTTGCAGAACTGAAATCTCCTGTTTTCATGCTGAAAGCTTTTTCTTTGATTTCCTCAATGTTGCCGATGCCGGGAATGGATTCAGCCATGCTGAAGAATGCCGTGGTTCGTGTACTAAGATCATATCCTTTAATTGTTTTTTCCAGGTCTTTTTCCTGTGCCATTTTTTCTTTTAGCTCTTCAAACTTTTGCTTGGTTGCCTTTTGGTTGTTACTTGTAGCCAGTGCCTCTCTCACTTGGTCTTTCACTTCGCTTAGCTCTGGAATGTATTTGGGTTTTTCATCAATGACTTTTAAAACATAAGCCACTTCCGGTGTGATTACGGGCTCGCCGATCTGGCCTTTCTCAAGACCAAATGCGGTGTTAAAGAATTCCGGTTGGTTTCCGATTTCCGGAATCATGTGGTTTTCCCGGGAAAAGAAATCTGTTTCCGCCATTGTGAGCTCATGGCTTTCTGCTGCTTTTTGAAGATTTCCATCCTGCTGGGCTGTCTTGTGTGCCCGCTTGACAATTCTTTTGACACGTTGCCGGGCCTTGGTTTTCTTTAGAATTTGAACAATCTCATCTTTTACTTCTTCAAGAGGTTTGATTCTTTGTTCTTCAACCTTTTCGAGTTTGATGATGTGATAGCCGAAGGGTGAAAGTACAGGTTGGCTGATTTCGCCCGGTTTCAATTCGTCGAGTGCTTTTTCAAATGAGGAAACCATTGTTCCTTTTGGAAATTCCCCCAGGCTCCCTCCATTTGCTCCAGATGAGGGATCGTCTGAATGTTTTTTAGCGACTTCCCCAAAATCAGCACCTTTATTTATTCTTTCAAGAAGTTCGATGGATTTTTGTTTTGCTTTTTCATCAGCCTTTTTTTGTTTTTCTTCATCAGAAAGATCACCTTCAATATCAGCAGGCTTTATGTGGGTGAGGATATGGCTGGCTGTATATTTTTTCTTTACATTAAAATCGGCAATTCTGGTTTGATAGTAATCCTCGATATCTTCATCCCGGGGTTCGATTTGAGATTCATAGGTGTTTGGAACTACTTTGATATATTGAACACGGATTTGAGGAGGAATTTCAAACCGGGTTTTATTGGCATCAAAATAGGTTTGCAAAGCCTGGTCTGTAATTTTTAAATCTGATGTGAAGTGGTCATCGGTGAATCTTACGTACTCAAGCTTTACTTTGTCTTCTTGCTTGCTGAACTCTTCAAACACTTCAGATTTTGAAGCTTTGGAATTAATGCGGAATATTTTTTCCAGTTTGTCCAGCAAGATGGTTTCCCGTTGGCCTTCTTCAAATTCTCCGGGAGTCAGTCTTTGCAGCTTAATAAAATTTCTGTAGGCGACCTCACTGAATTTTTTATTGTCTTGAAATAAGGGTAATTGCTTGATGCGGGTGATAACTTCTTCATCACTAACTCGAATATTTTGTTTTTCCGCCTCAATCAGAAGTATTTTTTTCTGGATCAAGGCTTCCAGAGCCTGGTTTTTAAGATCCAGTTTCTTGATCATGTCATTGGAAAACTGATTCCGGAATTGTTGTCGGTAAAAGTCAACGAGATTGTTGAATGTCTTTTCGTATTCTCCCTGCAGAATTTTCTGGCCATTCACAGAAGCGATGACACCTCCGCCGGCGCTGGTCGAACCTCCCATTCCCCATGAATAAAATATAGTGCCGATAAAGGCAAAAATGATTAACCACAGGATGCCTTTAATCAACCATGATTCAGAGTGCTCGCGAATTATACTTAACATAAACCTTCCCGGACATGTGCGTTAATAAAGCCCTCTATACTATAAAAGGCCAAAGAGAATCGCAAGGTGAAATACGTCCTTTCAGTTGGAATAGGATGAAAGTTTAAGAGTTTATCAAGGGCCAAAATATTCCACTCCTGCCCAAACAGAGAGGCTTTTGTCTTGCAATTCTTGCAACCCCTTGTTATAAATTAAGTTGAGAAAAAACAATTAGTTACATAAACTTGCCATAATTAAAAAAGGTTGCCTGAGTGTTAAATTTATTCTGGGATTTGTTTTCGAACGATTTAGCAATTGATTTGGGTACGGCAAATACCCTGGTGAACGTTAAAGGTCAGGGAATTGTTTTACGGGAGCCTTCTGTCGTTGCCATCAATAGTAATACAAAAGAGGTCCAGGCTGTTGGCGAAGAGGCCAAACAAATGCTGGGAAGGGCTCCGGGAAGTATTACTGCCATCCGTCCTATGAAAGATGGGGTTATTGCCCATTTTGAAGTAACCGAAAAAATGATCGGTAACTTCATTACGAAAGTCCACAATAACCGAAAGACATTGGTGCGTCCTCGAGTCGTCATTGCTGTGCCTTCGGGAATTACTCAGGTTGAGAAGAGGGCGGTTAGAGATTCTGCAGAATCCGCAGGTGCTCGAGAAGTTTTTTTAATAGAAGAGCCCATGGCTGCTGCTATCGGGGTTGATCTTCCGGTTCAGGAACCCACCGGAAATATGATTATCGATATTGGAGGTGGAACCACGGAGGTAGCCATTATCTCCATGTCTGGAATCGTTTTTAGCCGGTCCGTCCGTATCGCAGGTGATGAAATGGATGAGGCCATCGTCAATTATATCAAGAAAAAATATAACCTCTTGATTGGTGAACGAACTGCTGAAGAAGTTAAAATTCATATCGGCTCCGCGTATCCTTTAAAAAAGCGAATGACAATGGAAGTTAAAGGTAGGGATTTGGTTGCAGGGATACCGAAGACTTTGATTATTTCTGATGAAGAAATTCGTGAAGCACTCACTGAAACTTTTGGAACCATTATTGAAGCTGTAAAAATAGCCCTTGAGCGGACTCCCCCGGAATTGGCAGCGGATATTGTTGATAAAGGGGTGGTTGTTGCCGGAGGTGGATCATTAATAAAAGGATTGGATATTTTGCTCAAAGAAGCCACCGGCCTACCCATTACTTTGGCAGTGGATCCTCTTTCGGCAGTAGCTTTAGGTGCTGGTAAGGTTTTGGCGGAACCGAAGCTGCTGAGAAAGGTTACTATCTAGCAGTGCCCAACAAGGGACCCAAAGGAAAAAGAAATATAATTCTCGTTTTTTCCATTTTGCTGTTTTCGCTGGCTTTAATGAGTATCACAGCCAAGCAGGAACAGGGAATGTCCTTCCTCGACTCAATAGCGGGTCTCATTCTTTCCCCATTTCAAAACCTGTTTACAAGTACGGTCCAATCTGTTTCTGATGGTGTCGATCATTATTTTGATCTGGTTAATGTATCCAAGGAAAATGAACGGCTTAAATCAGAAGTAGAACGGCTCATCAATGAGAAGAATGAATTGATTGAAAAAATTGCCCGACAAAAAAGAGTTGCCGGGCTTGTGGCATACCAGGATGATCGCAAAAAGGAATCTCTGGTTGCTTCGGTTATTGGAAGGGACGCAACCCAATGGTCCAAAGTGGTGGTGATCGACAAAGGGTCTCAGCATGGGATTAAAAAACATCTCGCTGTGGTAACAAACTCCGGGGTCATTGGTCAAATTATCCATGCCGGATTAACCACCTCTAAAGTTTTGCTGACCATTGATTCGCGTAGCGCAGTAGATGCTCTTTTCCAGGAAAGCCGGGTATCGGGTGTTGTGGTTGGAACCGGTGAGGAACAATGTCAAATTAAATACGTGCCGAATACTGCTGACATAAAAGTGGGAGACCGCGTTTTATCCTCCGGATTGGGAGGTATATTCCCTAAAGGATTGTTTGTGGGAACGGTTTCAAAAGTGGTTAAAAAAAAGCAGGGATTGTTCCAGGAAATTACCCTTACCCCAAGTTCTGATTTATCCAAGTTGGAAGAAGTCCTTGTCTTCCTTTCTTAACTCATAACATGTATTTCATAGCGCAAATTGTAATAGTCATTCTTTTATTTTCTATTCAAACCACATGGTTGAGTCTTTTTTCTGTCGGTGGAGTGGTTCCCGACCTGACTTTAATCTGGGTTGTATATTGTGGGGTGCATTGCTCAAGAGCCATGGGACTGGGATCGGGAATTGTGACGGGAATATTGCAGGATAGCCTTTCCGGCGGATTGCTGGGGGTCAATACCTTATCTAAAAGTTTTATTGGCTGGTTTTTTTCCACCCTAAAAGGTAAATTTTATGTTGAGGGAGTTATTCCCGTGGCCTTTTTTCTGGTCATATCCTCTTTGTTTGATGGCCTTGTGTTTTATTTCTCCATGAACACGGTCTTAAAAGGGGAAGTAGCAACCCGTTTCCTGTATCAATCATTGCCGACCTATAGTTTTTATAATGGAATCATTGGTCCTGTTTTATTTGTTGCGTTGAATCGCTTTGATAGCTGGTTAAAATTCAAAACTTCTGATCCCTATATGGCCCGGTTCAAATAATTATGTTTCGTTACGGCACAGAAACCAGTGATGCAATTAAAAAAAAGATTCGTATTTTTGCGATTCTGATCATTGTTGCCTTCCTTTGTTTGTCCATGCGAATTTGGTACCTGCAAATTTTAAAATGGCAGTACTTGACGGGTCTTTCAGAAAACAACCGGGTACGCATGGTCAGTCTTCCAGCTTATCGGGGAACGATTAAAGATAGAAACGGAGAAACCCTCGTCAGCATACGCCCTTCTTTTAATCTCTATATAACTCCTGAAGACGCCGGCAATCCTGATTCTTCCCTAAATTTTCTTGAAAAGAAAATAAGCTTTGAGCGAAAAAAATTAAAAACAAAAATTAAAAGGGAGAAATCTTTTAAAGATGTATTGATAAAAGCGGATATCTCCCGTGAAGAGGTCGCATTTGTAGAAGAAAACTATATGCGTCTTCCCGGAATCAAAATTAAAGCCGAGCCACTCAGGAATTATGTTTATAAACATTTGATGTCACACACTCTGGGTTATTTGGGAGAGATTTCCAAGTCAAAGCTTAAGAAATCAGAATCTTCATTTTACAGTCAGGGAGATTTCGTAGGAAAAAGTGGTTTGGAAAATGTATTTGAATCTACCTTAAGGGGAAAGAAAGGATACAAGGAAGTAGAAGCCGATGTTTCAGGGCGGGAGTTGAAAACTCTTCGCAAGCTCCCTTCCGAAAGTGGGAATAATCTGGTTCTTACCCTGGATGTTCGGGTTCAGGAGGAATTGGAAAAAGCCATGGTCAGTACTCCTGAAAAAATAATGAACGGGTCGGTTGTTGTGATGAAAGTGCAAACAGGAGAAATTTTGGCCATAACAAGTAAACCTTCCTTTGACCCGAATGAATTTGCAGCGGGAATAACGCCGGAAAACTGGCAAAAACTGATTCGGGATGAAATGCATCCTCTGCAAAATCGTTCCATCCATAGCCAATATCCACCAGGTTCTACTTATAAAATTGCCGTGGCCTATGCCGCCCTGGAAGAGGGGGTGATAGATCCGGAAACGACGATCTACTGCCCTGGACATTTCAAGTTGGGACGGGGACGTTATCGGTGTTGGAAAAAGAGGGGACATGGAAAGGTTAATTTGCATGATGCACTTGTACAATCTTGTGATGTGTTTTTCTATACCGTGGGTCATCGCCTTGGAATTAATACTCTGGCGCATTATGCAAAAAAATTTGGTTTAGGATTGCCGACAGGATTGGGTTTGAGTCGGGAAAAAAGAGGCCTAGTTCCCAGTACACAATGGAAACTTAAAAACCGAAATCAACCCTGGTTATTGGGGGAAACTATTTCCGCCTCCATCGGACAGGGCTATAACCTGGTCACTCCATTGCAACAGGCAAATATGATAGCTGCAGTTGCGAACGGAGGCATGCTTCTAAAACCTTATCTGGTAAAAAGAATTGAAGAGCCGGGCGGAAAAATTATTCGGGAGTATTTCCCCCAAATAAAAGGAAAAATTAAAGGTGATTCCAAGAGTTTAGAGGTTATACGGGAAGCATTGCGAGGTGTTGTCAATGGACCCAGAGGAACCGGAAAAAGATCCCGACTTAAGGATATAGTGGTTTCAGGCAAAACGGGAACGGTCCAGGTGGTTCGAATGAAATCCAATGAAGAATTGGACCCGGAAGAGGAGATTCCCTATAAATATAGAGACCATGCCTGGTTCGTTGCGTTTGCCCCTTATGAAAAACCGGAAATCGCCGTGGCAGTCTTAATTGAGCATGGGGGCCATGGCGGGGCTACCGCGGCACCCATTGCGCAAAAGGTATTTAAAAAATACTTCGAGTTATATCCTCCCAAACCTGCTGCATAACCCGAATTTTGAAAGTTCAAGGATGGGGAAACCCAATCTTTGATGTTTTTTCTTGAACAAAGGCTCAAAATTCAGTACTTTATCCCCTCAACCAAGTAAATAGAACTAAACCGGTAAAGAATTTTGAATTTTTCGGGACCCTATCCCTCTTATTTTTGGGATTGAGTCCCATTAATTTTTGGTAATTCTTGCCGTAAAGTTTATGCAACCTTTTTTATTTCGGAAAATGAATTATGGCATTTAATAAACAAGAACTTCCACTGGTAATGGGACAAAAGGTGACCGTTACGGTGCGGGGTGAGGTTTTCCAGGTTGCTATTCGGGGATGGCGTAAAGGGCAATATATAATCCTTGATGTGCCTAAGGTTGGGGTAGAAGACTTTAAAATTGCGCCACAGACCGGAGTCCAAATTCATTTTACAAAGGAAGGTCTGTTTGTAAACTTCAAATCAACTTCCATTCTTTCCTTTGTTCAGGCCATCACTCTGTTAATTATTGAATATCCGCGCACCTTCGATACCCATAATTTACGAAAACACGAGAGATTCAAGGCCAACTTTCCTCTCAATTACAGTTATGTGATGGGGGGGCAGAAATTTGAGGGCACTGGAATTGTTCGAGATATCAGCCAAGGTGGAATTCTATTCACTCACTCGCAACAGGTTACCAAAGAAAACCAGTTGACCTTGAACTTTGAGGTTCCCAAATGTGGGAACATACAAAACCAGGCGGCGGATATAAAAAATATGCGCAAAAATCCCCGCAGCGAAACTTCTCATTTTGTGACAGGGATCAAGTGGCGGGATATACCTCCCGAAAGCGCAGAAGTCATTAATAAGTTTATACAAATGCGGGTGGTCGACCGCAGAAATGAACAGCGCTAAGTTATCCTGCGATAATTTTCAAATCCTTCGCCCGCATTTTCTTAATCCGATCTCGTAGCTCAGCCGCTTTTTCAAATTCCAGATTTTTGGCTGCCGTCAACATTTGTTTTTCGAGCTTACTAATCAGCTCCAGTAGTGGAACTCCAGATTCGTATTCTTCCTCTTCTTCTGCAACAGCCATTTCCAGGTCGTTGGATTCCTTGTATTCGACAACATGTTGAATGGATTTTTTAATGGAAGCCGGTGTGATATTGTTTTTCTCGTTATACTCCAGTTGGATTTGCCGCCGTCGATTCATTTCATCCATGGCCTCCTGCATGGATTTGGTTATGGTATCGGCATAAAATATGACTTTGCCATCCACATTCCGTGCGGCCCGCCCAGCGGTCTGGATGAGGGAGGTGGTTGACCTTAAAAACCCTTCCTTATCCGCATCGAGAATGGCGACCAGGGAAACTTCGGGGATATCTAATCCCTCCCGCAACAGGTTGATGCCGATGAGTGCATCGAATTCTCCCAACCGAAGTTCGCGGATGATCTGTGTTCTTTCAAGAGTCACAATGTCGGAATGAAGGTATTTGACCTTGAGCCCTATTTCAGAAAGATGTTCGGTAAGGTCTTCTGAAAACCGTTTGGTCAGTGTGGTGACCAGGGTGCGTTGATTTTTTTCTCCCCGGGTTCGAATCTGGTTGTAAAGGTCATCCACCTGACTGGCTACAGGTTTGATTTCAATTTCCGGGTCGACCAGTCCCGTAGGCCGCGCGATCAACTCGGCAACTTGATCTTTGCATTTTTCCAGTTCATAGGGTCCCGGTGTTGCGGAAACATAGATGATGTCCTGCACATGCGTTTCGAATTCTTCGAACTTGAGTGGACGATTATCAAACGCTGATGGAAGACGAAACCCATAGCGCACGAGACTTTCCTTACGGGACCGATCGCCGTTGTACATGCCCCGTAGTTGGGGAAGCGTCACATGACTCTCATCGATAATGAACAGGGAATCTTCAGGGAAATAATCCAGAAGGGTGGGGCCGGGCTCTCCTGCCGGTCGCGCCATCAGGTGCCGCGAATAATTTTCTATCCCCTGGCAATAACCGACTTCCTTGATCATTTCCAGATCGAACAAGGTCCTTTGGTCGATCCGTTGCGCTTCAATCAACTGGTTCTGGCCTTCAAAATAGGCGATTCGCTCAATCAATTCCTTGCGGATATTTTCCATCCCGATTCTTAACGGCTCCTGCGGAGTCACATAATGACTTGCGGGATAAATCGCAATTCGATCCAACTCGGCAATTGGTTTCCGTGTGAGAGGATCAAAAGAAGAAATGCGGTCGATTTCATCGCCAAAAAATTCGACGCGAATAGCCTCGTTTCTTTCGTAAACCGGGAGGATTTCCAAGACATCCCCACGTACCCGGAAGGTGCCGCGCTGAAAATCAATATCGTTTCTTTTGTATTGGATCTCGACCAGTTTCGAGATGGCGTAGTCGCGTTCCATTTGTTTCCCTGATTCAAAAAACAACAACATCCCATGATAGGCTTCTGGGGAACCCAATCCATAAATGCAGGAAACACTGGCGACAATGATCACATCCCGTCGTTCGAATAAAGAATGTGTGGCCGAGTGACGCATCTTGTCGATTTCGTCATTGATCGAAGCGTCTTTTTCAATATAGGTATCCGTTTGCGCGAGGTAGGCTTCCGGTTGATAGTAGTCGTAGTAGCTGACGAAATAACCCACCGCGTTTTCAGGGAAAAAGGTTTTGAATTCGTTATAAAGCTGGGCCGCGAGGGTTTTGTTGTGTGCAAGGACCAGAGTGGGTTTTTGCACCTGCTGAATGACATTGGCAATGGTGTAGGTTTTGCCCGATCCCGTGACTCCCAAAAGCGTTTGCGAACTGGGGCTGGAGTCCAAGCCTTTGACCAGTTGTTCAATGGCCTGAGGCTGGTCCCCCGCCGGACTGTAATCGGCTTTTAGTTTGAAAGGCTGCATATTGGGTTGGTTTAATGGTCGGAACTATATGACAAAAGAATTTTAACATGTTCGGGATTTGCTATGATTTATGTTAAATTATTAACTCCGGAATTCCAAGGACTGATCCCATCGTTTTTTTGTATTCCTGATTTAAAATCGATCCTTATTTGATTATTAGCTATTCGGGTGAATGCCCGTTGGAGAAGAATTTTGTGGAAAACCAGGAAGATATTGTAAAAACCGTTCAGCTCAATAACAGCGAAGTCACTTTGATTGGGACCGCGCATGTTTCGCAATTGAGTGTCGATATGGTGGAAGAACATATTTCCTCCGGTGAATACGATTGTGTGGCGGTTGAACTTTGCTCCCCGCGTCTTGAAAATATCACCAACCAGTCCTGGTGGAAAAACCTCGACATCTATCAGGTCTTCAAAAAAAAGAAAGCGGGACTGCTTTTAATCAACCTGGCTCTGACGGCTTACCAGAAACGTCTGGCGGAGCGGATCGGGGTTGAGGCAGGAAAAGAAATGATCCGCGCCGTAGAACTGGCCCGTGAAAACGGACTTCGCCTGGAAGTCATCGACCGAAATATATCCACCACCTTACACCGGCTGGTCACAGAGGTTTCTTTCTGGCAGAAATTGAAAATCGTCGGAGGATTGATTGCCGGTGTTTTTGTCGGCGAGGAAATTAGTGAAGAACAAATCGAAGATTTGAAACGCGGTGACATGTTGCATTCGGTTGTTAGCGAATTTGGAGAAGAGTTGCCGCAAATTAAACGGGTGTTGATCGATGAGCGCGATGAGTACATGGTGGGCCGGTTGGCGCAGATTTCAGAATCCTACCATCCTCCTAAAAAAATTCTCGCCCTCGTGGGTGCCGGTCACCTGCTGGGGATGATGCCGAATCTGGAATCTCCCCCTGACAGTGCGCATCTGGAAGAACTGGATAGAAAACCCCCTCCCAGTAAATTGGGACTCTATATCGGATGGGGTATTTGTGCTGTGGTTCTTAGTATGTTTTATGTGGGATTCAAACAGTCCCCGGAACTGGGAGGACAATTGGTTGCTACCTGGATCATACTCAATGGTGGGTTGTCAGCATTAGGAACTGCCATTGCACTGGGGCACCCTGTCTCGATAATTGCCGCATTTATTGCTGCACCTTTGACTTCCCTGAATCCCACCATAGGTGCAGGAATGGTGGTGGGATTGGTCGAGTCCTATATGCGAAAACCAAAGGTCAGTGACTTTGAAACTTTGCGTGAAGATATCACCCATTATTCCATGTGGTGGAAGAATCGGGTGGCTAGGCTGTTATTGATCTTCTTTTTTTCAAGCTTCGGTTCCATGATCGGTACCTACGTCGCTGGTGCTTCCATCTTCACTCAGTTATTTGGTTGATCCTATGAAGGTTGCCGTTACCGCTCCCGCCTTTTGTAAATCTGAATCCCTCAGATCCAAACTCTCAGCCCTTTTTCCTGACACCGTCTTCAGCAAAAAAAAAGGATACATGTCGGGTCAGGAGTTGATCGACTTTCTCAAAGATGCAGAAGCCGTCATTATTGGAAGGGACATTTTTAACCAGGAAATTCTCGATGCTTTGCCAAAATTGAAGGTCATTTCCAAGTATGGAGTTGGGCTGGATAACCTGGATCAGGAAGCCATAAAAAATAGTGGGGTTACATTGGGAGCCGTCGCGGGGACGAACAAGCGCTCGGTGGCCGAGTTGGCTCTAAGTTTTATGATAGGGCTTTGCCACAATATTTTTATTTCTGCGGTAAAAATGAAGAACGAAGAATGGCTTCCCGATGGGGGAATAAATTTTTCAGAAAAAACTGTTGGAATTGTCGGATGTGGAAATATTGGCAAAGAGGTTGTTAAATTACTAAAACCCTTTAGCTGCAAAATTCTAATAAACGATATTGAAGATAGAAGCGAGTTTTGTCAAGAACAGGGAGCCGCCGAAATGGATTTTAATTCTCTGGTCCGAGAATCGGATATCGTCACATTGCATGTACCCCTTACCAAACAGACACGTGATCTGGTCAACGAGAAAGTTTTTAAGTCGATGAAGCCGAGTGCGTTTCTGGTGAATACCAGTCGTGGGCCTGTTGTCAATAATCCCGACCTTCATCAGGCCTTGGTGTCCGGAGAAATTAAAGGCGCGGCCATGGATGTCTTTTCCCCGGAACCCCCGGTGGATTGGGAGTTTATTAAACTACCCAACCTGATGGTAACTCCTCACATTGGTGGGAACACAGTGGAATCTGTTGAAGCTATGGGTCAGGCAGCGATTGATAAACTGGTGGAATTTTACAAAAAATAAATTATGGAAGGTTATTCCCGGGAAGATTGGCAAAAGCATTACGATGAGAACGATTTGGCCTGGGACCTCGGACAGGTTGCGCCCCCTTTTGTGAGTCTGGTTGAAACGGGAACCATTGCTCCGGGCAAAACATTAATTCCAGGATGCGGAAGAGGGCATGAAGTTATCTTTCTCGCTGAAAAGGGATTCGAGGTTACGGCTATCGATTACTCGAATGGTGCGGTGGAACTTTTGAACGCTGCGATTGAGAAGCGAAATTTAAACAGTCAGGTTCTGCATCGGGACTTTTTTGAATGGGATACGGCTCATGATAACCACTTCGACCTTTTAATTGAGCACACTTTCTTTTGTGCCATTTCCCCCTCTCAAAGAGATTTATATGTGTTAACCGTGGCCCGGGCATTAAAAAAAGGAGGAATGTTGGCGGGTTTGTTTTATCACACAGGGCAGGAGGGCGGACCGCCGTTCAATACTACACAGGAAGATATCAGGCATTATTTTTCAGATTTATTTGAAATACGCGAGCTTTCGCAGGCAAAAAATTCTGCCGAGCAAAGAAAAGATAAAGAATGGTTGGCGATTTTAGTTAAAAAGTAAAAGAGGTTTGCCCGGAAGGATTCAAAAGGCTGGCATTATTGTTTTTTGGAGAATTGATACCAGTGGATATTTCAAAATATTCCAGCTCGTTTTCAAGGGAGCCGGAAAAAAGTGATGATAAAGAATCCCTTTCACCCGTTAACCAGCTCTGGTAATCATCGGGATGGAGGATGACAGGCATCCGCGAGTGTAGGGGTAACAAAGTTTTGTTAGCCTCGGTAGTAACGATAGTAAAAGTTTTTAGAGGTTCGTCTCCAGAATCCCAGGTGGACCATAGGCCTGCAAAAGCAAACAAAGCCTGATTTTTAATTCTTATGTAATGGGGCTTTTTTTCTTTCCATTCAATGAACCCGTCTGTCGGAATCAGACAACGCCGGTTTTTAAAAGATTCACGGAAGCTGGGTTTTTCGTGAATGGTTTCTGAACGGGCATTGATGAGCTTATTTCCCATTTTGGAATCCTTTGACCAGGAGGGAACCAATCCCCATTTCATATCTGTTAAATGTAATTGGTCCGAAGACTGGATGATGACAGCCGAGTTTTGACTCGGCGCAATATTATAACTGGGGAAATGTTTGAGGCTTATCCGAACCGGTTTAAAATGAGACTCAATGGCTTTGATAGATTTTGTGAGGGTGTATCTTCCACACATTATTTATTGTCGCTCTAAATTGAAAAGTTAAAGTCCTAAAAGCTGTATTGTTTGGTGTAGTATATTGAAAGAAGGAAAAAGTTTCCAACTCAAAACTTAAAAATAAAATTTTTAAATTTAATCATATGAAAACGAGCAAGAAAGTATATTCGGGAATATTTCGAGATGGAGGAGCCGGCTCCTACGCCAAGCGCCGATATCGGGACAGAAGAAAAAAATTAATGGAGCGAGAAAACTCCCTGACGGTAATAACTGGCGTTCCTTATGGGCCGGGAGGGAAAACGGTGTGGGCTTACTCCCATAGCCCGACTTATCAGGAGCCGGCGCTAATGTATTTAACCGGCATCAATCAAAATAACGTCATATTGCTGCTTGATCCCAAATCCAGAGTCTCGAAGGAGATTTTGTTTGTGGGGCGCAAGGACCGGATCATGGAGTTCTGGGAGGGAGTGCGCTTTGGTGTGGGTGATAAGGCCAGTTTGAAAGAGGTTCAGTCCGTCACAGGAATTAAAGACGTGCGTGATATTGGAGAATTTAAGGAAGTTCTCAAAGAAAGGTTTTTGAAAAATAAGAAAAAATCTTTGGCTACCTTTTGGTATGAAGGGATTCGAAAGGGGAAGCAAACCAGTATAACCACCGATCATAATTATGATTTCAAAAAGAAGCTCTCAGGTTGGTTGCGGGAATGGAAGGCGCCCAAGGGAGCTTTGAAGAATATCATGAAGAACCATTTTGATCTTCGTTTGCCATTGGATAAATATGATATCAAAAATGCCAGAAGAGCTCAGGAAATCACCGGGGAAGGATTTAAGTCCATGTTGAAAAATTTCGGTGATTTCAAAAACGAGTGTCAGGTTCAGGGGTTCTTGGAAGGGAAGATGCTTATGAAGTCCCCTTATGGTCTCAGTTATCCCTCGATAGTTGCATCGGGCGTCAATGCAACCATTCTTCACTATATGAAAAATGATGATCCGATTTCGAAAGATGAAATGATGTTGATTGATTTTGGGGTCCGCTGGATGACGATGCATGCAGATATCACTAGAACTTTTCCTGTGTCTGGAAAATTCAATCCCATGCAAAAAATGCTTTATGAAATCGTGCTTAAAGGCCAGAAGGAGGTTGAAAAGGCGGCCCGCGAGGGGATAACGGTAGAAGAGTTAAATGATATATGCTGGGCGGTTGTTAATGATGGATTGGAAAAGAAATTTAGCGCGGCAGGAGGAAAGTACAAGCTTAGATATAAAGAAAGGCCTCACGGGGTCAGTCATTTAATGGGAGAGCAGGAACACGATGGCGATCCCTTTCGAAATTATGCGAGCCAACCGATGAAAGCAGGTTGGATGATCAGCAACGAACCGGGGTTGTATGGGGATTTTAAAATTCGACTCAATGGAAAAACCTATGATGAAACCATAGGGATTCGAATCGAAGACAATCTGGTAATGGCCCCGAAGGGTTGTTTGAACCTTTCCAGTATCATTCCCAAAAGTGTGAAGGAAATCGAAAGGTTGATGGCGGGAGGTTAGATTTCTTTCAACTCAGCAAGAACTTCCTCAATATGGGTTTTTAATTTTACCTTGGGGAAAATTTTCCTGACAGTTCCGCTTTTGTCGATTAGAAAGGTGGTTCGGACGATTCCCATAAAAGTCTTGCCGTATAGTTTTTTTTCCTGCCATACACCATATTTTTGGACCAACTTTTTATCGCTGTCGGCAAGAAGGGTGAAGGGCAGGTCGTATTTTTCAATAAACTTTTGATGTCTTTCCTGGGAATCAATGCTGACTCCCAATATGACGGTGTTTTTGAACTTTTTATGCTCATCCCGAAAATCGCAGGCCTGCGTCGTGCAGCCGGGTGTCATGTCCTTTGGGTAAAAATAGAGGACAACGTTTTTCTTTCCCTTAAAAGAACTTAGTTTGACTTTTTTCCCGTTCTGGTCCAATGCTGTAAAGTCGGGCGCTTTATTTCCTTCTTTTATTTCTTTGGTGGCCATTTTATTTGTTAACTCGGTAATTTTTCTAAAAGTGTTGTGATTTTTGTATTAAGTTCGTTGAGAGTTTTCATCAACTGTTCTTTTTTTCTTCTATCTCCGAGTCGATTGAAAATCATTCTCGCATCTCCCAATAGCCCCAGGATTTCAGAATGAAGCTTTGCGGTTGGGATTTTACCTTCGCTGCATAAGTTTTCAAAGATGGAAATGAGACGTTGAAGTTTCCCGTCAATTTGCAGGCCCAATAAGGATTCAGATCGTAGATTTTTGGATTGTTCCAGATAACCCCAGATTCCTCCTTTGTCTTGAATCACACCTTGACTGCCCCGTAATTCTTTCAGGCCTTGTTTGCAAATATCCGCAGCAAAGATGGTTTTCCCCGGGATTAGAAGAAATGCGAAAAGATTGAAGCAAAGGATTTTTATTTTTAAAATCGACCTTGAACTGCTCATATTTCACCGCCTTAATTGAGGGCTAGTAATAGGGATTTTTATTAGACAGGACACCATGAACAATGTCAATCTAAGTTTTGTTGAATGAGGTCCCGGAATACTCTTAGGTAAAAAATATGATGGGCTTTAAATCCTGAAAAGATCAATTCATCAGTTTCTGGAAGCCTTCGAGGCCGCGTAACTTTTCGAATACAGGATCTGCGGCAATCACCTGTTTTGAACTTGGGTTGAGTTTGATTGCCATGTCAACGTTTTTGAGTCCGCTTCCAAGATCCCCTTTCTTTACATAGGATCGTGCCAGAAGTAAACGATGGGCGAGAATGTTTTCGTGATTGGGGTGGATAACCAGTAGCCGCTCCAGAATGGAAATGGCACGGTTGTATTTTTCTAATTTAAAATTAACGGTAGCCATATTCAAAAGAGTTTCCAAGTGGGTAGGTTCCATGCGGAGGATCATTGAATGGATCCCCAGGGCTCGTTGGTACATCCCGAAATGTGCAAAAATCTCACCTTTCCGTTTCAGGGAGTTTACGGGATTAATGAATATTTCATTGGGGTTTAAAGGTACTTCTTTTATCGGAGTGTCCAGATCGGGAAACTCAGCCAGGGTTAATTTTGCAATGTCCTGTGGGTCGCCCAGATTTTTAGCTGTTTCAAAATATTCTTTGGCTTCTTTCAGCTTGCCCCGAAGAATGGCAATGTCCCCCCACTCCTGATAGCCTCGACTTTTTAATTTGTCATCTTTAGCCGTTTCAATAAACCGGGATACGGCTTCTTCGGCCTTGTCCAACCTGAGAAACAAACTGTACATGCCCACTAGAATTTCCTGGGTTTTTAAATCTTCAGAAGCAAATCTGGCTGCTGTTTCAATTTCGATAAGGGCCAGGCCGTATTTTTTCTCTTTGTAAAGTGATTTTGATCGGCTCAAATGATATTGAGAAGTGTTTACTTTTTTAGGTAATTTTTGCGTTGAGTTCGTGTTTACTATTTCCCTTAACAATTTAACAGAGTTTGTTTTCGGGTGGTTCATCCTCATATCCAGAATTTTATTTATGTAGGTGTTGGAAAGTTCCTTTTTATTTTGAGTGGCATATAGATAAGCGAGTTGATAAGCCGCTTCAATATTTTTCTCATCAAGGGAGAATGATTTCTTAAAAGCTTCCTCTGCTTCCTTGTTCTTATTCAGGTAAATAAAGATCATTCCCCTTTCATAGGGGTATGTAGGGTTTTTCGGATCGAGTTGCTCAGCCAAAGATAGTTCTTTAAGGGCACTCTTTGAATCCCCCATGGCTATTAAAGTCAGGGCGTATTCATGATGTGCCAACGGGTTTTTGTGATGTTGCTGTGAAGCAATGATGCAGGCCCGGTTCGAGGTTTTTCCATTGCCCAGTTTTCTGTGAATCTGGCAAAAGGCAAAGTGTAGCGCCGGATGCTGACGTTCCATTTTAAATCCCATCAATAAAGTATCCAGCGATTCCTTGGGCATGCCTTTTTCCAGTTGCACCAATGCTTTCAGGATGACGGGTGTGGCTTCTTTTGGAAGATCTTTGATCTTTTTGTCCAGTGCAGATAAGGCTTCATCTAATTTCTTTTCTTTTACGAGGTTTTCAATTTCCTTGTAGTCAGGATCATTTCTTTCGTCTGAAACAGAAAGCTCCCAGTGGGCAATGTCTGGGCTGGGGTAAGTTGCCCAGGCAGGATTGGTGAAGAAAATATTTAGTACTAATAAGGAAAAGATAAAAACAAGATGTGCCATTTTCGTTTTGCTACCCTGATAAATTATTAATGATTAGTAAAATCTTCCCTGACAGCCCGCGTTGCTTTTCTGGAGCGGGACTTTTTATTTCCACTAAAAACATCACCGGTGTTGAATACGACTCCGAAGGCATTATGCCTGCCATTTTCATCGGCGGACCACAATGAACCACTGCCATTTTTTCCGAATACAGGGTCGGTATGAATCTTCATTTCGCGACCTACTTGCGAGCTATTTATTTTATTTGAATCAAAAAGAGTTTTGAGCTGACGGGTTGTAGGAAATTTCCAATCGCTATACTGTGCAAATCCCTTTTCATTCAACAAACCTATATATGCTTTAGCTTCATACCAGTTCAACCAGTGACCTGAATGTAAATAAGAGTCATTTTTCATCCACATCAGACCTGTTTTCGAGTCTGAGATGGTGCCGTCCTTATTATCAATGAATCTTTGAGATTGGGGTGATGTGGGTTCGGCGTTGACTTTAGCAATTGTTAATGATCCTAAAATGATGAAAACCGTGAGGCTAACCGCCAGGGTTTCTAACTTTTTTGTGAAAATGTTCATCAACTTACATTTTAGATATTTTTTCTTTAATAAGTTTATTTACCGCCCCGGGGTTGGCTTTCCCTTTGCTTAATTTCATTACCTGCCCCACAAGAAATCCGAGTACCTTTTCCTTACCTCCTTTATACTCTTCAACCTGACTTTGGTTTGCCTGGAGGACTGTTTCTACCATCTCGTCGATAGCTTTGTCATCGGTAATTTGTTTTAACCCTTTTTCTTCTACTATAGCTGTCGGTTCTTTTCCAGTTTGATACATTTCTTCGAATACCATTTTGGCAATATTGCCACTGATGATTCCTTCGTCAATCATTTTGAGCAGGCTCACCAGGGTTTCCGGAGAAACCGGGCATTCCTGAATTTCCAGGTTGCTTTTGTTCAGCTCCCGCAACAAGTCCCCCATGATCCAGTTGCTGATAATTTTGGGTTTCGAGAGCAGGGAAGTACATTTTTCGAAATAATTCGCCAGGTCCTTGGATGAGGTTAGAACACCAGCATCGTACTCTGGAAGGTTATGTTCGGTTACAAATCTTTCCCGTTTTTGTTCTGGCAATTCGGGTAGGGTTTTTTTGATCTTGTCAACCCAGGCTTCATCGACGACCACCGGTACCAGATCGGGATCAGGGAAATAACGGTAATCGTGTGCTTCTTCTTTGCTTCTCATGGAAAAGGTTTCCCCCTTGTCCGAATCGTACAATCGAGTTTCCTGAATGACCTGGTCTCCTTGCTCCAGCACCTGTGTTTGCCGGGCAACTTCGAATTCGATGGCTTTCTGGACAAACTTGAAGGAATTAAGGTTTTTCAGTTCCGTCCGGGTTCCAAATTCTTTTTGTCCCTCTGGTCGGAGAGAAATGTTGGCATCACAGCGCAAACTTCCTTCTTCCATATTGCAATCACTTACTTCTGCGTATTGAAGGATGGATTTCAGTTCTCCCAGGTAGGCTCTTGCTTCTTCTGGTGATCGCAAGTCGGGTTCGCTAACCACTTCGCAAAGAGGGACGCCCGTGCGATTGAAGTCCACATAACTTTTTCCCGGGCTCCCAAGGTTTTCCCCGTGAATTAGCTTGCCGGCATCTTCTTCCATATGGATGCGGGTCAGTCCAATCCGTTTTTTTGTTCCGTTTATATTTATATTGATATGCCCGTTTACCCCCAAAGGTTCCTCAAATTGGGATATTTGATAACCCTTGGGAAGATCGGGGTAGAAATAATTTTTTCTGGCAAAGCGATTCATGGGAGCAATGGTGCAATGCGTTGCCAGACAGGCTTTCATTGCTGATTCCAAAAATTGTTTGTTCAATACCGGTAGTACCCCGGGCATGCCCAGACAAATGGGGCATGTATTGGCGTTGGGTGGTTTGCCAAACTCCGTGGAGCAGGGGCAGAAAATTTTGGTTTTTGTGTTTATTTGGACATGAACTTCCAGTCCAATTACCGTTTCATATTTCATAGTTGCACTTTCAAAACCGGGGAATCTGTTTTTTGATGTGATCTTGATTTTTATCACCCGCCGGGGTGTGCGTCAACCCTTGTTCAATGGGCTGTAAATCCTCCATCGACAGGGAGTACGGTTCCAGTTACAAAGGATGATTCATCACTTGCTAAATACAGGCAGGCGCTGGCAACATCTTCCGGTTTGCCAAACCGTCCAATAGGATAGTCTTTACTCCATTCTTTCATCAAGTCTTCATCTTTCATCAAATCGGCGGTCATATCGGTTTCAATCAGTCCCGGACAAATGGAATTAGAACGAATTCCTGAAGGTCCATACTCGACTGCAATTGAACGGCTAAACTGGTTAAGGGCACCCTTTGAAACATTATAGGCTGCCACTTGAGGTACTGCGATAAGACCTAGAATAGAGCTGATATGGATGATGCTGCCACTTTTTTGGGCCAGCATAACCGGCAAAACTCTTCGTGTGAGCTGGAAGACGGACCGAATATTAATATCCATCATTTCATCCCATTGAGAATCTGTTATTTCGTGTAAAGGAGCTCCGTTAAACAGACCTGCATTATTCACCAGGATGTCGATTCCTTTAAAATTTTGCAGAGTTTGGTTAATAAGCTGATCCAGATCATCATTATTTGTCATATCACCCTGGACCACGAAAGCAGAGTTGCCTAACTCTTCTGCGGTCTTTTCGAGTTTTTCTTTTCTTCGGCCAAATAGGATTACCTTTGCCCCTTCTCTACAAAATGCAGTGGCTGTGGCGCGTCCGATTCCTGTTCCGCCTCCTGTAATGATCGCGGTTTTATCTTTTAATCTCATGCTTCAAGTTTTAAAATAGGTTGAACAAAATGTATAATAACCCCATCGCCCTGATGAGACTTGTAGGTTTCCTCTGTTTATATATGATATTCCCTGAAAAAAAGGTTTGCTGGCTCGAAAACAACAAGTTATGAAGTATATTTATTATGGTTTCGGATGTTTTATTGGTTTTGTCTGTGGTGCTGTCATAAACCTTATTTTTGTTTTTTTGCACGAGTCAGGGGTTAATTTTGCTGCCTATCTTAGCAAAAACCTGGGTTTTTTTGGGAGATATATTCTCTGGTTAATTGATGCCTTGCCCTTGTTTGGAGCTGTGCTGGGAATTATATTGGTGAAGTATTTGTTTGGCAGGGAATTAGAAGAAAGAAATGACTGACCTCCACGTGATGGTTTTATTAAATAGGATTCCTTGGGCCGTGAGGTTAATGCTAAAATATGCTTAGTAAATGTATTTAGGATATAAGAATGAGTAAAAATTTCAATGACAATATATTAAAGGCGATGGAAGCTTCCCAGGAAGCCATCAAAGTTTGCAAGCAGGCCATGATTGATGCAAATGATGACAGTTGTCGCGCAATGTATTCTGCAATTCAAAAGGATTGTGAAAAACATATTCAAATGCTCAAAGGAGAAATCGAGCTTCACAAAGTTCAGAAAAAATGGGAAGAATAAATGCGTATTTTGATTGTTGAAGACGAAAAAAAGGTTGCAGCATTTATCAAAAAAGGGTTGGAAGAAGAGACCTATGCAGTGGATATTGCGACCGATGGCGAAGAAGGCCTTCACCTGGGGGAGCAAAATCAATATGATTTGATCATTCTTGACGTAATGCTTCCTAAGATTAATGGATTGGATATTCTGTCCCGCCTTCGATCACAGAAAATTGAAACTCCAATTTTACTCCTAACAGCTAAAGACGCGGTTGAGGATAAGGTGGAGGGGTTAAATCAGGGGGCAGATGACTACCTGACCAAACCCTTTGCTTTTTCCGAGCTTCTTGCGCGAATTCGTGTGCTGTTGCGAAGGGGAAAAGCGGAGACCAAAACAACCCTCGAAATAGCCGACCTCACCTTAAACCTGGTTAGCCATAAAGTCAGAAGAGGGGACGAAGAAATTGAACTGACCGGGAAAGAGTATAGCCTGCTTGAATATTTCATGCGCAATCAGGAAAAGGTGCTGACCCGGACAATGATTGCGGAGCATGTCTGGGATTATAACTTTGATACCTTTACAAATGTCATCGATGTTTATGTCAATCACCTACGGAAAAAAATAGATAAGAATTTTTCTACGAAACTTTTGCATACCCTGCGGGGCGTTGGATATGTGATGAAAGTGTAGTTATGGCATTCAAATCCATCCGCTCCCGACTGACTGCCTGGTATGTAATCCTCCTGGCAATCATCCTGATTCTTTTTAGTATTCTTCTTAATTATTTTCTTTCCAAACGATTATATGAAAGTGTCGATAACTCACTGACTGTTTCTGCTACCGTGGTTGCCACTTCGGCGGCGATGCGGGTGAGTACCTCTCCATTTCAAGGGTTGAACCAGTTTTTTGATCAATTCATAAAGGAAGGGAATTTGAACAAGTTTTACCGGATTTATGATGGTTCCGGTAACGTTGGTTCACGTTCCAGCAATATCACGGCTTCTCAATTCCCATTATCCCAACAGGCTTATTCCGATGCGCTGGAGGGGAAAAACAGTTATGAGACCTTTACTGTGGGAGGAAAGCATCCCATTCGGGTAATTACCATGCCTGTGATACTGGAGGATAAGCTGATCAACCTGGTACAGGTGGGCACCTCTCTCGAAGCCGTTAAGGAAACATTGAGGAATTTGAGGATATTTCTGTTTACGGCTGTTCCTTCCGTCCTTATTTTTGCAGCTTTGTTTGCAAGGTTCATGGCTAGGCGGGCGTTGAAACCAATTTCAAGAATCATTGATACCGCAAGGGAAATTGGACAGGGACAGGAGTTAAGCAAGCGCATCCCTGTTTTGAAAATAAAAGATGAGTTGGGACAACTGGCTTTGACTTTCAATGAAATGATGAATCGCCTGGAAAATTCTTTCAAACAGGTTCGCCAGTTTAGCAGTGATGCTTCCCATGAGCTTAGAACGCCACTGACCGTATTGAAGGGGCAGAATGAATTGATCCTAAGCAAGCCCAGGAGTCCGGAAGAATATCAGGAAGTCATTTCCAGTAATCTTGAGGAGATCAATTATATGTCGAAGGTCCTCGAAGATTTATTTTTGCTTTCTAAATCGGATGAGAATCAAATCAGTCTCGATTGCAAACAAATAGAATTAAAGCCGCTGGTAGAAGAGGTCTGTAAACATGCAGAGGTTTTAGCGGAAGAAAAAAACATCGAAATAGTCATTGCTTTTCTGGAAGAAGTTAAGGTGAAGGGAGATGCTGTCAGGTTGCGGCAAATGATTTGGAATATTTTGCAGAACGGGATTAAATATACCCAGCGGGGCGGAGAATTAAAAGTCTCGCTGCAAAAAGACGGAGAGTTTGCCCTGATGACCATTATTGATACGGGTATAGGAATCCCTGAAGAAGACCTGGCCTTTATCTTCAACAGATTTTACAGAGTAGATAAAGCTCGTTCCAAGGATGAGGGTGGCAGCGGATTGGGCTTGAGCATATGCAAACAAATTGCAGAAGCCCATAAAGGGACCATCGATGTGGAAAGTAAATTGGGTGTTGGAACCCGATTCAAAATCCGCCTACCCTTAACGGGTGCATGCTAACCTTTTTTTAGAGTAGTTGGTTTTAGCTCTGAAGTTGGATTATAACGTTTTTGACCTGGGTATAGTTTTCCAGGGCATGAATTCCCATTTCCCTGCCAAACCCACTTCTTTTATATCCCCCGAAAGGTGCGGCAGCGTCAAAGATGTTATGGCAGTTCACCCAAACCGTTCCCGATTTAAGTCCTTTCGCAACCTTGTGTGCCTTGTTGATATCCTTTGTCCACACACTGGCTGCAAGTCCATATTCCGTATCGTTTCCCCGAGCAATAACGCTGTCTATGTCTTCAAAGGGTGCGGCTGCAACAACGGGTCCGAATATTTCTTCGCTCACAATTTTCATATCCGAATTCACATTTTCGAACACGGTTGGTTCTACATAACATCCCGACTCCAACTCTCCTCCAAGAGCCTTGCCACCCGTTAATGTGCTTGCGCCGTCTTGCTCCCCTGAGCGGATATAATTCAATACCCTTTCCTGTTGTTCACGGGAAACCAATGGGCCCATATTGGTGTCGGAACACATGCCTGGGCCCACTTTGATTTTTTTCGCTTGATCTGCAACTCGGCCCAGTACTTCATCGTAAACATTTTTATGGATCAATAACCGTGAGCCCGCAGTGCAGACCTGGCCCTGATTGAAGAAAATTGCTCCCGCGACTCCCTGGGCTGCAACCTCGAGATCGGCATCAGGAAAAACAATGCTTGGTGATTTTCCGCCCAGCTCCAGCGATACCCGTTTTAAATTTCCAGCAGACGCTTTAACAATTTCATGGCCCACTTCGGTGCTTCCCGTGAAAGCGACTTTGTCCACATCCATATGTTCCGCCAAAGCGGCCCCTGCATCTCCATATCCGCTCACGATGTTAACCACACCATCGGGAAAACCGGCTTCGGAAAAAAGGCCTGCAAGGTGAAGAGCAGAAAGGGGAGTTTGCTCTGCAGGTTTTAAGACCACACAATTACCTGCTGCCAATGCAACTCCAAGTTTCCAGGCGGCCATCAATAGGGGGAAATTCCACGGAATGATTTGCCCGACCACACCCATCGGTTCCCGCCGGGTAAAATCTAAAAACTCGGCATCCGGTGCGTATGGAACGCTGATATCAATGGTTTCCCCGTGTATTTTGGTGGCCATTCCCGCGTAATAACGAAAATGGTCAATGACAAGGGCGACATCAACCGCACGGGATATAACCAGAGGTTTGCCGTTATCTAATGTTTCAAGTTGTGCGAACTCTTCCGTTCTTGCCTCAATGAGATCGGCCAGTTTCCATATCAATTTGCCGCGTTCAGATACGGTCATTTTTTTCCAGGGACCATTTTCAAAAGCGTTCCGGGCAGCCTTGACCGCGAGATCAATATCTTCTTTTCCACCTTTGGGGACCCGCGTCAAAACCGAATTGTTAGAAGGATCGAATACTTCAAAGGTTTCTCCGCTGGAAGCATCGACGCGTTTTCCGTCTATCAGCAATTTTTGAGGTTTTGAGAGAAATTCTTTCACCGGTGAAATCGGCTCTGGAATCGTTGCAGTCTCCATGATGATCTCCTGTAAAAAACTTCTAAATGGGGTAAAAGGACGAATCCTTAAAAATAAAATTTATATCCTAATTATTATCTGCCTCAATTTCAAAATAAAGGATTTTTTTGAAAGTGGGGCATTAAGAAAGTGAAATCTGTCCCTGCATGAGGTAAGGAAAAAAGTGAAAAATATTGGTAGGTAATTGATATTTTTTGCTATGTGGGCTTTGACCTACTGAATCCAAACCAGAGGACGATAAATCCATGCTTTATCGCCTGCGCTGTCCTCAATATGAACCCAGTTTTTCTCAATTTTAAGGACTTTCATGGAGAAAAATTTGTCCACAGGAGCCCACGGAACTATAGGAAAGTTTGTGCCGGGCCCCGTTCTCAGGTTGGTTTTATTATTTTTGATAACAGCACATTTGTATTTTTGGGTGGTGAGCGGTCCATGGACCCAATAAATATCTCCATCCACATCTTGTATGCGTTTCCATGCACCTTTGCTTCCCAGTTGCTTGAAAGGCATGTATTTGAAAACTTCCCATAACTTTTCATGGTTGGTTCCCGGACCTTTTCTTAAATTTGCTCTTTCATTTTTAATGCATAAAGCTTCGGAATTTTTGGGAGTGGAACCGCAAACTAAAGGGATTAGAATAAACAGGGATACAAGGAAACGAAATTTCATTTTGAACATGGTAAAAAGGGGATTTGGAACGATTTAAAAACTAGTAGGAAAAAACAGATTTTGTTTCTTTAATAAGGATAACAAATTATTCTAAATGCATCCTCTTTTTTTTCTTTTTTAATGGGGATAAAAACAACGACTCAAATTATTTTAGGAATAGAACTTAACATTGTTAGAAATTTTAACCCTTTTTCAACAAATATTGATTGTTGCTGTCATCATTTACTTAACAGCAAACATGGTGTATCTGGTACGGCTTCAGCCAGTGTCAAAGCCAATAATTGATCCACCAAAAATTTCTGTTTGTGTTCCTGCTCGAAATGAAGAAAGGGGTATTGGTGCTTGCTTGCAGTCCTTGCTAATGCAAGATTACCCCAATTTCGAGATTATTGCAGTGAATGACCATTCAACCGACCGCACAGGAACAATCATGCACGACCTTGCTGAAAAAAATTCCCATCTTAAAGTGATTGAAGGAGAAGATTTGCCGGAGGGATGGTTGGGAAAACCTTTTGCGTTGCATCAGGCTTTTAAAATTGCTCAAGGGGAATATTTGCTTTTTACAGATGCTGATCCGGTTTTCAAACCTTCAGCACTTAATACCGCGTTGCATACCATGCGTGAAAGGGAACTGGATGTGTTGACCTTAATGCCCCAGGCAGAATTTGGCTCATTTTGGGAGCGCGCGGTCCAGCCCGTTATTTTTGGGTTCATCGCTTCATTAACACGATTTAAAAATGTTAATGATCCCGAACATAAAAGCGCTATGGGGTTTGGGGCATTTCTGATGTTCCGACGCGAGGCGTACGAAAAAATTGGCGGCCATGAAGCTGGGAGGGCAGATGTTCTGGAAGATGTATTGATCGCTAAACGGGCCAAAAAGGCAGGACTCAAATTGCTCGTTGCCGATGCAAAGCAATTATTTTCTATCAGGATGTATTATGGGTTGAAAGAAATCTGGTTGGGCTGGGAAAAAAATATGTTTCTGGCTATGAAGCGGTCTGTAGCCAAAGCCATCCACCATGTTTGTGTAGTGCTTGGATTTTTGCTCACTCCTTACATTATTTTGGCAATAAATATTTTTCAGCAAACCGGTTGGGTCTGGATTGGTTTGTCAGTTGCTGGAGTGATTATGGTTTCTGCCGCAGGATACAAAACATGCGATGAATTAGGATTAAATAGAAATACGGCAGCCTTATTCCCCTTGGGGGCGGTGATAATGGCAGCTATAATGGCAAATTCAATGTTCCATGCACTTGTACGAAGAAAGACCCAATGGCGGGGAAGGGCTTATCCAATAAATTAGTTTTTAATAACCATGGAATATTTTTATTAATTTAATATCTAACTAAAATGGACAATTACCCTCGATTATTTATTAAGGCCGGATTAATCTATGCTTTGCTGGGTGCCCTGCTGGGAGTTACCCTGGCCGTTGATCCTTCCCTTTCCTTCCGATTCCGCTTTGTTCATATCCATATAAACCTGCTTGGGTTTATGACTATGATGATTGCGGGTGTTGCTTTTCATGTTTTACCCCGTTTCAGCGCTAGAAAACTTCCCTGGCCCGAAGGAATGAAATATCAATTCATATTACAAAACACGGGGTTGTTAGGAATGATAACCCTTTATGCATTGGGAGGCTGGCGCGGTGGAATGGCACACGCTGCATTTGTGGTTTTTGCAATCCTGGCCGCTTTGGCGTTTGCAATCATGTTTTATAACTTGTTTTTTGTTTTGTTGGCTCCTGCGGAAATTCCCAAGCCTGAGAAAATTACCGGAGATTTGAAAGTTGCGGATGTGTTGGACCATTTTCCAAAAGCACTATCCCTGTTTCTGGAGAGTGGATTCCAGTCTTTGGCGAATCCTGCAGCCCGAAATACTTTCGCCAAGGTGGTGAGCATTGAAAAAGCCTGCGCAAAGCATGGGGTGGATGTAAATGTTTTTTTAGAGAAACTAAACGTAGAACTTGTCAAGGAAGGACAAACATCTGCTTCTCAAGACTCTCCACCTTCAAAAAATGAATATTCCAATCCCGGAAGGGAAATCAGTCATGGAGAAAAATGTCGGGCAGACACTTGGGTGGGAAGTCTGATAAAGGTTTATCCGGCAACAAAAAAAATCTTTGAAAAGCATTATGGAGAAGGTTGTTTTTCTTGTCCCGGGCAGGCCTTCGAAACGGTCGAACAGACCGCAAGTATGCACAATGTGAACCCGGACGTGATTTTAACTGAGATCAATATTGAAATTGATAAGGCGTTAAACCCATCCTGATGGCTGCATCACCTCAAAACAAAATCCCTGCTGCAAAAAATTGTCATCGCGAACGACCGTAGGGAGTGCGGCGATCCAGGTTTTCTGGATTGCTTCGCTTTGCTCACAATTTCGACCTATTTTTTTAGATCATTCAGTTGAGGAGTCATTATTAGGGGCCGTTTGGCCGCTTGGCATCCTGCCAGTATTGTTCGAGTTCTTTGAGGGGAGTTTCTTTTAGAGTTTTGCCGCGTTTGGCGACTTCGGTTTCAATATGCTGAAATCGCTTTATAAATTTGTTGTTGGTGGTGCGTAACGCTTCTTCGGCATCGATTTTTTTGAATTTGGCGATATTGACCAGGACGAAAAGAATATCCCCCAGCTCTTCTGTGATGTCTTTTTCTTTTCCTGAAAGAATGGCCTCTTTAAACTCGGCGATCTCTTCGTCAAGTTTCTCGAAGACCGAGTCGATTTTGTCCCAATCGAATCCATGCTTAGCTGCTTTTTTCTGGAGTTTTTGCGAACGCAACAAACTTGGCAGGTGAGAGGGAATACCGTCCAGCACTGACTCCCGGTCCTTTTTCCCTTTTTCCCTGCTTTTGATCTCTTCCCATTGAGTTACAACTTCATCAGGGGTTTCAAGGTTTTTCTCTTTGAAGACGTGAGGGTGCCGGTGAACCATTTTTTCGCTGATGGAATTAATGACATCTGTGATATTGAATTCTTTTTTATTTTCGGAAATTTTTGCGTGGAACAAAATCTGGTAAAGCAAGTCACCCAACTCTTCCTTGATCTGCTCGGGATCATTGCCGTCCAACGCTTCTAGGGTTTCGTATGTCTCCTCTACCAGGTAGGGCTTTAGGGAATCCCGGGTTTGCACCTTATCCCAGGGGCAGCCGTTTTCTCCCATCAGAGTGTCCACAATTTCAATCAGTTTTTTGAATTCGGTACTCATAATCTACGCCATGAACCGGAGGATAACCGAGTCGGCCAAAAATAATCCTTTTTTGGATAAGGCCACACGGTTTTGATTGAAGGTGATGAGCTCTTGAGAGAGTAATGACTCGATGACGTTGCCATACACTTTTTGGAAAGAGACCTGAAAACGTTTTTCGAATATATCTATAGAAACCCCTTTGAGAAGCCTGAGTCCCAGCATAAGAGTTTCACCCATCGCCCGAATGGGTTCCAATCGCTCCCGAGTTGCAATCGCATTTTCATTTGCTTCAATTTCGCGAATATAAACTGAAGGTAGTTTGGTGTTGGTGAACCTTTCACCATTCAGGTAGGACGAGGCTCCCGCGCCCACTCCAAGATACTCTCCATTGTTCCAGTAATTAATGTTGTGTTTGGACTCTCTTCCAGGTTTGGAAAAATTTGAAATTTCGTATTGCAGGTAACCCGCCTCTTCAAGAGTTTGAATAGAAGTTTCGTACATTTCCAGTTGAGTATCTTCTGGAGGCAGGCATAATTTACCTCTTTCATGGAGTTTGAAAAATGCGGTGGCAGGTTCAATCGTAAGATTATAGGTCGAAAGGTGGTCCGGGTTTTTGTTAATGGTCTGTTCGAGATTGGAAAGCCATTTTTCTGTTGTTTGACCCGGCAAGGCAAACATAAGATCCAGGGAAAGGTTTTTGAATTGGGCTAACCGGGCCCGTTCCACTGTTGAATGGATTTCTTCTTCGTTATGCACCCGTTCAAGTAATTGCAGTTCTTTTTCATCAAAGGATTGAACGCCAATGCTGATACGGTTATATCCGGCCGAACGAATTTCCTGTAAAGTGTCTAGTTTGATGGTTGCTGGATTCGCTTCAATTGTGATTTCGCAATCAGAATCTAAATTAAAATAATCCTGAACGGTTTCCAGAATCTGTTTTAATTGTTGGGGAGAAAGTATCGTGGGTGTCCCCCCTCCCATAAAAACGGTTGGGACGGTATAGTTTTTAAGCGAGGGAGAGTAGGCCCTCAATTCCTTTAATAAAGCTTCTACATAAGGGACAGATTCTTCCCGATTTTCGGGGTGAGAGTTAAAATCGCAATAGCCACATTTATGCAGGCAATATGGAATGTGGAGGTATATTCCCAGGTTCATGGTAAAATCTTAGAAGAAAATATTGTCCCGATAACAGAATTCAATCTTACACAGGAAACCCGTTTTTGTGAAAAAATTCTTTTTCATCCATTGCTTGTGAGTCATCCCGTTACTTTCAAATCAGGTTATGCCAGCATCATTGGTCGTCCCAATGTTGGAAAATCCACCCTGTTGAACCGTTTGGTTGCCCAAAAGGTGGCAGCAACATCCAACCGTCCGCAGACTACCCGAAATAAAATTACAGGGGTGGTCCATCTGGAGGATGCCCAAATAATCTTGGTGGATACTCCAGGTATCCATGCCACAACAAGGACGTTAAACGAATTAATGGTGCAGACCTCGATAAGCACCTATGACGATGTCGATTTGATTTTGGTTTTGATTGATGCAGTCGACGGGTTTATGCAAGAAGATGAGTTTGTTCTAAAATCAATGGAGAATACTTCCGTTCCCAAAATTCTGGTCATTAATAAGATCGATCTGGTAGAAAAGCCAAAGCTTCTTTCGTTAATGGCTGAGGCTGATGGAAGAGCTGTTTTTAAGGAAATCATACCGGTTTCTGCGTTGAAAGATGACGGAATGAAACCGCTAAAAAATCTAATTGTGAAGTATTTGCCTGAAGGGCCTGAGTATTTCCCAAAAGATATGGTGACCGATTGCACCGAAAGCTTTTTGCTGGAGGAGATTATTCGGGAAAAAGTTTTGAGCCTGACCCGGTTTGAAGTGCCTCATTCCGTAGCTGTTGTGGTAGAAAATATGGAAGAACAGGCCAACGGTGTGGTAAAAATCCATGGCACCCTTTATACAGAAAAAGATTCACAGAAAAAAATATTGATAGGGCAGGGGGGGAATATGCTTAAGTCCATAGGGAGGATATCCAGAAAAGAAATTGAGAAACGTTTGGGAGCTCAAGTGTATCTAAAACTTTTTGTAAAGGTTAAACCCAACTGGCGCGACAAGAAGCAATCCATTAAAGAATTCATTTATCCGCATGATTCATTATAAAACCGAGGAAGAAATAGAAAAAATGAGGGAATCCTGCCAACTGGCGGCAGAGGTTCTATTGATGATCGAACCCTATGTGAAACCTGGAGTGACAACCGACAGGTTGAACCAGATTTGCCACGACTATATTGTTGCCAAAGGGGCTATTCCTTCCCCCTTAAATTACCGTGGATTCCCGAAAAGTATTTGTTCATCGGTCAATGAGGAAATTTGCCATGGCATTCCTTCCGATAGAAAACTGCGAAATGGGGACATTGTCAATCTGGACATCACCACCTATTTACACGGTTTTCATGGCGATACCAGCCGCACCTTTTTCGTTGGATCTCCGAGAAAAAAGGCGGAAAAACTGGTGGAGGTATGCAAAGAAGCATTGCAGCGTGGAATAGAAGTGGTTAAACCTGGTGCCAGGCTGGGAGATATTGGAGCCACCATTCAAAACTTTGCAGAAGGCCATGGCTATTCGATTGTCCGGGAGTTTTGCGGGCATGGAATCGGAAGTAACTTTCACGAAGAACCGCAAATCCTTCACTATGGAAATTTTGGGGAAGGATTAGAGATAAAGAAGGGGATGGTGTTCACCATTGAACCGATGGTGAATCTGGGTAAACCCGATCTAAAAATCCTATCCGATAAATGGACCGCTGTTACAAAAGATGGCGAAATCTCTGCCCAGTTCGAACACACCCTCTGTGTTACCGATACCGGGGTCGATGTGATGACCCGTCTGGATGGTAGAACCCAATTTTAATTTTTACTTTCCAGCAGTTATTTTTGATAACACTTATCATTTAATTTTTTTCTGTAAAAAGACCTGTCTCTTCTCTCCCTATAATTAAGCTTCCTTTAGCAGAAGTGCACCATCCAATTTTTCCAATTTGCATTAAATTGATATCGGTTCTCAATGTAGTTATCACCCGTAAGTATTTATAAATAAAGGGGTTGACAGGATTTTGAGATCTGGTAGATTGTCAAGTAGGACAGGTTAATGAATTAAAAAAATCTTTTTGGAGGTATAAAAAATATGAAAGGCGATAAAGCAGTAATCAAAGCCTTGAATGATGTGTTGATGGCTGAGTTAACCGCAATCAATATCTATTATATCCATTACAAAATGCAGGAAGATTGGGGCTATGAAAAAATAGCCAGTCATTCCCGTGAAGAGTCCATGGGTGAAATGAAGCATGCAGATCAGTTAATTGAGAGAATTATTTTTCTCGATGGAGCTCCTGATATGCAAAAGTACGATACGGTATTGGTTGGCAACACGGTGGAAGCTCAATTGAAGAATCAATATAAAATTGAGCTGGCCCATGTAACTCGTTTGCGAAAGCATATCAGAACTTGTATGGATAAAAATGATTTCGGAACGAAAGAGATGTTAGATGGAATTCTTCAAGAAACTGAAGATAGTGTTGATTGGCTGGAAACTCAATTCAACCGCATCAAGGATATCGGCATCAAAAACTACATGATGGAAAATATGAGTAAAGACAATAATTAAAAATTCAGCAGTTTTCTAAAGCCCCTTTTTACTTTTTTGTATGAGTGAAAAGGGGCTTTTATTTTTGGCATTCTCTGCAAGTTCCAAACAATTCCATTCTATGGCTTTTTAAAGTAAAGTCATGCCGCTCACAAACATCCAGTTGATATTTCTCAATGAGAGGATGTTCAAATTCGACCATCTTTCCGCAGTTAGTACAAATTAAGTGATCATGATGCCTGACTTTATAGAGTCGTTCGTAAGTGGTCTTCTCATTGAAGGTATGGACATCCGCGAGACCCGCGTCTACGAGTAACTTCATCGTTCGATATAAAGTTGCAATGCCAATCGTCGGGTCCTGTTGATGGACTCTTTTATGAAGATCCTCAATGGGAATGTGGCCTTCCAATTGCAGGAAAACTTCCAGAATCAGTTTTCTTTGCGGTGTCCAGCGCAGATTCAAGTGATGGAGGAAATCCTTGAATATATCAAATTCATTAAGCATAGCTAGTTTTTGAAAACAGTTATCAAAATCAAAATTTGCGCAAATATACAATAAAATTAAAATAAAAAACAAGGTTGAAAAACAAAATTAGTATAACTTATTGTTTTTATTGCATTAAAACGTTGAAAAAAAGTTTGAATCCAGGGTTGACAAAAGAGGGTAAAAACACTATATTGATATTCGTTATCAATAAGGATTTTCTCCATGACAAAAAAAATAAAAATTTGCAAAGGCCCAGGATGCAAAGCCTGGAAATCAGAAAAAATGGCAAATTTATTAAAGAAGATGCCGGGCTCTGGAGAGGTTTGCATGGTTGAGTGTATGAATAAATGTGGTGGGGGTGCTTCAATCCGGTTAAAGAATCATGGAAAAATTGTGAAATTAAGAGAAGCTAAAGAGGTAACCCGTTTATTGGATGCGGATAAGGCTTCATTTGCTGCAGTGTGCTAACAAGTAGTTAAAAAAATTTTGCTTATTTAAATTTTGAGAATAATAATCAATTTCAAGTATAGATATTCGGGAGATGAATTATGAGTGTTGCCATTATTGGGGGGTTGGATCGGTTGAAACGGTCTTATGAAAAGGAGTGTCGTAGCAGAGGTTTTGATGCAAGGGTTTTCAGTCAAAGGATCCCCAACATGGCTCGACGGATGGATGGCGTCAATCGAATTCTGATTTTTACCGGTACCGTGGCGCACCCAATGGTGACCGAAGCGGTACGGGTGGCTAAGGAAAGAAATATTCCTGTCGATCGTTGCCACTCCAGCAGTATTTCAGCATTGAAACGATGCCTTAACAGTCTTTAATTTTTTCATTGAGGGCGAATATGACGATTGCACCCAAAAAAATTCTTCTTGTTCACACTAACCCCGAAGAGAGAGGGCGACTGGCCATTATGCTTTCCAGGTTTGGCCATGAAGTAAAATTTTCTTCAGGAAAGGGTTGTCCGGATCAACTGTGCCGGGCTCATGATCTGGTGATTGTTGATGACAAGTTGTCCGGGCAATCCGGCTTGGATTTTATAAGGCAAATTTCAAACATACAATGCGAGAAGGTAATTTATCTTCCTTCGCTTCCTTATTTAGTGGCTCCTATGGAGTTGAAAAACTTAAATATCTATGAATGGATCACCAAACCTGTGGACCCTTTAAATCTTGCTGTAGTTGTCTGTGACTATTTTGTGGAGACGGCAGGTGAATTTGTGCTGCATGATTAAAAATTTATTTTTTCGGCTGTGACCCCCAGCCGGATCTAAGAGCTCACGGCCGGGAGTTGCGCCCCGGTTGTGAGCTTGAATTAATTTGGGCCGTTTTTTTGAATGGATCTAAAGGAGGTAAATTATGTTAATGCGAACTCATTCGTTCCTGGAAAGAGCATTGGGAGAAAATATTTCCCAGGGTTTGGAAAGGGGCGAGTTCTTGGTTTTTTACCAGCCTAAATGGGATCTTTTTTCAAAATGCATTACCGGGTTTGAAGCGCTTGCCCGTTGGCATGCGCCAGGTTACGGACAAATCCCTCCGTCTGAATTTATACCCGTGGCCGAGGCGAACGGAGGAATAAAGCCATTAGGGGATTGGGTTTTGATGAATGCCTGTCGACAGGCTAAAAAATGGCAGGATAAAAATGGAAAAAATTTTTCGATATCGGTTAATGTCTCAGCCCGGCAGTTGGAGCATATTGGTTTTGTTAATCGGGTCTTTGAAATTTTATCAATGACAGGCTTGCAACCGGGATATCTTGAATTGGAAATTACCGAGTCTGTTTTTATAAATGACCTTTCCAAAATCATAGAATTTTTGAATTGCCTGCGAAGGGAAGGGGTGCGTCTGGCTTTGGATGATTTCGGAACAGGGTTTTCTTCTCTTCATCATTTGTCGCGTCTTCCTCTGGATTGCTTGAAAATAGATCAAAGTTTTGTCCGATCTTTGGAATCCCCAAAAACAAAAACCATAGTAAAAAGTGTGGCTCGTTTGGCAAAGGAGATGGAGTTGAGGACAATTGTTGAGGGAATTGAAACCAAAGAGGAGGAGTTTGTTCTTTGGAAATTGGGTATCAACCATGGACAGGGATTCCGAATGAGTCCTCCGGTTCCAGGAGAAAAGGCAGTGGCATTTTTGGAAGTAGGAAAATAAAGTTTTGGATGGTGGATTGTTGGAGACATATATTTTAAAAACTATTGGCCTGATATTTTGCCTGTTTTCGATTTCCACTTTGATTGTACTTTTGCGCCAAAAAGATTAATCCTCCCTTGCCCAAAAACTTCTTACCATAAAGTTTATTTTCCTACTGCGTGTTATCCGCTGGACAAGATACTTTCGAGGCTCCACTTGGCTATTAATGAATATCGTTTTTCAAAACTTACCTCTGTTTCAAAAAGGGTTGATTTTAATTGCCTTTAATGGACATTTAAAAGAATAAAAGCGGAGAGCACAATAAATCAACTAGTTATTCTCTGGAACCCTCCTGAAAAGGCATTCGGTAAGCCCTCCTGATTAATATAAAACATTGACATAAAGTCGCTAATTCCCTTATATTATTGAAAATCGTTATCAATAATATGGGTGGTTGCCCGCTTCATGTATTCTTTGCCCTTGGCATTTGGTTTAAATGAGGTGGGGATTATCGCTTGGAAATCAAAAAATTAACCTTTTGAAAAGAGTAAAAAATGATTGATACGTTCGCGTCCGGTATTGAATTAATGGGAAAAGGGGGAATCATGATGTACCCCATATTCCTGGCCTCTGTCATTGCCGTGGCCATTATTATTGAAAGGTTGATTTTCTTTAAGAAATGTAAAGAAGAACCGGAAGACATATTTGCTGCAATCAAGGAGATGGTTCGAAAGGACAAACACATTGGCCCCGGAGACCTTAAGCAAGCGCAGGACGGACCTGTTTCACGGATGATGGAAGTGGGAGTAAAGGCCCGAAAAGAACCCCGCTGGAAACTGGAAGAAAAATTAACGGTTCACGGACAGGAAGAAATTTCCGGTCTTAGAAAAAACCTGCGTGTTCTGGAAGTGGTTGCTACCATTTCTCCTCTCATGGGTTTATTGGGAACCGTTATTGGAATGGTCAAGGCTTTCAACAAAGTGGCCCAATACAAGGGGCAGGTGGACCCCAGCCTTTTGGCAGGTGGCATCTGGGAAGCTTTGTTGACAACGGCAGCCGGCCTCGCCCTTGCAATTCCCGTGGTTATCATGCTCAATTATTTTGAAAGAAAAGTAGAGTCCATTTCCTTTTTGCTAGGTAAATACGGACAATACCTGGTTCACCATTTATATGAAGATAAGGATGAATCCACCAACGGGCATAACCCTCACGCCACCACAGGCGCACAACCCGAATTAACCAGCCAGGGGATCTAACCGGTTATGCTGGATTTGTTTCCCCCGCAAAAAAAACGATTCGAAATTGATATGGCACCACTGATTGATGTGGTGTTTCTTTTGTTGATTTTTTTCATGCTCACCTTTGCCATCCAGGGACAGGGTTTATCGCTCAGCCTTCCTGAAGGTGAAGAAACCGAAAAGGTTGAAAAAGATATCATTGTTAAAATCGATAGAAACAGCAATCTTAGTTTAAACGACAAACGCATCAGTATCGATTCCCTGAAAAGTGAGCTGGGAGAACAACTTTCAAACCGGGCGGATAAACTGGTTGTGATCGATTCAGCGCCCAAGGTCAAGTACGGTATGTTTGCAAAGGTTCTGGATATTTCACGTGAGGCCGGTGCGGAAAATTTTTCAATCATAAAATAATGCTCAAGTTTCCCTACAAACAAAAGTCCGCTTTCAAACTCGACTTGATTCCCATGATCAATGTCGTGTTTCTTTTGCTGATTTTTTTCATGCTGACCTCCACCACCGCAAAACAAAATAAGAAAATTGAACTTCCATCGGCCAAGACTGCCGAGAAAAACAGCAAGCAATTCCTGACCATGACTATAGATAAAGAAAAGGCGATGTTTCTTGATGGAAAAGCCGTCACGCTTGAAACCTTGCCGGGTCAACTGGAAAAGAAAATTGGGGATAAAAAAAATACAGTGATTTCGATTCACGCAGATAAGGTTTTAGAGTTTGAACATTTCGGTAAAGTGATCGAGATGGCCAAACAGGCCGGAGCCGAAGACTTTATGTTGGCCACCGGAATTGAAAAAGCGGGTCCAGACTCGGGCAAATAACGGATTTAAAATGTTTGGCAAAAATACCACAACCTATTCGATAGTTGGTTCTTTGGGGGTACATATGTTGTTTACCCTCGGGGCAGGTAGTTTTTTGCTGAACATCAATAAAAATATCCAGACCAAGAAGACCTATAAGCTGGAGTTTGTAAAAAGAAAAACTCCGCCCCCGGTAAAAAAAGAAAAAATAATCGAACGTCCGGAAATTAAAGTGGCGAGCCTGCCTATGCCGGTTCCGCAACCTAAAGCAGTAGTTCCGGTTCTTCGATCTGCTGTTCGTCAAACTCAAAAAGTTCGGCAGGTGGTAACAACGCCCCAAGTCACTCCAAGGCCAATGCAGAAAACGACGACGACAAGGTCTGCCATCATCCGCAGTTCGACCCCAACCGTCAGTCGACGGGTCAGCACTCCGGTGGCAAGGTCTTTTTCCTCTTCCACTACGAAGGTGTCGACCAAAGGAAGTACTCGAGTTGCCATGGTAAGGGGAACACGGCATGCTCCAATGAGGAAAATCCCAAGCCTGATTAAAAGGCCGGGGAGTTCAGCAACAAACAAAAAGGGTGCAACCCGGGTGGCCATGGTCCAAGGGGCACCGGAAACAAAATTAGGGAAATTGCCGGACCGGGTGATTCGTCCTTCAGGCGGGGCGGTGTCATCGAAAACATCAACAAACCGTGTGTCTCCAGTGAGTACGGGAGTCAAATTGGCATCGTTTACTTCTGTTCCCACTCCTCGCGAAGTTCCAAACATTTTTGATAAAGGTGCCTTAAAGGGTTACATCGGGCAGGTGCAACGGATTATTGAAGGGGCAAAACGTTATCCCGAGGCATCACGCAGGGCTGGAAGGCAGGGCAAACTTAAGGTCCAGTTCACCATATTAAAAAACGGGGAGGTGGATGATATAAAACTTCTCACGAAAACTCCCTATCCGAACCTGAACCGGGAGGCCATGGCAGCTATAAAAAGAGCGGCGCCTTTTTCAAACATTCCGGACAGTATAATGAGGGAATCATTAAAAGTTATTCTACCCTTCAGGTTTGAGTTGAACTGAGTACAGATTAATGAATCATTCTTTAAATATAGGGAAGGCGCAAATTTTTAAAAGGTATGGGGGTTCCATGAAAGTAAAATGCATTTTAACAGCAGCAACATTGGCTTGTCTTGTCCTCGCTTCTACGGGTATGGCCGAGGTTGTGAATGAAGTCGATTCCAATTTCGACGGTAAAATCGACCAATGGCAATACGTGAATGACCAGGGCAAGGTTTTAAAGATTGAATTTGATGGGGACTTCGATGGCAAGGTCGACCAGGTAGAAAATTATAGGGACGAAAAAAACCTGGACCATGTGGAATTCGACCGCAACAAAGATGGGAAAATGGATCACATTCAATATTATGATAATGGTGGAAAAATTTCCCGGGTGGAAAAATCAAGCAAGTTTGATGGTAAATATGACTGGAAAGAATTTTTTGATGCAAATCAAAAATTGACTCATATCGAAATCGATGAAAATAATGATGGAAAAGCCGACACCAAGCAGTTTTATAACTCCTCAAATCAACTGGAACGCCTGGAAGTTGATTCAAACAAAAATGGCAAAATAGATCGGTGGAGTCACTTCCGCGGTGATTCGATTCTCGACCGTACCGCCTTCGATACTAACAACGATGGAAAGCCTGACCAGTGGCAATTCTACTACGATGACCAGACACTGAAAAAAGCCGATTACGATACCAATGGCGATGGTAAAGCGGATCGTTGGGAGTATTTCAACTCCTCGGGAAAACTCGAAAAAACTGAATTGGACCGGAATTTCGACGGCAAAGTCGATATGACCCAGAAAAAATAGGGATTATCGGATTTTACTGTTGACAGGGGAGGTCTTTTTTATTTAAAATTGAGAACGATTTTCAAAATCGAAATAAGGGTTGGTAAACTAGATATTTGGAATTGATGAGAGGTGATTGATCAAAGCCAAATTCTCATCGGATTATTGATGGTGGATTGGAATTGATTAATGAAAAGGGCAGTTATTTCGAAGTTTATAAGGTTTTATTTTCAAAAAATATTGCCTAATTTGTAATCAAAGGTTGACAGAAGGGAAAGATTGCTTTAAGTTGCAAGGGTTTTTTATTAAATTGAGAACGATTTTCAAAATTATATCCCTCAGCGAATTTAGAAATTTTAAATAGTTTGACTTGCTTCAAATAAACAAGGAGGAGGAGGAATGAAGTTAAATTTTTTCAGAGTGGGAATCGTAGCGTTGCTCTTGCTGGTTTTAGCATCTCCAGTAATTGCGGCGGATGACAAGCCCATTGAGTTGACTGAAACTACTGAGATTTTGATGCAGGAAGTTTCGATCATTGGTTCCAAATTCAATATTAAAGATATCGCAGGGTCTGCTCATTTTCTTGACGTTCAGGATATCCGTCAACACGGTGTAGATGATATTAACCGTGTACTAAGAAGAGTTCCTGGGGTGAACCTGCGTGAAGAGGACGGCTTTGGTTTGTTTCCAAACATATCTCTCCGTGGCGTTGACTCTGCGCGTGCTTCAAAGGTAACGGTCATGGAAGATGGAATATTGCAGGCACCTGCTCCTTATTCCGCTCCTTCCGCGTACTATTCCCCAACGACAGGCAGGATGTCTGGAATTGAAGTTCTCAAAGGTTCCAGTCAAATCAAGTTTGGGCCTCATACAACAGGCGGTGCGATCAATTATATTTCTACGCAAATTCCAACGGCTGAAAAAATGTATTTTAAAGCTTCCTTCGGAAGTTTTAACGAAATCCGTAACCATTCCTATTTTGGTGGAACAAAACAACTTGAAGGAGGCGGAAAGTTTGGTTACGTGATTGAATTGTACACAAGGAATAATAACGGTTTTAAAGAGCTATCACCGGAAGGTATCCCGAGCATTCGTAATGAGGCCGAGGCCAATACGGGATTCACCAAACACGAACCTATGATAAAGCTTTCTTATGAGCCTAAATCTGCCCTATACCAGAAATGGGAGGTCAAGTTTGGCCATACCAATCTTGATGCCAATGAAACTTATCTTGGTCTTGATACCGCAACTTTTAGAGCAAGCCCATATGGTCGTTTAGCGGCATCCCGATTCGATGAAATTGAAACCACTCAGTTTCGAACCCATGCACGCCATTTTCTCGAGTTTAACCCCAAAACCAGTCTGGTTACCACAATATACGGAAACACCTTCAACCGAAACTGGCAAAAATTAAATGATGTCGGCGCTGGTAATACAGCTCTGAGTCAAGCTTTGGCCCAAGGAGTGGGGGGTGCCCAATACGAAATTCTTGCAGGTAGAGCGGCAGGACAGTTTCGATTGCGAAATAACAACCGGACCTATTACAGTTACGGGGCTCAAATGGCTTTGAAGCATGCAGCCCAAATGGGAAGTACTGAACACGAATTTGAAATTGGTGTGCGCTGGCATTACGATCAAATTCGAAGGAAACAATGGGACGAAACCTACACCCAGGACGCAGATGGGGATATTACGGCCGTTACAACTGGGGCAAGAGGCAGTGCGGGCAATCGTTTGCAAACAACTTATGCAACTGCCGTTCACGCACAGGACCAAATTAAATTCGGCAAGTTTACTTTCACTCCCGGGCTTCGCGTTGAACACCTGAACCAAGCCTACTGCGATGATAATACAAGTTGTGGATCGGGCATCGAGGAAGGGACACGTGATTACGCAGTAGTAGTAGGCGGTGGTAGCTTGAAGTACGATGTATTCGATTCCGGTGGGCGTGACTTTGACCTCTTTGCCGGGATCCATCGAGGGTTTTCTCCCGCCAGTCCAAGGAATAACATCCGAAGTGGAATAACCGAAGAAACCAGTGTGGGTTCCGAAATTGGGGCCCGATACAAGGATGCCCTAAGGGCGTTCTCATCAGAGGTCATTGTCTTCCATACAATTCTTGATGATCTGGTAGTTGCTGATTCGGTGGGAGGGGTCGGAAACGGCACTTCCGTAAACGGAGGAAAAATACAAAGCCTGGGTGTAGAGCTGCAGGCGAACTATGATCCCGGTCTGCATAGAGGCTGGGCTTTCCAAATGCCCACCTATGTTTCGGCTACCCTAACCGAGGCTACTTTTCTTGAAACTGCCAAATCCAGAGATGCTGAATCTATTTTTGCCGGTGCAAATATAGGAAACGTGGTTCCCTATATTCCTGAACTGTCTCTCAGTTTTGGAGTCGGCGCGATCTATAAAAAATGGTCGGCTAACATTGACGCCAATTTTGTGACCGATGCATATGCGGACGCCTCAAACATAGGCACCGAAGCTAATCCTGTTACGGGAACAGCCGATGTGCGGTTTGGTAAAATCGACTCAAGATTGGTGATGGATGCCACTCTGGGTTACCAGTGGAGTGATAAAGTTCGAATGTTCTCGAACTTTAAAAATATCACTTCGCAGGAATACATCGTGTCCAGGCAGCCCCATGGTCCGCGTCCGGGACTGCCTTTTGCCATGATGGCAGGTTTGGAATTCGATCTCTAGGTTAGAGATTTAACGGGGTCTCCTCCAAGACCTTCTATAAATATATAGAAAGTGCAGAGCCGGACTTTGAAATTTGTTCAGGGTCCGGCTCTCCCCCGTCCTTCCTTTTAATCCCACCCTCATTTTTTTTTAATCCAAGTTTGCCTTGTCACTTGAACAGGTCATAGTAGAATGAACCGGGCAGTTCTTTTAGATGAGGGAAGGCCATGATAAAAAATCTTATTTAAAACGTGGTAATTGATGCTTCAACGTTATTGGGTTCCTCAAATTCTTGCATTTTCTCTGGCTTTGCTTATGGTCGGGTGTGCAGCCATGACGAAAGAGGAAAAAAACTTTTCGAAGAATGGACTGACCATTGCTTTTAAGAGCATCAACTATCTGGATGATGTGCAAAACGTCAAATTCATATACCCCATTATTCTTTCTGAAGAAAATATAAGAAATCATCTTCTTTCCCTTTATTATCAGGATATTTTGAAGCCCAGAACACCCCGTCCTGTTTTTTCCCGACGTTCAGCTAATGAATTGGCTTCTTTGTTCAAAACGGTGATGAAAAAGGTCAAGCCTGGAAAATACCTTCATTTCGAATATCAAGGCCCTGGTGGAATTACCGAAGGGCAGGTGTTTGCAACCCAAAAAAAACTGTATTGGAATATCTTGAGAATTAATGGGGTGGCTTACTCTAACAGTCCTTTAAGGCTCGAAAAACCTACCTGGAAATTGGTGCGGGCTCCAGGGCAGGACTATCAGGTTCTGCAAACAGGACGGTTTAAACAGGTTTTGAAAAACAAAATCGTTGCCAGAATCAACATGCCTTATCCGAAACAAAGGGATTTGGCAGAGTCAAGAAGAAGATCCTCCCGCAGGTATTGAGCATGGAGTTCCGATTGCCATTTTCACCACATTCCTATATAAAATTACCGGGGTTCATCAAATTATTGGCTTTTCCAGAATTATGAAATTTGTCTCTATTGTATTAGCGTTATTTTTATTCGGGTGTTCTTCCAATCCCATTTCAGAATCTCTGGATGACAACCCTTTCAAGCATACAGAGTTATTGCTGGATGCAGAACAATCCATCGAATCATTGATCAATGCCGAAGGCCATCGGATTCCGGAAGAGATGCTGGGTCACGCCAGAGCCTTTGTGGTGTTTCCGAATTTATACAAAGCAGCAATGATCGCAGGGGCCAGAGTGGGTAAAGGTGTGGTATTGGTTCGCTCCCCTAAAACCGGTAAATGGAATCCCCCGGCATTTATTAAATCACGACAAGCCAGTTATGGGTTCCAGGCCGGAATTCAGAAAGCCGAAGTTGTTTTAGTAGTTATTACCAAAAAAGGATTGCGAGAATTATTTAAAACCCAATTTGATTTGGGGGCAGGGCCTGAGTTGGCCATCGGTCCCTTGGGCAAAAAAATGGATTTAAACCTGAAAAAACTCCTTTTTAAAAAGGATATTTATGCCTATTCCACCATTAAAGGATTGTTTGCCGGACTTTCTTTGGAAGGGACCGTTATCAATTCAGACAATAAGGCTAATCGCGAGTATTACCAGCAAAGGGTCAACAACCGCATACTTTTATCCGGTCATCGGGGGGTCAGAGTCCCCGAATCTGCTCAGGCTTTTCTCCAAAGGCTGAATAAACTGGCTCCCCCCCTGGACGGACCGGCAAATTAATCCCGCCAAAAATAGCCAATAAACCGTTAAAAATTAAAGATTTAGCATTTTTCCGCCGTTAGGGAAGGCACTAAGCTGCGTCAATTAGTGCGTTTAGGTTCTAATTTTGACCACCCTCAGGGACGAAAGGTGGAGTGTTGAAATTCCGTCTGAAATCCGGTCTGTGGGTAGAATGTGATCGGTAAAATATTGAATTTTAAGGGATTAAAATTTAAGCTCCGCAGGGGCAGGATGGCCTTTTTAGTAGCGGTGGGGTTATTTTCGGTGGGAATATTGAATTCCAATCCGTCCGGGGCCCAAACCGTTCCTTCGGCTGCTGAGCCGCAAAGGATCGAGAAAAGGTTTGAAAAACCCCTGGCTCCCGGCTCTGTTATGGAACCGGAGATCCCGGAAAGCAAATCCAATAAACCCCCGGCTGATTTAAAGAAAATCCGTTTCATATTAAAGAAAATTGATGTCAAAGGCTCCACGGTTTATTCCCACAATGCTTTTCAGAGGTGGCAAAGACGGTTCATTGATAAAAAAGTCTCGCTGGCACTCATTTACCGGTTTGCAGAAAAAATAACAACCAAATACAGAAACGATGGCTATTTGTTGTCCAGGGCTATTGTAGTTCCACAAAAAATCAAAGATGGTGTGGTCACCATTCAAATCGTGGAAGGCTATATCGGGAATCTCAAAATACGGGGACCGGTTAAAGGGAAAAAGTTTTTCCTGAAAAGTTATGGCAAAGGTCTGCTCCGTTCGAGCCCATTAAAAGCGAAAGATCTCGAACGTTATCTTTTGTTAATTGACGACTTGCCAGGGGTTTCGGTGGAGTCCGTTTTGGTTCCCTCAGAAAATGAACCGGGTGCATCGGAACTGATTCTTACATTAAAGCACAAGGACCTTGATGCAAATGGTGGGATCGATAATCGCGGCTCGAAATTTAATGGACCGATTCAACTGAGGGCAGGGACGAGCGCCAATTCCGCATTGGGCTTCTATGACAGATTTGGAATCCAGGGAATCATGACCAGTCAGCCGGATGAGTTGCTTTTCTTTAATGGGTTCGGAGAAGTTCCTATTTCGTCGGAGGGAACTAAACTGTTTATTTCCGGGTCCTTAAGTTCATCGGAACCGGGATCATCTTTAAAACAATTTGAAGTCGAAGGGGATTCAAACACGGTCACGTTTCGAATTTCACATCCCTTCATTCGTTCAAGAGGGGAAAACCTAAACGGGTATGTTGGCTTTACAAGTAGAAACTCAAAAACAGACTTGCTGGGTTCAAATATCACCAATGACCGACTGCGCATTTTAAATATGGGAATGGCATACGATTTTGTAGACCGTTTCCGTGGAGTCAACCTGATCAGTTTTGATCTGTTTAAAGGGATCAACATTTTTGATGCCAGTGAGCCGGGAAGTTCCAACCTTTCCCGTGCGGATGGACGTAGCGATTTCACTAAATTGTCGGGAGAAATGTTGCGACTCCAGCAATTAGGGGCCGGTTGGTCCTTATTGGGGTCATTTGGATGGCAATACGCATTTGACTCCCTTTTGTCTTCAGAAGAGTTTGGTTTGGGCGGTTTTCAATTTGTAAGAGCCTACGATCCTTCCGAAGTTACAGGAGATCATGGTTTTGCTGTGAAATTTGAAGTCCAAAAAGGAATCAAAACCGACTGGAACTATTTAAAAAGTTTCCAGGCCTATTTGTATCTGGACCATGGACTGGTGGCGCTTCGAAACACCACTGCAGTTCAAGACGATACCAGTTCTTTAACGGCTACGGGACTCGGAGTGAGGGCAAATATTAATGAATGGCTCTCCGGATATATTGAGTTGGGACAACCTCTGTCCGGAGATGTAGATGCAGAAGGGGATAACGACCCAAGGATTTTCTTCAGCCTCAATGCACGTTATTAAAAAATCCCTCTCTTCATAGGGAGGGGCAGGGGAGGGTTGGGATGACTTATAAAACTTCCCCCTGATAAGGGGGATTGAGGGGGTTATTTTTATTTAGATTAAAAAATTTTTTAAGTGAAAATTTTTTCATGGAAAACAAAATAAAAAAGGGAACTTCAAGGTTTTTGAAAGAAATTTTTTTTAATTGAAGGCCAAATCAAGGCATAAGGTCGGGCTTTTCTTGGATTTAAAACTTTTCAATTCGGTGAATTGCTGTAAAATTTTTTGAAGAAGTTCTTTGAGTGTGGAAGAAAAATGGAGAACAGGGTGGAAATAAGTCGCTTGTCAAAATTGCATAGGGTGGAATCGAGAAATAATGTGTATAAACATTTTATATGCATTATTGCAGTTTGGTTCGCTTTGGTTCCTGCGTTTGCATTTGCTCTTCCAACAGATCCAACCGTGCAAGCGGGCTCGGTTACTTTCAATCAAACCGACCCAAATACCCTTCACGTTTTGCAATCCACGAATAAAGCGATCATCGATTGGCAGACCTTTAACATTCAAGCCAATGAAGCCACCCATTTTCAGATGCCTTCTTCCGATTCGTTTAACCTCAGTCGTGTGACCGGGGGAGTAGGATCGGAAATTTTTGGAACCCTGACATCCAACGGAAATTTGATGTTGCTCAACCCCAATGGAATTTTGTTTGGGGCCAATTCAAAAATTGATGTGGGTGGACTGGTAGCCACCACCAGTAATATCAGTAACGCCGATTTCATGGCGGGAAATTATAAATTCGATATTCCTTCGAGTATCAATCGGACGGTTATTAATAGAGGAACGATCAATGTCGCCCAGGGAGGATTGCTGGCGTTTGTCGCTCCCGGTGTAGAAAACTCGGGCATCATCAACGCGCAATTGGGGCAGGTTTCTCTGGCATCGGGGAAAACGTTCACACTCGATTTGTATGGTGACAAACTCGTGAGTCTGGGAGTGGGTAGCAAGGTTCTCGATCAGGTGATCGGGCCTGACGGTCAACCGGTTTCTTCATTATTAAAGAATGGCGGTTCCATTCACGCCAATGGTGGAACCGTATTTCTTGAGGTGAATGCGGCGCGGGATGTTGTTGATAACGTCATCAATATGGATGGCTTGATAGAAGCCCAAACCGCTGTCCAGGAAAACGGAGAAATTATTCTCTATGGTGGTGACGAAGGCCTCGTCAATGTTACCGGAACTCTGGATGCTTCAGGTAAAGAAGCAGGCCAGACCGGGGGTGAAGTGCAAATACTCGGTGAATGGGTAGCACTTTTAGAAAACGCATTTGTAGATGTCTCCGGTGATTTAGGTGGTGGTACGGCTCTCATTGGTGGCGACTATCAGGGTAAAGGACTCGTACCCACATCTGAAAAAACCTATTTCCATTCCACCGCATTTGTAACTGCCGATGCATTGAGCTCGGGTGATGGCGGTAAAGTAATCCTCTGGGCCGATGATGCTACATACTTTTATGGAGGAATATCTGCGATCGGTGGTGCGCAAAGTGGTAATGGTGGCTTTGTAGAAACCTCCGGAAAAAAATTCCTCGATTTCGATGGGAATGTTGATGTCGCCGCACTAAATGGGGAAGCTGGAACGGTACTTCTTGATCCGCTCAGTATCACTATTCTTTCAGGTGTGGATTCCAACTCCACGGGCTTTACCGCGGGCAGTGATATTTCAGAACTTTTTGCTGACGATAGTGGGAACAATACAATTTTGAATCCCGATGCAAGTGGAAGCTTCGATGGAATTTCGGCGGGTTCAAAAATTATATTGCAGGCTACCGATTTCATAACGGTGGGTAACGATTTTGTTTTAGCTACGGCTACCGGAAGCTCCAATGTCAACCTCGTCATGCAGGCAGGAGGTGCGATTAATATTAATGCCAACCTGACACTGGATGGAACCGGTACGTTGCATTTGGAAGCCGATTCTGTTCATAGTAGTTTAGGGGCGGCGGATGGAACAGGAGCCATTAATATTGCTGCAGGTCAGACTATAACCACAGCGGGTGGAGCGGTCACTCTAATAGGGGCTGATTTCGGAATTGTAGGTTCCATCGCTGGTGGCTCTAGCAATATTGCAATAGCTGAGTCGGTTTCAAGTACATCTCTTGCTCTGGGTTCGGCCAGTGGTTCTCTTTTATCAGATACTGAACTCGATAATATTGCTACCACGGGCACGCTGACTATCGGTCAGGCGACCACCGCAGGTTCTGACGGTGCAGGCACCGGGGCGTCAACTCTCACATCAGGGGCGATTACAACAGACGGTCTTACTTTGTCTCAGAATCTGGCTTTGATTTCAAACAGCACCGTTGATTTAGGTGCATCGACATTGACAGGAAATTTTTCAGTCACATCTACCGGTGGAGCCATTACCGATAGTGGAGCTTTAGCTATAACCGGAACGACTACAATTTCCGCCAGTGGTCAAAATGTAACATTGGATACGGCTACAAATAATTTCCAAGGTGCAGTGAGTGTTACAGGAGCCAACGTAACTCTTGTTGATGCGGGAGCGATTGATCTTGGAGCATCCACGGTATCAGGTACCTATGCGGTGACTGCTACCGCAGGAGGAAACATCACCGATAGTGGTGTACTGAATATCACGGGAGCTTCTACCTTCACTGTAGCCAATGGTCAAAGTGTGACATTGGATAGTGCCAGTACATTCGGTACGGTTGCCTTTGCTGCCTCCGCAGGAACGATAGCAGATGTGACCATAAATGACAGCAATGCCTTCGATCTTGCTGCCCTTACCTTAACGGGTAATCTTTCTGTTACGGCAGGGGGGGCGGTAACGCAATCGGGAGCTTTGACAATACCTGGAACAACCACCGTATCTGCCAGCGGTCAGGATGTGACTCTTTCGAATACCAGTAACAACTTTACTGGAGCGGTTGGAATTACCGGTGCCGATGTTTCAGTGGTGGATGCGGGAGCCCTGGTTCTGGGTGCCTCCACCGTTTCAGGAACCTACGCCGCAACAGCGACCGCTGGGGGGGATATCACCAATACCGGCGCGCTGGCTATTACGGGAGCGGCTACGTTTACCGCCGCAAATGGTCAGAGCATTACGGTGGCAAACGCCTCCAATAATTTTGGCAGTACCATCGCATTTTCTTCGGGCGGCACCCTTTTGAATGTTTCGGTATTGGACACAACAACAATTGATCTGGCAGCACTATCGGTAAGCGGTACTCTGACGGTTTCCTCCGGAGGAGACATCACCCAGTCCGGTGCCTTGACGGTAACCGGTACATCTAGTTTTACTTCAACCGGTACGGACAACGATATCACGTTGAACACAACCACCAACGCGTTGACTGGAGCCGTTTCACTGGCTACAACGGGCACTACGGGTAACGCAACTTTGGATAATGGTACCACCGCCCTCAATTTGGGAACGGTGACCATAAACGGTGACTTGTCTGTAACCAGTGGCGGAGGAATAACGGACAGTGGAGTGATCACGGTTTCTGGAACGTCTTCGTTTAATTCCGATGTCACCGGTCAGGTGATTACATTGGATACCACCACCAACGCCATGACCGGAGCGGTGAGCATCACCCATACAGGTGCGGCAGACGTAACCATCGACAATGGTACGACCGCTTTGAATTTAGGAACGGTGACAGTGGGTCAGAATTTCACCGCAACCTCAGGGGGGGGCATTACAGATAGCGGTGTGATTACGGTTGCGGGAACGGCCACATTTGTCACCGATGTGGATGATATTGACATTACTCTGGATAGTGCCAACGCCATAACCGGTGCCGTAACTTTCACCACCCAGACTGCAGGATCAAACGGCGCGGATATCACATTTAACAATGGATCAACCGCAATCAGCCTGGCTGCTTTTACAACCGAAGGCAACCTTGACCTGACAACCACCCAAGCCATTGCTCTTGCTGGCAATACCGTGAACGGCAATCTCACGGTTTCGAGTGGAGGCAATATAACGCAGACTGGAGCCTTGACGGTAAGCGGGACTTCAAGTTTTACGTCCACAGGCACAGATACAGATATCACTCTTAGTACCACCACCAATGCCTTTACCGGGAACGTAACGGTTTCCACAACCGGTACGACTGGTGATGTCAGTATTGATAATGGCACCACGGCTCTGGGCCTGCAGGGAACGGTAAACGGTGGACTGACTGTAGTCAATGGCGCGGCGATCACCGACTCGTCCACTCTGACCGTATCTGGAACATCGAGTTTCACCATTGATACAGGCAGTAACAATATTACATTGGATACCGCCGCGTTGACCGGTGCCATCACCGTGGGCACCACCGGCACCAGTGACTTCACACTCGACAATACGACCACAGCGGTGAACCTGGGAACCATAGGTGTTACGGGTAACCTTTCTGTGACTTCTGGAAGTACTATCTCCGATAGTGGAGTGCTGACAGTGACGGGTACATCAAGCTTCACCACGGATGTCGCGGACCAGGCTATCACTCTGGACACGACAACCAACGCGATGACGGGGGCTATTTCTATCTCGACCCTGGGGACAAATGGAAATGTAATTCTTGATAATGGAACAACTGCAATCAATCTGGGAACTTTAAGCGTTAACGGTACTCTTTCGGTAACAGGGGGCGGAGGAATAACGGATAGTGGTGTCATCACCGTTGCGGGAACATCGGCGTTTAACTCGGATGTAGCGGCCCAGGTGATTACATTGGATACCACCACCAACGCCATGACCGGAGCGGTGAGCATTACACATACCGGTGCAGCAAATGTAACCATAGATAATGGTGTGACCGCTTTGAACCTGGGAACGATTTCGGTAGGCCAGAATTTTTCCGCCACTTCTGGAGGAGGCATTACAGACAGTGGTGTCATCACCGTTGCGGGAACCTCTGCATTTAACTCGGATGTAGCCGGTCAGGTAATCACTTTAGATTCGGCAAACGCCATGACGGGAGCGGTGAGTATCACGCATAGTGGGGCAGCGGATGTAACGATTGATAACGGTACGACGGCCTTGGACCTGGGAACTGTGACAGTAGGCCAAAATTTCACAGCGATTTCAGGCGGGGGAATTTCAGACAGTGGTGTGATCACGGTTGCAGGAACGTCCTTGTTTAACTCCGATGTTGCCGCGCAGACGATCACCCTGGATTCCGCAAACGCCATGACCGGGGCCGTAAGCATCACGCATACCGGTGCAGCGGATGTGTCGATAGATAATGGGACAACGGCTCTAAATCTAGGTACGGTTACTGTGGGTCAGAATTTCACAGCGCGATCAGGGGGTGTCATTTCTGACAGTGGGGTTATAACGGTTGCGGGTACGGCGACGTTTATAACCGATGTGGATGATGTAGACATTATTTTAAACAGTGCAAATGCAATCACTGGAGCGATAACTTTCACCACACAAACCGCAGGTGGAAATGGAGCTGATGTCACGTTGAATAACGGTTCCACAGCTATCAGTCTTGCAGCCTTTACGACGGAAGGAAACCTGACTTTAGAGACGACCCAAGCCATTGCTCTTGCTGGTAATACGGTGAATGGTAATCTGACTGTAACGAGCGGCGATGCAATTTCACAAACAGCAGCCTTGACCGTGACCGGCACGTCCAGTTTTACTTCTACGGGAACGGATACCAATATTACATTGAACACTGCCGGAAATAATTTTACCGGTGCGGTGACCTTGAATACAACAGGGACTTCGTCGGGTGATGTGACGATCGATAATGATACTAACGCTCTTGCACTTCAGGGAACTATTAATGGTGCGCTGACAGTAGTTAATGGTGCTGCCATAACCGACAGTGCCCTGCTGACCGTAACGGGGGCATCGAGTTTCACTATTGATGCGGGGAGTAACAATATCACTTTGGACACCGCACAGCTATCCGGTGCCATTGCAGTGAGCACAACGGGAACCAGTGACTTTACTTTAGATAATTCCACCACCGCCGTGAATTTAGGTACGGTTGGTGTTACAGGAAATCTTTCGGTGACTACGGGAAGCACGATCAGCGATAGTGGGGCGCTGACAGTTACTGGAACTTCCAGTTTTACCACGGATGTTGCGGATCAGGCGATCACGCTGGATACAACCACCAACGCCATGACAGGAAATGTCACGGTATCGACCCTGGGTTCGAGTGGTAATGTGACGATCGATAATGGGACGCAGGCATTGGGAATCCAGGGTACTGTGAACGGAGCTTTGGCATTGACTGCGGGAGCTGCTATTACCGATTCTTCTACCCTGACCGTTTCGGGCACATCCTCTTTTACCATCGATAATGGCAGTAATAATATTACTTTGGGAACCGGTGCTCTTACGGGTGCGATTACTGTAAGCACCACAGGAACCAGTGATTTTACATTGGATAATGGAACCACGGCAGTGAACCTCGGAACGGTAGGTGTGACAGGAAATCTTTCCGTAACTTCCGGCGGTGTTATTTCTGATAGCGGCGTTATCACCGTTGCAGGGACTGCTGCATTTATAACGGATGTGGATGATACTGATATTGTTTTGGACAGTGCCAACGCAATTACCGGTGCATTGACCTTTACCACTCAGACGGCAGGTTCCAACGGGGCCGATGTTACTTTAAATAATGGTTCTACCGCCATCAGTCTGGCTTCCTTCCTGACGGAAGGTAATCTGACCCTAGAGACGACCCAGGCAATTGACATTCAGGCGCATACGGTGAATGGAAATCTTTCTGTCACCAGCAGTAGCGGGGCGATCACACAAACGGGTGCCTTAACCGTGAGCGGGACATCCAGCTTTACAGCCGGTGCGGGCCAGGGAGTTACTTTGGGAACCACTACCAACGCGATGACCGGGGCCGTAAGCCTGGCTAACAGCGGTGCGGCAGATATCGCCATTGATAATGGAACGACCGCGTTGAACCTGGGAACAGTGACAGCGGGTCAAAACTTTTCAGCCACGTCTGGGGGAGGGATAACGGACAGTGGTGTGATCACAGTTGCAGGAACCTCTGCATTTAACTCAGACGTAGCCGGCCAAGTGATCACTTTAGATTCAGTGAATGCAATGACCGGAGCAGTGAGTATCACGCATAGTGGTGCTGCGGATGTTGCTATTGATAATGGCACGACGGCTTTGAACCTGGGTACGATTTCCGTGGGCCAGAACTTTTCTGCGACCTCAGGCGGAGGTATTACAGACAGTGGCACCATCACAGTTGCAGGCACGTCGTTGTTTAATTCAGATGTTGCCGGACAAACGATCACTTTGGATTCGGTGAATGCAATGACCGGAGCGGTGAGTATCACACATAGTGGTGCAGCCGATGTAACAATCGATAACGGTACAACGGCTTTGGATCTGGGTACGGTGACAGTGGGTCAGAACTTTACGGCGATTTCAGGCGGTGGCATTTCCGACAGTGGTGTGATCACGGTTGCGGGAACGTCGTTGTTTAATTCAGACGTAGCCGGACAAACGATCACTTTGGATTCGGTGAATGCAATGACCGGAGCAGTGAGTATCACGCATAGTGGTGCTGCGGATGTTG
>JAYNIA010000002.1:0-42064 GCA_038108555.1 Nitrospinota bacterium | reverse complement strand
GCGGTGGCATTTCCGACAGTGGTGTGATCACGGTTGCGGGAACGTCGTTGTTTAACTCAGATGTTGCGGGCCAGGTGATCACTTTGGATACAACCACCAATGCGATGACCGGAGCGGTGAGCATTACACATACCGGTGCAGCCGATGTAACCATTGATAATGGAACGACAGCATTGAATCTCGGTACGGTTTCTGTAGGGCAGAATTTCACGGCAACTTCAGGAGGAGGGATCACCGATAGTGGTGTGATTACGGTTGCGGGAACGGGAACTTTTGTTACTGATGTGGATGACATCGATATCGTATTGGATAGTTCCAACGCCATTACCGGAGCATTGACGTTTACGACACAAACCGCGGGGGGGAACGGAGCGGATGTGACGTTTAATAATGGTTCCACCGCGATCAGTCTCGCAGCATTTACTACAGAAGGTAATCTGACTTTAGAGACCACACAAGCTATCGATGTTCAAGCGCATACTGTGAATGGAAACCTTTCGGTAACCAGCAGCAGTGGGGCAATTAGCCAGACAGGTGCTTTGACCGTGAGTGGTACCTCCAGCTTCTCTGCAGGGTCGGGGCAGGGTATTTCTTTGGCAACAACTACCAATGCTCTTACAGGTTCCGTAAGCCTGGCTAATAGTGGTGCGGCAGATATTGCCATTGACAATGGCACAACCGCGTTGAACCTGGGAACAGTGACAGCGGGTCAAAACTTTTCAGCAACTTCCGGCGGTGGAATTTCCGACAGTGGTGTGATCACGGTTGCGGGGACGTCTCAGTTTACCTCGGATGTTGCGGGTCAAACGATCACTCTGGATTCAGTTAATGCAATGACCGGTGCGGTGAGCATCACTCATACCGGTGCGGCGGATGTTGCTATTGATAATGGAACAACGGCGTTGAATCTGGGTACGATTTCAGTGGGGCAGAATTTTTCCGCGACTTCCGGTGGAGGAATTACCGATAGTGGTGTAATTACAGTTGCGGGCACTTCCAGTTTCACAGCAGATGTTGCGGATCAGGCTATCACTCTCGATACAACCACAAATGCTATGACGGGAGCGGTATCTTTTTCCACGCTGGGTACTTCAGGTAACGTGACAGTTGACAATGGAACAACAGCCCTCAATTTAGGAACGGTGACTGCGAATGGAAACCTTTCTGTTACCGGTGGGGGAGGAATCACGGACAGTGGTGTGATAACAGTTTCAGGAACATCTTCCTATAATTCTGATGTGGCAGGCCAGGTGATCACTCTGGATACCACGACCAATGCCATGACGGGGGCAGTGAGTATCACGCATACCGGTGCTGCAAATGTAACCATAGATAATGGGGTAACGGCATTAAACCTGGGTACGGTTTCTGTGGGCCAGAATTTTTCAGCGACTTCGGGTTCCCCAATTTCGCAATCAGGCTCCTTAACAGTGGCTGGAACTGCAACTTTCACAACGGATACCGGAGATACCAATATCACTTTGGATAATACTTCCAATGCCATCACAGGAGCGATCACATTTATCACTCAATCTTCAGGCACAAATAATGCAGATATAACACTCGATAATGGCAGTACTGCTATTAGTCTTGCAGGCTTTACAACGGAGGGTGACCTGTCGTTACGTTCTGATGCTGCGATTGCATTGGCAGGACATACGGTGAATGGCAATCTGGTGGTGACCAGTGATGCGGGTGCTATAACTCAATCAGGTGCTTTAACGGTAACTGGAACTTCATCGTTTACGACCACTGCAGCAGGCAATAGCATTACACTCAATACTGCCACGAATGCTCTGACAGGTGCAGTTAGCTTTTCTACTAGCGGAACAGGTGATGTGACAATTGATAATGGAACTACAGCATTAAATCTGGGGACTGTAACAGTGGGACAAAACCTGTTAGTTACTTCAGGGGAAGCTATTACAGACAGTGGTGTGATTACGGTTGGAGGTACGGCAGGGTTTACTACCGACGTAGCTGATAAGGCGATTACTCTCGATTCACAAAATGCAGTGACGGGTCAAGTGAGTTTTTCGACTAGCGGTACCGGGGGTGATGTAAGTTTTGATAATGGAACAACGGCTCTAACACTTGGAACCATCAGTTCGGGAGACATTGGCGGGGATTTAATACTTCAAACAAATGCGGCTACAACGGTATCCAATGCGATCACCATGAATGGTAGCGGGGCGGCACTAAGTATCACCGTAGATGGTGGAAATGCCCTGAATATCCAGAACACATTGACAACGAATGCAGGGGCCATAACTCTTTCCGCGGATGACGATGTTATTTTTACCGCTGCAGGTGATATCTCCAGTACCAATGGCAATATCTCCGTGACTGCCGATGACGATGCCACCTCAGATGCCGGATCGGGTGGCGCATTAACCATGGCCGATGGCACCGTTTTTAATGCGGGGTCTGGAACGATTACAGGAATCGCCGACGAAGATATAACCCTGGGACAAATGACAACCACCAATGCAACCACTGCAGCAATCACTTTGAATACTGCAAGCGGTAATATCCTAGATGGAGGAGATACGAATGAAGACCTTACGGCTGCTAGTGGAACGGTTGCTGTGACGACGGGAGGTGGAACCTTTGGTACCACAGCAAATGCCATTGAGATTACTTCTGCAGCTCTAACTACAACTGGAATCCCTGCTACCGTTACAGCTTCAACATCGGATCAGACTTTGTCGGGCACGACTGAGACCGTGGGTGAAGCCTCAGTTGATCAGACAATTAATATCGTAGAAAATCTTGCAATGGTTGTAGAGCAGGGGAATCAGACAATTCCAGGCGGAAGCACCTCAACGGTTTCCGGAGGAATCGACCAACCTCAACCTGGTCCGGGACCCGTTATTGTTGATGTGTTTTCCCAGAATTATGAGCTGGTAAAAACAGAGGGGATTGATCCTGGTGTTGGAACTGGCGTCAACCAACTGAATAATTTCTGGGTGGAGGAAGAAAAAGAGAATTAAAGAATAAACTCTATAATTCTTTGTAAACCCTTTCCATCGATCTGGTTTTTTCCGGCAGTGCTCATCGCAAGCAGATCTTTTTTTTCCAATTGAAAAATCTCTGGAAGACGATCCTTGTTCCAGGAATGTGCCTGACCCAGATTAATAGCGGCTCCCGATTTTTCTGCGGCTTTGGCTTTGTCTTCCTGATGGGGGACCTGGCTGATGACAAACGCCGGGGTTCCCACACACATGGCTTCGTGTAATGTCACGCCACCAGAACAAAATACAGCATCAAAACTGGCAAGCATACTCGCCATATCCTGAATATTTTGAACGACACAAAAGCGATTGGAGTCAAGTTCCTTCAGTTTCTGGAAACTATTAAAACCGGGGCCAGCAATGATAGTGGCTTTGGTTTCATTGGGAATGTGTTTGGTGAGATCGAGAGTTATGTTGTGTGGATCGGTTCCACCAAAGGTGATGAGGAGTGATTGAATCTGGCCCTCAAAATGCCTTTCCTTTGAATGGAGTTTTTCAAACTCCGGAGCCAGAACGGAATAGGGTAGGCCGTACAGGATTTGGGTTGGAATGGATTTAGAATCTTCTGGATGTAAGTTGCAATCGATCAACAAGTCGACATGGTTTCTACCATCCCCCTGATCTTCGAAACTGATAATTTTTTTAGACTGTTTTCGTAGGTTTTTTATCAGTGTGGCGGTGGTGTCTTGGATGTCAAGGAGAGTCACATCTGTTGGTTCGGTTATCTCTGAAAATCCTGAGTCAAAATTCTCAACTATGGAGAACGAAAAATTATGATCTTTAATAATATCTTCTGCCGTCTGGAATTTGGGGATGTAAAAGAAGACATCAGCATTTCGAGCTCTTAATTCATTTGCGATATGAATTTGCCGTATCAGATGTCCCAAACCCTTTTTAAAGGATGCCTGACAAAAAATATTAATTTTTGGCATGGAGTTTAGGCCCGGTATTCTGAATTTATATTTATTCTGCTCAAAATTTCATGGTCTGAAATCAACGTGTCCCTTTTCTCTTCTTTTCGTGATTTAAGGGCAGCGGGCATTCTTTTGATGGCCATAAAAAAAGCGATCCAGAACCGGCTTTTAAGTTTGAAGAGATCACGAAGAAGAAAAATGGGAATAAAGAAAATAAACTGCAGGGTCAAAGAGGGATCTAAAATGTTTTTCCAGACGAACAGGTAATTATTACGTGCAGAAATTAATTCAATGCTTCTCCTTTTTTCCTGTTTGGTAATTGTGGATTGAACTTTGTGGTAAGCGATGGATTTGGGTTCGTAACGAACTTCCCATCCTCTTTTTAGTGCCCGGTAAGATAAATCTATTTCTTCATAGTAAAGAGGGTGGTAGAGGTTGTCGAATCCTCCCAGCTCCAGGTAGCGTTTGCGATCCACCATGAAAGCTCCCCCACAGGCGAACAGGGTTTGGCTTTTATCTTCCGGAGGTTTTTCATAGAGGTAGAAATGCCCGTTTTTGAAATAACCTCCCCGGTTTCCATAGAGAAAAGTTTTTCCATCGAATCCAAAAAACTTTCCACTCACGGAAAAGACATCTCCTTTTTCAAAATGCTCAGCTAAAAAGAAGAGAGCATCCTCGTCCAGTTTGATGTCGTTATTCATGGGCATAACGAGCCTGGATTGGGCCTGTTCGATTCCGTAATTATTCGCCTTCTGGAATCCCATATTAACGGGAGTTTTTACTCTTCTTACTTTGGGAAACTCATTTTCCAGAACTTCAAGGCTTTCATCCGTGCTGCAGTCATCCACCACCATGATTTCATAGGATCGTTTTGTATCGAAGGCCACGGCTTTGCGAATACTTGGCAGACATTCCCGAAGCAGATCTTTCCCATTCCAGTTGGTGATGACTAAAGTGATATCAGGATTATTCATGAAAGCATCTGTTGGACAATTTCAAAAATTTCTGTTTCCCCGTTCAGGGGGACTTTATTCTTAACGGTTAATTTCAGGGCATCCTTGATGGGTTCCTGCCAGTCTCCCTCATAAAATGGGTGGTCGCCGACAATGATTCCTATATCGCGGTTTTTCAGATATTCGCGAATGGCTTCGAATTCGTAAAAATCCTTCCTCTCACAGGTGACGACGGGTTTATGGTTTGCAAATGTGGTGGCCAGGGTAGAGTAACCGCCCTTGGTGAGTATTATATCCGAACTAGCCATTAAATCATGGTAGGAGAATTCATCATTTATGATATGGAGAGGCCCTTGGGATGAAGCAACAGGGTCACGGGTTAAAAACAGGCAATCCTTTATATCTTCAAGGTTTTTCCATTTCACAGAGTCTGTTCCATGGACTCCCAAATAAATAAAAACAAGGATCTTATTTTTCGCACTTTTCCCAAGGTGGTTTAGCAATTTTTTTCGTATGTTTTTTCCTTTGTTCGCGATGAATCCAACCTCCCTTTTGTTTTTAATAACATCGTTATTCAAATGGCATTGTGGAAGTACTTGCAAGTTTGCGTGTGAATATTCCTCAGCCAGAGCTTGAACCCACTCGGTATATTTTTCTGAATCCTGTATGTGAGAATAAATGTCATGCCATGTGAAATTTCCTATCAGGAGAGAGGGCAGGTGTAAATTATTTGCAGCTTTGAGTGGCATGCTTGCCACATCGGAAATGACAATGTCAATTTTGTTTTCGGTTAACCATTTTTCTTCTTCATTTAAAGGTGAATTTTTAAAAAAGGCACCCAGGGCCTGAAAAGATTTTTCTGTGTCGATGAGAAGGGATTTTGAATGTTGGCAACCGGCATCCACATTTTGCTCAATGTGCTGGTAGTTTTGTTCCAGGTTGTCATCGAAAAACCCGGAATGGATAGCCGATTTTATAAATACCTGATGGTGTGCCGTGAGCTGCTTTAATACAGGAACAGAACGCGAAGCGTGTCCATAACCATGGGAACTGATATAGTATGCGATGCGTTTGATTTTATTCAGGAGTGCTATTCTTTTTTAGGTTTGTAGTCGAACTGGCAGAGATTTCCCAGGTTGGCGAACAGGTTGCTCAGTTTTAGATCGACATATTCTTTTCTGTCTTCCCAGGGAATTTTATCGAACTCGCAGGCAGACTGAATGTAGTCCACGCGTCCAAAACGAATGAAAAATTCTGCGAACCAGCATTTTTTCATTTTGTACACCCATTGTTTTTCATCCGCCTTTTTGTGTTCCAGTAAAAAATGTCTCCAGGTATGGCTGTCATCCACTTCGGGTTGGTGATTGTCTACAAAAGTTTTGAAGGGATTATCAGAGGCTTTTTCTTTTTCTATCAGTTTTTCCCGGTTGGGGAGGGTCCATTTGCGCAACGCTTCAGTGATAGCGGCCCGGGCTTTATCAATGCGCACATTGGCATCATCCATAACATTGTGGGCGTTATAAATGAAGGCCGCAACCAAGGTTAAATATTGCTCTTCTTCGGAAAGGCTATCGCCGTTTTCATATTCCCATATATCGATGAATCTTTTACGAATGACGTTTTTGTCAACATCCGTATTTTCCACATCCAAATGTGCAAGGATGGGGTCTACTCTTTTTCCGGCATTTTCCCGCGCTTCCGCAATTGCGGTTTCTTCATTATTTTCTTCACTCATATCGTTATTTTTAGGGCAAAATACCCGTTTCCTAATTTAATGGATTTGGCTTTGTTTAAGTTGGCATCTAAAATATCATAATCCGGTTTCAAGTGGCAAGGGCCATGAATTAAATATGCCATGGATATTGAAATGAAAGATTTAGAATTTGACAGCGTAGTGATTGGTTCGGGGGTGATCGGGCATAGTATTGCTTTTCGTCTGAAGCAGGAAAACCCTGAAATGCGGGTAGCTATTCTGGGAGATCCTGTCAATTCCATTCAGGCTTCCCGGGCTGCAGCGGGAATGCTTGCCCCATTTTGTGAATGCAAGGTTGCCGATCCCTTTTTTGAGTTTTGCCGGGAGTCGTTAAACAAATATCCCGAATTTATAAAAGAATTAACCTCGGTCAGTGGGGTCCCTGTATATTTTTCGCAGGCCGGTTCATTGATGCCCTCCTCATCTTTTACGGATACCTGGAAGGAGCGCAAAGAGTTTTTTAAAAACGAATCCATTCCCCATGAAATATGGGATGAAAAAAAAATGCAAAAGAAGGCTCCCTCTCTTTCGAAGGATTGTGGAGAAGTCATGTGGGTGGGGGAAGGGCAGGTGAACAATCGGCAATTGCATGATGCGTTGATGGCAGCTTCCCGAAAACTTGGCGTGCAGGTTTTAGAATCCAATGTGACCGGGTTTGAACGAACCAGTTCCAAAATTTCTACAGCGGTTACAGAGGGCGGTGAAGTTAAAGGGAATCAGTTTGTTCTTGCTTCTGGAAGCTGGTCTGCAAAACTGGCTACTGAGTTGCAGGTGGAGCTTCCAATCAAACCGATAAAAGGACAAATGTGTCGTCTGAGATTGGACGATCACTTTCTGGACTACACCATTCACGGTATGATGACTTATATCGCCCCCTGGAAAGAAGGCAACGGTTTTGTAATTGGTTCCACGATGGAGGAAAAAGGATTTGATTCTTCCATAGAGGACAGGGTGATTGATTCTCTTATTGAACGGGCGGCGGAAATCCTTCCCGGTCTTAAAGATGCAACCATAATTGAATCGTGGACGGGTTTGCGTCCTGCGGCAGATGATCTGATGCCAATTATGGGGAGGAGTGGGAAGTATGAAAACCTGTTTTATTCTTCGGGCCATTACCGCAACGGAATTTTACAGACACCAAACCAGGCGGATTATATGGTTTCGGTAATGAAGGGTGATCGGGAAAAGGAGATCTCGGAGTTTTCTCCCACTCGTTATAATCTTTAATCGAAAATAAAGTATGGTGGAAAAAGATAAAGAGTCGGATTGGGATCGGGACTTTAAAAGCATTTGGCATCCCTGTACTCAACACAAAGATTACGAAACGACCCAACCTTTAATGGTGGATCGCGCTGAGGGTGTTTACTTATATGATCGCCAGGGTAACGGGTATATAGATGCGATCTCTTCCTGGTGGGTGAATTTGCTGGGGCATAATCATCCCCGTCTTAATTCTGCATTGAAAAATCAGTTGGAGAAAATGGCCCATGTGATGTTTGCGGGCATAACCCATCAGCCGGCGATTGACCTGGCCTCTTCTCTTGTGAATCTTTCCCCTCAAAACCTAAGCAAGGTTTTCTTTTCCGACAACGGTTCGACTTCGATTGAAGTCGCTTTGAAAATGAGTTTGCAATACTGGCAGCAGTCTGGAAAGGAAAATAAAACGCGTTTTATTTATTTAAAGGGAGGATATCACGGAGAAACACTGGGGGCTTTATCTGTGTGTGGATTGGATATTTTCAGAAACAAATTTGAAAAAGTTTTAGTCAAAAATCTGGAGGTTGAAGGACCGGACTGCTTTCGCTGTCCTTACGGTTTGAACCGCGATAGCTGCAATGCAGAATGTTTTGAGCCTATGGAAAAGGCTATTGAGGAAAACAATATTGCAGGTGTGATTGTCGAACCCTTGGTCCAGGGGGCTGCGGGGATGAAAATTTATCCTCCCGTCTATTTAAAAAAGCTGCAGTCTGCCTGTGATTCGCACTCAGTGCATCTCATTTTTGATGAAATTGCCGTAGCCTTTGGACGGATCGGTTCCCTTTTTGTAAGTGGTGACCATAAAATTAAACCGACATTCCTTTGCCTGTCCAAGGGAATAACATCGGGCTATTTGCCATTAGCCGCTACCTTGACGACCGATGAAATTTATTCGGCGTTTTATGATGATTTTAAAAGTTGGAAGTTGTTTATCCATAGCCACAGTTACACGGCCAATCCCCTGGCCTGTGCTGTCGCCAACGAGTCTTTATCCATATTAAGTGAAAAGGGATTCATGGAATCGTTGAAGCCAAAAATAAAATTGATGGAACAATTGGGAAAACAAATTGCTGAAGATTCTAATCAGTGCGGGGAATTTCGGCAAAAGGGTATGATCGGTGCCTTGGAACTGGTAAAAAATAAAGATGGGAAACAGCCGTATCCTGTGGAAGATCGCATGGGTTATAAAATTTATTTGGAAGCCTTAAAGCGCGGAGTTTTTTTAAGACCCCTGGGGGATGTGATCTACTTCATCCCACCCCTGGTTATAAATAAAAATGAAATAACCAAAATGATGAGCACTGCCCGGGAATGTATGGAAGTGGTGCTTGACTAACACTATTTTGATTTGAGGTTGCTATGTACGATGTAACAATTAAAACCGGATTTGCCGCTGCCCATCAGTTAAGGTTATATGATGGTAAATATGAAAACCTGCACGGACATAATTGGACAGCACAGGTTACCGTTGAAGCAGATGACCTCGACCCCATCGGTGTGGGAATCGATTTTGTGAAGCTCAAGGAGATGGTTGAGAAAATTTTGAGCCAATTGGATTACCACAATATTAATGAAATCCCCCCTTTTGATAAGGAAAATCCCTCCGCAGAGAATATTGCCCGCTGGTTATTTTTGGAACTGAAATCCCAGGTAAATACTGAATCCGTACGAGTGAAACGGGTTGAAATCTGTGAAATGGAAGGGTGTGGGGCCAGTTATTATGAATGACCTGCGAACCTCCTCCCTCGAAACTTCCATGAATTTCGAGTTTTCTCTTAATTGATTGAAAATTAAAGCTTAACGTTAGGCATTTTCCTTAAAAAAAACGGGCTTTTCTTTTGTCCTATAACCCTCTTATTTATAATAGGTTACGCTATCCCTGCCTTCCGATGAATCAGGATTTTTCTAAAAGGTGTTGACAGAAGTATTTGATTTTTATATAGTTATTCCATTCATTACAGGAAAAAGTTTGTGGCCCTGATTCCAGGGTCCGGAGCCGTGTTTTTTCCCATTATTTTGGGAAAAATCCGGGGAATTCAAAGGCCCTTTTGGGGGAGCCATAATCTGCAAGGCGAAGGCTTTTGCGATGAGGAGAAATGGGATGACGAAAGATCCGGTTGCTGATTTTTGGGGAAACATCGAGTGTGCGTTGGATGAAAGATCGTTTAAGTACATTATTGAAGAGCTAATAAGTAAAGTCAGGGAGCAGTTAGACGACTCGTCAATGACTGCTCAGTCAATTGACCGGGGGGATAGCTGTAAGGAGATAGCGGCAGTAGCTCAAAAAGACGGTTTAGAAGATTTTGCCCTGGCCTTACGTTTTGCCACGGATTAAATTCGAAATTTTTACGTGAAACTGGTCATTTCACGTCTGTTTGACCCACCGTTTCAAGAAAAGCCCATATCCAAAATATATGGGCTTTTCTATATCTTGGTTCTACTTTTGGATTCCCTCTGTATAATACTTTCAAGAAGTACGAATTTTTCACAATATAGGGTCCATTATGGTCCATTTGATTGAAGACCTCGCTGTTCTACTCCTCGTTTCCCTTCCGATAAATCTTTTATTTCACAAAATCAAATTACCATCCGTGATGGGCTACCTGATTGCAGGTGTCCTGATTGGTCCTTATGGGGGGCAACTGATTGAAGATATCGAATCCGTAAGGCACCTTGCCGAGATTGGTGTGATTCTCCTTCTATTTGTAATTGGCTTGGAGTTTTCTCTTACCCGGTTGTTAAAGGACCTGGTTTCAATATTGGGAGTGGGTGGACTTCAATTGGTTTTGACGGCCAGTTGCGTGGGATGGATTTTTCATTTTTACGGCTTTCCCGAGCACCAGAGTATTGGATTTGGATTGATAGTTGCTTTAAGTAGCACTGCCATTGTTTTAAAGATGGTCACCGACCTTGCAGAAATAGGCACCCTCCATGGCCGGCTTTGTATCGGCACGTTATTGTTTCAGGACTTATGTGTGGTTCCCATAATGCTTCTCATGCCCTTGCTGGCTCAGGCAGGAGATATTTCCGCCCTCGATCTCACTTTGGCAATGTTCGAGTCCCTTGCCGCAGTGGTTGCTATATTTTTCCTGTCAAAGTTAATTGTCCCCAGGACCTTGGCGTGGATTGCTCATTTTGGGAACAAAGAACACCTTACCCTTTCGGTAATATTTATAATATTAATAACCGGTTGGATTTCGCACAAAATGGGACTGTCTCTGGCAATGGGTGCTTTGATTGCCGGAATGATTATTTCTGATTCTGAATACAATCACCAGATCATCATCGACATTCTTCCCCTTCGAGATTATTTCAGCAGTATCTTTTTTATCTCTGTTGGAATGCTTTTGCAGATTGAAATATTTTTTGATTCCGTTTTGTTTTTCACGGGCCTTGCCGCGGCTGTTGTTTTGTTGAAGATGATTTTGGCATTTCTCGCCTGCCTCACAATGCAAAACCCTCTTAGAATATCTTTGGTCGTTGGGTTGAGACTGGCGCAGATAGGAGAGTTTTCTCTTATCTTGGCCGCTATTGGTTTAGAGAAAGGTTTATTCGACAATTATCAATACCAGTCTTTATTGATAGTTTCGATCCTATCCATGCTTGTGGCTCCTTTTCTGATTCAAATATCCACCCGATTTTCTATATGGATGTTTGCCCAGTACCAGGCAGAAGAAATTGAGGATCAAGAAGACGAGTCTCTATCTGAACATGTCATCATTGCTGGCTATGGACTGGGAGGCAGGACATTGGCAAAAGTTTTACAGGAAGCCCAAATTCCTTTTATTGTCCTAGAATTAAGCGGGGAAAAGGTTAAACGAGCTTTAACTGAAGGGTTGAACACACATTATGGAGATTGCACACAGGAAAAGACTCTCATTAGGGCAGGGGTTAAGCGGGCACGGATGATTGTTTACGCCATTAGCGACCAAGTGAGCACTGAAGGCGCTGTCCGGCTCACACGGAAATTGAATTCTAATATAAAAATTATGGTTCGGACACGATTAACATCCCATGTAGAGGAACTGAAAGCCGCTGGTGCAGATGAAGTCATTCCTGAAGAGTTTGAGACTTCTATCGAAATTTTTTGCAGGGTGCTCAAAGACTATCGAATTCCAAACAACGTCATTGAGCAACAGGTAGAATTAATCCGCATGGAAGGCTACAGCATGTTTCGGGGATTGTCCCTGAATACGGAAAGTTTGAAAAAGTTTTCAACATATTTAACAGCGACCTTGACCGAGTCTTATCTTATTTTGGAAGATTCATGGGCTTGTGGTAAAACCTTAGGCGAAATAAATATTAGTTCCGGGTCCATCATTATTGCTGTAGTTAGACAAAATAAACCTTATCCCAATCCCGGCCCCGATTTTTCAACCATGTCAGGTGATATGCTCATTTTATTCGGAAGCCATATGCAACTGGATAAAGCGATCAAATACCTTCAAGAAGGCCCCAAATAGAAGCTCCCATTTATGAACAACAAAATTAACCAGGCCGTTATTCTTGCCGCCGGGATGGGGGTGCGTCTAAAAGAATTGAATAACGGGATTCCAAAAGGTTTTATTTCACTGGATGATAAAAAACCTATTATTGAGCATTCTATTGAAGCTCTTTTGGAATGCGGTATCAGTGATATTGCGATCGTTACGGGTTTTATGGATGAGTATTATGAGAACCTTTCCCTCCGATATCCGCAGATAAATACGGTTCGAAACGAAAAATACTCAGAAACGGGCACCATGTATTCTTTATGGTGTGCTAGGGACCTGCTTAGTACAGATTTCATTTTATTGGAATCCGATCTTATTTTTGAAGCAAAGGCTATCAGAGAATTGTTGGAGTCCCCGAATAGTGATTTATTGTTAGTTTCGGGAAGGACCCAAGCCGGAGACGAAGTTTATGTGCAAGCCGAGGGAAAGAATGTTCGGCAGATTTCAAAAAACAGAAAAACTTTAGATTCAATTGTAGGAGAGTTTATTGGGGTCTCCAAATTAAGTTATGCCTTTTATTTAAAAATGCTTCAGGAGGCCGAAAAAAACTTCGATTCAGATTTGTTGATTAGTTACGATATGGATTGTTTTTCCTCCCTCGCACAAAACAATACATTAGGGTATTTGAAAATGGATAACCTTCTATGGGCCGAAATCGACGATGGCTCGCAATTGGAAAGAGCGCATAAAGTCTGGAAGGAAATTAAAGAAACTGGATAAATGATTGTTAAATAATTTGTGAAAATCTCCGTTCCACATTCAGGAAACAAGCCCTCTCTTTACAGAAAAAGTATTTCGATCCTGCTTGGGACTGCTCGCGAAAATTCGAGGAGAACCCTGTCAAGCATCCATGAATTTATAGTTAAAAGTAACTTTGGCACCTTAGTGTAGCGATGTCCATTGATTTAGAAAAAAGAAATATAAAATTTTTAACCTGTGTATTTCTAGCTGTCTCCACTTTTGGAGTTTACTCTCAAATACAAGGCCATGAATTTATAAATTTTGATGATCCTATCTTTATTACAGAGAACTCAAACTTAAAAAAAGGGTTGACTCGCGAAAGTATAATTTGGGCTTTTACCAATACCAGTGACCAAAACTGGATTCCTCTTACCTGGATTTCCCATTTCCTCGATTATCAGATCTTTGGTTTGAATCCCGGAGGCCATCACCTGACCAACCTATTGCTTCACATTGCAAATGTCCTGATTCTGTTTTTAGTTCTTTTCCGTATAACTGGTGGCATATGGCAAAGTGGTTTTGTGGCTGCGCTTTTCGCCCTCCACCCTCTAAATGTTGAATCCATTGCATGGGTGGCTGAGCGAAAAAATGTTCTGAGCACATTTTTCTGCCTGCTGACTTTAGGGGCTTACTCCTATTATGTTTGCAAACCAGAGGTTAAGAGATATTTGCTGGTTGTCTTGTGCTTTATTTTGGGCCTAATGTCAAAACCCATGCTGGTCACTTTACCCTTCGTGTTGCTTTTGCTGGATTATTGGCCTCTGGGACGATTAAAAAATGAAAACAAAAATGATAGCCCTGCACTGGCAGAAAACCCGGTCAGTTTTTATAGTTTGATTTTCGAGAAACTCCCTCTCTTTTTTATTTCAATAGGGGGTAGTATTGCGACATATATCATCCAAAAAAGTGGGGGAGCGGTTAATTCTTCAGAGTTACTTCCTTTACAGGAACGGTTTGTTAATGCCCTGGTTTCTTATATTAAATACCTGGAAATGATGGTATGGCCTCAAAAATTGGCCATCCTTTATCCCCACTCTTATCCTGCCTTATCCCTATGGAAAGGCTTAGCGTGCGCGGTGATTTTGGTGTGCATAACTATTGCAGTAATAAAAAAGGTTGAGCAGAAACCTTATTTTGCAATAGGGTGGTTTTGGTATCTGGGAACCCTGGTTCCAGTTATTGGCATTGTACAAGTGGGGGTCCAGGCAATGGCTGACCGCTATGCATATGTTCCTCTTATTGGAATATTCATCATGGTTGCCTGGGGAATTCCCGAGCTTTTGGCAAAGTTGCGCCAAAAGAGAAAGATTTTGATAATCCTCACGGGTTTGTATATTCCAATTTTAATGGTTGTGACTTGGAACCAGGTGGGCCATTGGAAAAGCAGTATCACCATTTTCGGGCATACTATTAAAGTGTTAGATACTAAACACCCGGATTTTTCCAAGGTACATAACCTCCTTGGGAATGCTCTGCGGGACAAGGGGTTGAACGAGGAGGCTATTACCCAATACAAAAAAGCAATTAACCTCAATCCTAATTATTCTGGCGCCTACAATAACCTTGGAAATGCCTTGTTAGACCAAGGAGGGATAGAGGAGGCAATCTCTCATTTCAAAAAGGCTATTGAGCTAAGCACTGATTTTTATTTATTGCATAGAAACCTTGGAATTGCTTTGCTGGACAAAGGATTGACGGAAGAAGCAATTCTTTCTTTCAAAAAGGTTATTAAGTTCAACCCTGACTTTGTATCTGCATATGACGACCTTGGCCTGATTCTGTTTTCAAAGGGAAAGGTGGGGGAGGCCATTCCTTATTTTATAAAGGCAATCAAACTCAAACCTGATTTTGCTAATGCATATGACCATTTAGGGAGTGCTTTGTTTGCTTTAGGTAAATTTGAGGAGGCTGATTTGCATTACAGGATGGCTATTCAACTTAAACCAGGTCTTGCCCAAGCTCACAACAATCTAGGGAATTCCCTATACAGGCAAAAAAAAATAGAGGAAGCAATCTCTCATTTCAAAAAAGCTATCAAACTCAAACCTGACTATGACCAGGCGGAAAAAAATCTCAGGAAAGCTTTAAATTCATTAAAAGAACAATCTTGATTTTTTATCATTTTCCAGATTAAGGAGTTTCAAAAGGAAGCAATTTTTTGCTCTGTGTTGCTAGAAAAAGGTTTTATTCAAATTCGTATTCTGTCTTGGAGATCCAGACAATGGGTATGGAGTCAGGGAGCTGGGTTTCTTTGTTTATAAATGCCGTTTCTACCTGATCGCGGGTCAGGTTTTGTGCCAACTTAAGGTTTGCACCGGAAAGGTCTGCATGGTTCAGGTAGGCGTTGTCGAGGTTCGCATTTGTAAAATCGCATCCGGCAAAATCGGCAGCAATGAGATCGGAATTGGTAAAATCAGCCTGGGACAAATTTGAATTTGCAAAAAAGACACCGGTTAAGTTTACTTCGCTTAAATCTGCTTTTATAAAACTTGTATCCGTCAGGTTTGCCCCTTCAATATTTGCTTCCTTAAGGTTTGAGCCGTTGAATTTTGCCGAGCTGAAATTAGACTCCACCAGGTTTGCCTGTGTTAGAAGGGTATGAGAGAAGTCGGATTCCTTGGCCCGGCAGCGGTACAATATCGCCCTGTGAAGTTTGGCATTTAAAAAGCTGGCATTACTTAAGTCGGCTCCACAAAAATCCACTTCGGATAGATCGGCATTCTCAAGGCAAGCTTCAATTAAAACCCCTTCGCTCAAGTCAGCTTCCTGAAGTTCGGCATTTTTCAGGTCGGCCTGTTCAAGGTTTTTCTTCGAAGCTTCAGCTTTTTCCTTGCTCCAACTCATAATACCCATTCGCCCAAATAATAAAGAGTAACAGGCTAATTCCAGTTTGGCGTTTCGTCAAGAGACAGTTTTAATATTATTTGGTGTACCCGTGCCTGCGGTCATGTTAGGCTTTGGTTTAAAAATGTTTTTGAGGGTTCTATGCAATTATTTGTTAAAGGAAAAAAAATCATTTGGCTTGGATTGATTTTGTTGTTGATGTCTGCAAATACGACATTTGCGGAAAACGAAAAAGAAAAAGATATTAAAAAATTACTCGAAGTGTCCGGAATATTGAGGCAGTTGAATTATATGGAGGATACTTTGATGAATTCCGTTTCGATGATGGTTTCAGGGTCCTTTCCAAAAGTTCCTGATGAGTTTTGGACGGAGTTTAACCAATTGATCGGAAAAAAGGAAATGGACGAATTGATCTCTCGTGTCATTCCTGTTTACGACAAACACATGTCGCATGAAACCGTGAAAAAACTGATTGAAATGTTTGAAACCCCTTTTTGGGAAGAGTGGAAGCAAAAGATGCCTCAAATAAGCCGGGAAGCTGGGGTTGTGGGTAGCCAATGGGGAAAAGAGATCACGCAATCGAAAGCCTTTAATGAAAAACTTGAAGGATTGATAAAAAAATATGAGCTGGAAAAAATAAACAAGAAAAAATAAAAAAGCGGAGACTGACTCAATCAGTCCCCGCCATTTTAATATAAGTGTTAAGGGTTAACAGCATTCTACACTAGTGGATTAGTGAACCCAGGATTCACGGATGTATTTAACCAAATCCCAGATTTCCTTATCCTTTAAGGTTTTTCCATGTGCTGCCATTCCTGTTCCAGGCGATCCATTTTTAATGATCCAGAACATTTGACCTGCTGAAACATCTTTCATGGTTTCAGCACATGTGAAATTGCGAGGATTGGGTTTCAATGCTTTACCAAGTTTTCCCATTCCATCGCCTTTATCCCCGTGGCAATTCTTACAGGCCAGGGGCTTTGCTTTTTTGTGATACAGTTTTTTGCCATTCGCCGCATTGGCTTTTCCAGTCATATCCTTTTTGGCAATACCCGCTGGAGCCGACTTGGTTTTCCTGGGCTGCGGACAAGCGGCCCAGGTGTTGGCTGTGAATGCGAGCGATAGGATTGCTGCTGTCAGTATAATTCCAGAACGTTTCATTTTATTTCTCCTCTTTTAAGTTCGTTAAGTTATTTCATTGCCAGTTCGAAGTTAGCATCGGCCTTTCCACCATCCCCCACTGTGATTTCCTGAGTGGTCTGTCCGACATAAGGATGCCATGCCGTAACTTTGTATTTTCCCGCAGGAATATTCTGGATTGTGAAAGTACCATCATCATTGCTTATGCTGTAATAAGGATTCCAAACGATCCTGGCATCGGCTTCCATAAAGTTATGCTGGTCGCATTGCAGGAAAAAGTGTGAGTCCTTTTTCTGTTTGAAGCGTTTCATAGATTTTGTTACATCGGCAACAGAACCTTTAGAAGGCAACGGTTTATTGAAAAGGGTTTTCCTGTTTGCACCTTTCACAGAATAACCGTGAGGATTGTGCAGAATATTTTCATCCTGGTTTGTAACTTTAACCAGATCCGTTTTCATTCCTTTTGGCGTTTTGCGAACGATACTGACTTTAGGGAAAATATCGCATTGGGTGAAATCAAAATTAATGGTTTCTTTGCCCCATGCTTTTCCCTTGTTGATGTTTTCGATCAGGACGACTGCATTTTTCAGTTTTCCATCCTTGACCAAAACCTTTTGTCGAGGCCGGATTCCACCCTCTTTGGTGTCCGGATGCGTTGCACAAAACTCAGCGTTTTTTCCTTTCGTCAAATCTTCCATGATAGGAGGTGGAACGTCTCCTTTGAATAAAACGCTACCGGTAATACTTCCACCGTTTTTTACTTCCACCTCCTCATACTTTTCTTTTTTAGCAAAAGCGCCGGTTGTGAGTGCCAGGGTGATTACACTTGTTAGAACTGCCAATTTTAAGTTTTTCATGATCTTCCCCTTTTCTTTTAAGGTTTGTACGAGACCGGGAAGGAGGCCTGTCCCGGTCTCGATCGCGGCCTACGGGGAAGGCGATTCGTTTGGCCGCTGCTTTCGTTTTCTTGAGGTTAAACAGACGTGCCTTCCTTCCGTATCCTTAACCTTTTAAATAGCAATGCCTGTGCCAGGGAGGAATATCGCTTGAAAAAAATCAATAACCCTTTTTTTATTAGGTATTTATAAATTTATGGTTGGAAATGGTTGGGGAGCAGGAAGGGCAATTCGTCCCAGATCGGGACAGCAAAATCCCAAAATGGGACTGAAAACAGTGTCGAAATGGGATCAGTTCAGATCGTATTTTTTAAGCATCCGGTAGAAAGTGCTCCGACTGATACCGAGCACTTTTGCGGCCTTTGGAATATTTCCATCGGTTTTTTTCAGGGCGTCTGCCAGTGTTTGCTTTACCACCACGTGGAAGGGGGTAACAGAATCGATGGGGGAATCATTGGGTTCTTCTTGAGGGGGGGAGGTTTTTTCAAAATCGATAGATCCTTCCAGAATTTCTTCGGGCAGGCAGTCGATATCAATAGAGTCGTAGGAGGTGGTAATCATGGCACGGTAAATCGTGTTTTCCAATTGCCGGATGTTTCCGGGCCAGGAAAAATCCTGAAGGCATTGCATAGCATCATCGCTGATAGAGGTCACATCTTTTTTGAGTTCGTCTTTGTATTTTGAAAGAAAGTGGTTGCACAGAAGGGGAATGTCTTCTTTCCGTTCCCGCAAAGGTGGCATTTCAATTGGAAAGACCGCCAGTCGATAGTATAGGTCTTCCCGGAATTCATTTTTTGAAATTAAAGTTTTAATGTCTTTATTGGTTGCAGCAATGACACGGGTGTGTACTTCAATTTTTCGCGTATCTCCGACTCTTTCAAAATTTCTTTCCTGCAAAAAGCGCAATAATTTCGCTTGTGTTGCCAAACTCATTTCAGCGACTTCATCCAGGAAAAGGGTTCCTCCATCTGCAAGCTCCAGCTTTCCGGGACGCGATTCGGTGGCTCCGGTGAAAGCCCCTTTTTTGTATCCGAACAATTCGCTTTCCTGAAGAGTTTCAGGGATCGCACCGCAGTTGATGTCGACAAAGGGTCCTTTAGAAGCTTGACTTGCACGATGAATAGCACGTGCAATGCCTTCTTTTCCCGTTCCCGTTTCGCCAAGAATCAATACCCCTGCATTGCTTGCCGCTACTTTTTGGACATTATTTAATATCTCAGTAAGTGTTTTGCTTTTTCCTACGATTCCATCTTTTCCTTGTAAACGGTCGACCTCAATTTGAAGGTTACGAACTTTTTCGGTCAACTGTTTTTGCTCCAATGCATTTTCAATGCAGGTGAATAACCGGGGTTCATCAATGGGTTTTAGAAGATAGTCATAGGCACCCAATTTGATAACTTCAACCGCTGTTTCAACTTTATCGACACTGGTGAGCATGATCACCGGGATTTCAGGATGAAGGGTTTTGACCTGCTTTAAAGTATCGATCCCATTCAATCCGGGCATCATGACATCGAGCAACACCAAGGAGGGTTTTTCGTCCAGGCCTTGTAAAAAAGATTGCCCATCGTCAAAATCGCGAACCGAATAACCACGATCTTCGAGCAGGGTTTTGGTCAGCAGCCTGAGGGGGGCGTCATCGTCTACTAAAAATATTAATTCACTTGCCATTGCTTCACTAAAATAAGAGGTTTTAAACAGATAATGATTGTAGCTCAAACATTGAAAAAAAACAGGAGTTAAAATTCCTAATTACTTTTATAATAAAACTCCTTCTTAACTTAAGAAACGATGGATTTTTGAAAACCCTGGCCAAACAAACAAAAATAATTTTTATATCCGGATTGATTCTTTCCGTCATTGGATTTGCCCTGCTATGGGACAGGCAGCAAAAGGTCTGGTTTAAAGATTTGGAACAGGAGGTTCTGGAAAACACTCTTATTCTAACGGGAGAACTTGAGGTTGTTAAAAGGGAGTTGTTCGGAATTGTATCTCTTTATAATTCTTCCGAGCATGTGAGTCGCGAAGAATTCGGAGTCTATGTCGAACCGCTTCTGGAAAATCATCCCTTTGTTAAGGCTTTTGAATGGGTTCCCTTAGTAGACCATTCCGAAAAGGAGAGTTTTCAATCTGTGACTCGTTCAATGGGTTATCCCGGATTCAAAATTTTTGGTGCGAACCAGGAAAAGCAGGAATATCTGCCCATTCACTATGCGGAGCCCTTATCTACGAACGAACATGCTCTTGGATTTGATTTGCAGGCGGATAAAAGGCTTTTAAAAATTACAAACAAAGTCCGCGATACCGGAAATCCGATTGCAATTTCGAACTATGGCGAAGTACCCATTGCCAGACCGAAATCAGATTTATTGATGCTTGCACCTTTCTATAATGGTGGAAAGAAGTATTCCCGCCCGGAGCAAAGGAGGGAACATTTAAAAGGATTCGTTCTTGGAATTTACCGGATTGGTGACATGGTCGATCAAATGGTTACGCCTTATATGTCCGAAGGTATGAGTCTTTCCATCTTTGAAGGTGTTGAACTGAAGCCCAACAATCTTTTATATGGAACCCCCCTTGAAAATCCCGATTTGGAGATTACAAACGTAATCAACATTGCAAATAAACCCTGGTTTCTGGTTTGGCACGCGACGGATAAATTTCGCGGCGGCCCGAATACCAACAATGCTTTCTTTGTCGGAACAGGAATTTTTGCAGTGGCCATATTTTTTTCCATTATTGTGGAATTGATGGCATCGCGAACCCGGGTTGTCGAAAAAGAAGTTCAGATAAGAACAGAAGAGGTGACCCGTGCCAATCAAAAACTGGTTGAATTGAACGACTTGAAAAATAAATTTTTAGGGATGGCTTCGCATGACTTGAGAAATCCCCTTGCCTCTATTCGCGGATTTTCGGTGTATCTCCTCGAAAAGGGCAAACAGGTTGAAGAAGAAACCAGAGAAGAGTTCCTGGCCACCATAAAAACCGTCAGTGGGAATATGCTCGAATTAATTAGTAATCTTTTGGATATTTCTGAAATCGAAAGCGGACAGTTAAAGCTGAAACCCGAGATGGCTTCAATGCAAAAGCTGGTTGCGGAAAAAATTCACCTGCAGCAGATCCTGGCAGATAAAAAGAATATTAACCTGCATGCCCAATTTGAGGAGGTTGCCGAGTTTTCGTTCGATGTGAACCGGATGGGGCAGGTGGTGGACAACCTTCTCAGCAACGCCGTGAAGTACTCGCCTCCGGAAACGGAAGTATTTGTTGAGCTGAGTCGTAACGAAAGTGGAGTAAGAGTGGAAGTGCGTGATCAGGGACCAGGGATTTCCCACGAGGAGAGAGACAAGTTATTTCAGCATTTTCAAAAATTAAGTGCTAAACCCACAGGGGGGGAAAGTAGTTCAGGGCTCGGGTTGGCAATCGCCCAGCGAATTGTCGAAGAACATGGGGGAAGTATCGGTGTTGAAAGTGAACCGGGAAAAGGTGCAACCTTCTATTTTGAATTGCCTGAAAATGGCAGGCCAGCCTAAAATACAATGCGTATTTTTAGTCCTTTTATGATCCCGGTTTTTTGTGCAGGGAATCATCGGTGGTGCCAATCATCTCTACCAGAATATTATCTTTTCCGAAAGACATTATGACGGAAGGCGCTTTTTTTCGTAAAACAGGTTCAATGTCCTTACCTTTGAGGATGGTCGGCAGGGAACGTTCGGTTCGAAGATCGATAGTTTTTAAATCCATATCGATATCGCCAAAAACAATGTTGGCAATTTCACTGATAAGGTCGCCGATATCATCACTACTAGTGTCCATCTCAACACCCACAAATTTTGTGGATATCTTTCTGATTTGAGCATCTGTCAGCATGATAAGAAGGATAAATCTTACATCACCAATAAAAGATACGATTCCCACCAGGTCATTATTAAATTCCTTAACGACTTTTTCGAAATGGATTTCTTCCTGACAGACACTTGTGAGTTTCCTTGAAACGGATATTTTCACCTGCTCTATGATTTTCGCGAGAATTTGAGGATCAAGTTTCACTTTAGTTTCTATTCCCTAATAATTATTTTTCAGGATCACTGTCAACAGTTGCTCTTACTAATTTTCATCCTTTAGAAGCTGTTCCCCATATTCCCCGACTTTGGAGAACAGTTCAGCTCCTGTGGTAGAAGTGCTCCACAATTCTTTTGGAACCAAGTCTCTCACCGACACAATACCCTTGATACTGCCATTTTCTTCAACTACCAGATGTTGTCGCCTCTGGTCTGATATCTTGAGGCAGGCTTCCGCTTTTGACATGCTGATATCCACGGTATAAATAGGTGAAGACATCACGTCCACCGTGGGTGTTGTTTTGGGATCTCTTTTGCCTATGATTTTCTGGATGATATCTTCCCGGGTGATAATGCCAATGAACTCACCCTCCTTTTCAACCAAACAAGCAGTGGCCTGATCGGAATTAAATTTGTCCACGGCGTCCTGAACAAGGGAACTTTCTGAAACGGTGTGAATAGTGCCGCTTAAAAAATTTTTAAGAGTATCCACGTTTTTCCTTTCAGATCAAAAATGACAAAATATAGGTTTTTACTTTTACCTTTTATTTAAACGTAATTTTGTTGTAGAGGCAAGTTCTTTAAATTGTAATTTTCGTGAATTCACCAGATCCGGTCATTTACGGGGACCATTTCTATATTTTCAAAAGGTTAAATGGGTTGGGTCCCACTTATCTAAAGTCCCGAAACGTTTTTTCCTTCGGGATATTCCACCTGGAAATCCAGATGCACGGTTTTCTTTTCACCCGGATCCAATTCCAGAACCCATGTGAGGATGTTCTGCTTGTCTTTCTTATCAGCTTTTGGATCGATGCGATTTATTTTCACTTCAATATCCTCGTGGTAGGGCAGGGGCAGTTGATCTTTTAACGTGAGTTTAATAGGTTGTTTCTTGAAATTATTTAGTTTGATTTCAAAAATATAACGGGCTCTTTCATCCTGCCCGAAAAAGCCTTCTCCGCCATCGTCTTTTTTGATTAATTTCCTCTCTACATGGATGGAGTCATCCGTGCCGAGGCCCAGTTCCAATTCCTTTCCGGGTGCGGTGTTTTTCATCCAATGCCTTCCAGTAAAGCTTCCGTCCAGATAGATATCACTTTGTCTGGGCAGTAAATGGAAATTGCTGGTGTTTTTAAGCTTGGCGTTCAAAAAGACCCTTTGAGAAATTTTTGGGGTGACCGTATAAGCTATTTCACTTTCTAAAATTTCTTTGACAATCAATGCACGGAACTTTCTTGTTCCCGCAGGTATGGTTTGTGATTTAGGTATTTGAAACGTGTAAGAGGTTCCCGATTGAACCACCTGTGTCTTTGGCATTGCAGCAGAAAAATTGTTCGATTCTTCCATTACCATAGAATCCATTGCAGCAGCACCACTCCTGCTTTTCAACATCATGGGTTTGGGGAAATCCACCACCCAGGGGTAGAGTTTGGGAGGCTGCGTTCCGCGTGAAGGTTGGCCGGTGGAAAGTTCCAGAGATACATTTTCCCAGTCCTCCCCGGTGTTCTGGTCGATCTCACCAAAATAGGAGAGAGTAATCTTTTTAGTATTCGTGTTTGCCTGCAAATGATAGGTGGGTCTCCATCCGGCGTTTCGAATCTGATAGGAAAATCCGAGTCTTTGTTGGTTGGTGCCGGAAGCCTGGATATCCAGATTTGCCACATAATGACCCTTTTTCGAGTCGGCCATCATTTTGTTAAGCTTTTTGGTTTCATTTTCCAACCGGTCTTGTTCCCCTTCGATCTGTAAAATTAATTTTCTGCGCTGTTCACGGGTGGTTTTGCCTTTGGTTGATTTGAAATTTAAAACAGAGTTCCAGTATTCAAGTCCAGGGGGGGTGCCTTCCCTTGTCACGGTACCTTGAATGCTTTCGATGAATTTGATTTGGTCTTCATAAACACTCAAGCTGTCTTTCAATTCATTTATTTGGTATTGAATATTTTTTACCAGGTTGTTTTGTTTCTGTATGGGCTGGCTGATAAATTTACTTTCGAAAACTCTTTCTAATTGGATGTTTGTGACGACTACCGAAGAATTTTCGTTTGAAAGTATGCGCAACGAATTAGGGACCAGTTTTTCTGGAAAGGGACCAATTCGTATATTGTTATTTGGGGTAGATAGATTTATTTCCCGGTAAATTTCAGCCCGGTCTGAATAAAGTTTTACCTTGTTGATTTTGCCAAAAAATGTTTCTGAAGATTCTGCTGCTTGTGCATCGAGGTTGAAAAATCCAAAAGTAGAAATAAAGAAAAAGAGGAAACCGGTTACAACTGTTTGAGAATATTTCATTGCGACCTTGGGGTTAAGGTTGAAGACAAAGATTTTTTGGATAGGTAAAGTTATTTTGACATTGTGAGGCAGGGGATTCAACACGCCTTTTCTTAAACTATTTTAATTTTGTTTTTCCTCCGAAAAGGCGATTCTAAAGCCATTGATATAGTGCCGCTTGTTAAGGGGCGCGCGGTAGCGGGTATGGGATTTGATATGGCTTATCAGGTTTGCCTGGGAGCCTCCCCGCTTTACTTTGAACCTTCCCGTTGCGGGCCCCTTGGGATTTTGTTCGGGACTTTTCTGGTAGTAGTCGTTGGAAAACCAATCCTCTGCCCACTCCCAGACGTTTCCAAGAATATCGTAGAGGCCAAACGGGTTTGGTTTTTTTAATCCTACCGGATGGGCTTTGTAATCTGATGTTCCAAAATACCAGACATAATCATCATCAATTTTGTCGCCCCAGTAAAATTGTGTGGTGGTTCCCCCTCGAGCGGCGTATTCCCATTCCGCTTCAGTGGGGAGCCTGTATTTTTTAGTGTTTTCCGCCTCGTTCAATAGGTTGATGTATTCTTTGGCATCATTCCAGGAAACCCTTTGTACGGGGTGGTTCTCGCCGATAAATTTTGAATTGTCTTCTTTTTGAAAAACAGACCACTGCTTTTGGGTGACCTCATATTTTCCAAAATAAAATGAATCGACACAGACTTTATGAACCGGGGCTTCAAAATCGAATCCTTTATCGGACCCCATTGAAAAACACCCGCCGGGAATTTTTAGAAATTGAATTTGGGTGGTTGGGGAAACCCAGTCTACCTTTGCATCATTTTCCTGAGAATGGATATTTGGTACTAAACCAAATAGAGAAACAATTAAAAAGAGAAGGATTGTGCTCAATAATTTTAGCCCCAATCCCAAAAAACTGCCCTTAAAATTATAGGACAAAAACCTATGTAAATTGCTCATAAAATACTATGCTAAAAACATCTAAATTCTTATATCGGGGCAAGTGTGAACCTAGTTAGAATCAAGGGGTTATAAACAATAACTCTGGGTTGCCCCTTGATGAGCTCCACCAAAACTTTTATCTCCGTTTGCTTCGTATTTAGTCTCTTCATTTTTTCTACTATTTCCGAGGCGGTTCCTGGCTCTATCGTATTAAATCCGTCGTTGAAAAATGAAGGGCAGCTCAAAGTTTATCAGAATGCATATGTTCAAATCAGCAACTCATTCAGTTCTGACTTGTATGATATAACGGTTTCAGAATTCCCCTCCCAAAAAAGGGTATTGTCCATTAGGGATTTCCAATCGGGCCAGTCTTTTGAAATGTCCTTCTCGAAAGCGGGCGAGTATGAAATTTGTTATTCCAGTCAGAAAGGGATGGGAGCTTTAAGAACCTGTCTGCAAGTGGATGTGCTAAAAGCCAAGATGATCTGAGCCCCCCTCCCAGGTTTTTATTTTCTGACCTGCCAGAGCGAATCCACAAAAAAGTTTTTCGAATCAAAAAAGTTTTCTGAGATTTTGAATCCCGCTTCGTTAGCTAAGCTTTCTATTTCCTGCATGGAATATTTGAATGACTGTTCTGTTTGCAGGGTTTCCCACTCCTGAAACTCAAAACTTTTATTCAATGCCTTGATGTTAATTGTTTGTTTGCAGGTGCTGTATAAATAACTTTCAACAGCTCGCGAGTGTGGATTGTAATGTCCGCGTTGGACAAATAATGATTTGTTAAAATCGGCTTCCAGGCATTCATTGATTCTGTCGAGAAGATGTAAATTGAATATTTCGAATAACTCATCGTTGTAGGATTCGTTTAGGATTTTTGGATTTTTCATAAGATCAAATCCAATCAAAACAATATCATCGTCTTGTAGCGATTGGTGCAATTTCTTTAGAAACGTTTTGGCTTCCGGGATATCCATATTATTTAGAGTCACACCTAAAAAAAAAACCATCTTTCTAGTGTTATCATTTTTAGAGATAGATGATAGCCCTTCAAAATAATCCGCCACTTTCCCTGTAACATTTAATGAGGGGCTATTAAATTTTTCATTCAGGATGCAGGTTAAATTTTTTATGGCACCTTCTGAAATATCAATTGGGGTGTATTTAACCTGGTTTCCATCCTCAAGTAATTGTTGGATGAACACAATTGTCTTTTGTCCATCTCCCGATCCCAGTTCGATCAATTGAGTAGGAATTTCTGAAAATATTTTTGAAAGAGTGGAATTGTGGGTGTTGAATATTTCCAGCTCACATTTTGCCGGGAGGTAAGTATCGAGCCTGGTAATCTTTTCAAAAATTTCACTTCCTTTTGAATCAAATATAAGCCAGGAAGGTAGTTTCTTTTTTTTTAAAGAAAGTCCTTTTAAAACAGTATCTGCAAATAGTTTGTTTTCCATTGTTAATTTGTACTTTTTTTAGTCTGCAAATGTTTTTGATTGTTTGTCATGCAGGTGGGCCATTTGACCTGCTATATCCTGTTTGTTATATTAACTGTATATAATCCTTTAGAAGTTTTGTCCAGCTTAGGCGAATTGGTTAAAAATGCATATTTAGGCTTATATTCCTCCTGTTGTTGAATAATAAAAAGGTCAATCCTATCAAAATTGAAAATCTAAAATCTGATTTAGAGTTAGATAAAGCTGAAGAAGAGTTTGTTGCCTTGGTTAATTGCAAAGATTTGGAGGCAAAAATTTCAGCGTCCCCTCAAATTGTTGATTTCTTCAATGAAAAATTCGATTTTGCATTGGATGAAGCCCTGTTGGAAAAGGGGGGGGATGAGTCTGCACATATTTTTATTCAAAGGTGTCTCTATCACATCAACCGGTTAAAGCTTTTTTGGTACGATGATTTAAAAAACTACTCGAATGAGAATTCGAGATTCCTATTCGATATCCGCTCAAAAATTGAACAAGAATGGTCCGCCTGGGAGGAAGATCAGGTGTCGGTTGAAAGGTTGCCTTCGAAGGAAGTTTTTCAAAAACTTTGTGACCGTGCCGATGAAGATTTGAATCCTGAAATATCTGAAGAAGGACGATATATAAGGGATGAAATGTCTGAAGATGGTTATCGACACCTTCTGGCAATTGCATCTCTTGATGGATTGGTTGAAGCGAGCCAGCTCTCAAGAGTTTTAGGGGGTGCGAGCTCTGATGTTCAGATCATGTTGACCAGAATTTTATGGGAAGAATATGGTGGGGGGAAGTTGTCACGAAAACATTCTTCCCATTTTGCTGCCATGCTTGAGGAGTTGGGAATGGTTTCCAGGCCAGAAGCATATTTAGACCTTGTACCCTGGCAGGTCCTGGCAAATATCAATCATTCCTTTATGCTTTCAGAGCAGAAGCAAAAATTTTTAAGGTATGTGGGTGGGCTTTTGTTTATTGAAATCTCGGTGCCTGCATCATTTAAAAATAATCAATTAGCAGGAGAACGGTTGGGGCTGAGTCACGAGGCAATCAGTTACTGGGATATTCACATAAAAGAGGATATTCGCCATGGTCAATGGATGCTGCATGATGTTGCCCTTCCATTAATTGAAAGATATCCGGAAGACGCCTGGCAAATTTTACTCGGGTATGACCAGCAAAAGTTTTTATCCGCAAGAGCTGCGGGTGCAGTTGCGGCCTCTATTAAGAAGAGTGAAAAAGATTCCGTTGATTTCCTGGATAAAGTGGAATCGTTTAGATAAATCCTTCCCTTCTATCTACCCTTAAAACTGTAATAAAAAATCGTCATCCATTTCTTCTTCCAGATAATCTGGCAGTTGAGTGTTCGAATCCGTCAGAGAAAGATCAATTTGACTCTTGGTTAATCCTGTCGCGCCCTTCAGGTTGGCTCCTTTTAAATTTGTCTGGTTGAAAATTGATTCCTCGTTGAATTGAGCGCCTTCCAGCTTTGCGTTTTCAAAATTGGCGTGCTGTAAGTTAGATTCTAATAAGCCTGCTTTTGAAAGATTTGAACCCTTCAGGTTGGCACTTTGCAAATTGGCTTCCTGCAGTTTGGCTTTTGTCATATTTGCGTTTTCGAGTGCAGCTCCATTCAGATTGGAAAATTGTAATTTTGCCTCTGTCAAATTTGCATTTGCCAAATTAATTTTCTGAAGCTTACACCCCCGGATATCTGCGTTTGACAGATCTGGAGTTTCACCCGGGTTTTCGTCTCGCCATTGGTTCCAGTTGTCGACCCCTTGTTTAATCTTATTTATCTGTTCTTCGATAGCCATGAGTTTTCTCTAAAGTTAAAACCTTAATGTACATGAAAACAATCGTCAATGGTTGGAATTTATGGGGCTTGGATGTACGAAGTCGTTCAAAACGCTAAAGTGAAGTTTTAAAGCGAATCTTCTTTCCAAGGCCTGCATCCAAATTTTGTAGGATGGTTACCAGTATCACTTAAGCTTTTCCGTAATGTGTAAATTTGTTTTTTGAATTACAACTAATAAATTTAGTCACTTAAGGAGAAACGTTATGGATGATATAGGCGATTATATGAGCTCTCCCGTTTTAAGCGTAGATTCCGAGTCCAGTGTTCAGGAAGCAGCAACTTACATGCATGCCAATGGAATAGGCTCTGTTTTAATCACCGAGTTGGGAGAATATGTGGGTATGGTAACTGAAACCGATTTGACCCGCAAAGTGTTGAGTAAGGGCTTGAATGCTGAATCGACCACAGTAGCATCGATAATGAGTACCCCACTCCTATCCCTGGACCGTTTTTTACCTGTTGAGGAGGCGAATCAGTTTATGCATAAGAATAAAATTCGCCATTTGGTGGTTACGGAAGAGGATAAGGTCGTGGGAATGTTGTCGGTCAGGGATCTGGTTGCTTTTTTTGCTAAAGACTTCCGGATGACTGAATAAGAGGGTAATTGGTCAATGAGGGTGTGAAAAAAACATAATATTGTCGTTTGGGAAAGGTGCGCCTAAATTAATCCATAAAAAACTCCATATATACCATCCAGCCTATCATTGAGAGGATAAGTATCGTATATCCTGTATGGACCCATATTGTGAAAATCAGGGGTTCCTTCCGCTTTTCCTGGGGTTCTTTTTCCTTCATTTATTTTCCTTTCAGGCCGAAATACTATTAAGGACAAGAGACTTGTCACGTATTTTTGGTTTACAATTAATGTAGCATATCTTAATTTTTTCTGACGAATGAAAAAGATTTTAAAATTTCTTCTAGTGTTTATCTTTCTAAGCCAGTCGGCTTTGGCTGATGAGGTCCAAGAAGGGTTGAATGCTTTAAACCGGGGTGATTATAAAACGGCATTCGAAATATGGAAGCCCCTTGCGAAAGAAGGAAACAGTACGGCCCAGTTCAACTTGGGTTTGATGTATGACAAGGGAGATGGGGTCAAACAAAACTTTTCCAAGGCCGTTAATTGGTATCGCTTGTCTGCGAAACAGGGAAATGTAAGTGCCCAATTCAACCTGGGTTTGATGTATTACAACGGAGAAGGTGTCGCAAGGGATCACGAAAAGGCCCTTAAATGGTTTTTATATGCCGGCAGGCAGGGGAACGTGGGTGCCCAGTTTAATCTGGGTTGGATGTTCGACAAAGGAGAGGGGACAACCCCCAACTACAAACGAGCGATAAAGTGGTACCGGCTTGCTGCAAAAAAAGGAAACTTACAAGCTCAATACAACCTGGGCTTGATTTATGACAAGGGAGAAAGAATCCCGCGGAATTTTAAAAGAGCATTAAAGCTGTTTTTGAAAGCTGGGGAAAGGGGGAATGTGGACGCCCAGTTCAAACTGGCCCAGATATATGACCAGGGGATTGATGTCCAAAAAAATATTCCCAAAGCCATCAAATGGTACCAGTTGAGCGCAAAACAAGGAAAGATTGAGGCTCAATTACGACTCGCGAAGATATATGAAAAGGGAATCGGGGTTGAAAAGAATTTTCAGTACGCCGTCAAATGGTATGAATCAGCTGCCAAAAAAGGAAATCTGGAAGCGCAGTCTTATTTAGGATTGGTATTGGTGCGTGGGAGAGGAGCGGTCTCGAAAGATTATAAGCGCGCCGCACATTGGCTTCAGAAAGCGGCGAAAAGAGGGGATGCCAGATCTCAATTCCACCTCGGACTTCTTTATGAAAAAGGGGATGGTGTACCCAAAAATCTTAAAACAGCTGTGAAGTGGTATCATCGTGCTGCGGAACAGGATCATTTTCGTGCCCAGGCCAGTTTGGGATGGATGTATGTCAATGGACTGGGTGTGGAAGAAGATCTGGATGAAGCCGCGAAATGGTATAAAAGATCAGAAAACCATCGAAAATACTCCCGGATGGTTCAACCCAATTAATATGTTTTTCTGCCATTTGAATAGTTCCCCCATATTCTAACTTTCCCAAAGCTATTCCCTTTCCTTGTAACCCGGAAAAATCTGCCCCTCTTCGTAAAAAGCAGCGGAAATCAGCCATTTTTTCATCCAAATGGGGTTAATTAAGTCCAAAAAATCAATATTTTTTCAAATGATTCTCCATAGTCTTAATTTGGCACGGGCTTTGCTTGATATTAAATGAACGTAAAAAGCGTCAAAATTCAACCGTGGAGGATTTATGAAGAATTTAAGCGTAGACGAGTTTTTGACTCAAATTTTCAGAGAAACTGCAGAAAAAAGTGGTTGGAATGTATATCGGAAAGGCAAGCGATGGATTCCGTTTGCAAAAAGGCGAAGACCTTCTTCCAGGCTTAAAACCTTCAACTGAATTTGAGGAACCTAAATGAACGAAACAACCGCTGTAGTAAATATGGATGGATTGAATATAGGGCCGGAAACGCGTGAAAAAGATGAATGGCTGGATTGTCTTGCTGAGGGAATCGATGAATTACCTCAAACAGAGCGATTGATAATTTCTCTTTTCTATTATGAAGGCCTGACGATTAAAGAAATTGCTTTGGTTCTTGAAATGCAAGAATCCGAAGTTTCTAAAATCCATTACGAAACGGTTTTGAACCTTTTAAAGAGATAAGGTTTTTTGTTTAGTCGAATCTCTCTCGGCTATTCAGGAAGCCTTAAAATCTCCTTGAGAGTTCATATACCGTTTTAAGAGGAGCTGGAAAATTATCCTCTTGCTATTTTGCCTCTGGAAAGATCAGGACTTTTAGATTCAAAATAGCAATAATTCCTTGTGGTCATTTTAGTCTTTATGTATTAAAAATTTAACCTCTCCCCTCTGGTTTTCTTTAAAGACCCTGCTTCCCCCAAATCGCTCTTTAGAAAATTAGAATTAATATTGAAGGGCATTGTATTCCTATTTTTTGGTAGAATAGCCCCTTTTAAAAGAGCCTTAAAAAACTTTTTCCAATTAAATTTGTAATGACCTTATCGATAGAAAAACCCTGGGCGGAAATTGGTGTTGAGGTAAATAGAAATTTGTCTAGCAGGGAAATGCTTTATAAGGCCAAGCTGGATTGGGAAGTTTCTAAAATCCCATCACAAAGACCCAAGTCCCATTCTAATCAGGAGACCTTCCGGTTTTATAAAGCATATTTCGATGCTTGCAACGCCGAAATTGAAGCGGTGGGAAGTCTTGATGGCGCAAGAATACTCTGGGCGGTAGCAAGCTTAAATGAAGATTTTGTATTGCCGGGGAATGATGAAGTTAAAGGTTATGTCTTACTGGCCTCCCGTCATTTAGATAGAGAAAAAATTGAAGTACAATTTTTTATCTTACGCTCTGTCTGCTACAGTATGTTGAAAATATCTTCCAAGGCACGGCCCACGGTTAAAAACTCTTTTCGTCGATCCTTTAAATCCACACTTCCATTTTTGTCAGAGTCGACCCAGAAGTTCGATGAAGAGATGATAAAAAAGGTGTCTGCCGCCGTAGAAATGGGTCGTACAGCAATTTCCCAGTTCGCCGAGAAAGCTCAAAAACTGGCAAGTACTAAAGTGGATGAGGCGATTGCAAAAAACTACATGGAAGAAGTGTTCAAGCCCGATCCTTCAAAAAATGAAGGTGAGTCTGGAAAAGAGCATTTCCGCAAGAACGTTCAATCAGCACTCGAGGCTATCGGAACCGCTCCCGGTCAGAATCTGGAATCCACACAGATGACGGCATGGGGGCTTTTGACTGCGGTGACCTATACTGCGGATCATTTAGGGAAAACCCCCGACTCAAGATTGAGGCAATCCTGGTTTGGTCCGAATGCAAAAATTAAAAAGCGGGCGCTGGAATTGGTGAATGATTTGGTTAAGTAAATTGCCAGGGTAATTTCAAATTCCAGGCAAAATTATTTTGAGGTGGCGTTTGGGATTGGGGAGTTATCTCAAAAAGAGTTTTCGAGAAAGACCTGGAGCCTGCCAGGAAAAAATGCAGTTCATAGATTCCTTCCTTTTTAAACTCCAATTTGATTGATTTGGTATTGGGTAGTTCGGGCAATTTAAAAACTGTTTTGCCAGCTTTTCTGGAATAAATGTAGAAATGCAATGCGGGAAAATTACTATTGTTTTTAATTGAATAAACCGTGTTGGCTATGCCTTCAATTACCGTTGAATGTTGACTGAAAGATTTTAAGAATACCGTCTTTTGTTCCCTATTGGATTCAATAGGATGGTTTTCTTTAAATGCAATTATTGTGGACCAATATTCAAACCTTATGTAGTCAGAGTCATGCTCTATGGCGAACTGGTCTTTTGCAATAAATGGATTTTCTCTTTGTGGGGCGTTCATTTTTTTCTACTTTTAATTCATACACTTACTCTAATGTTAAAGATTTTATATTTAACCGGGCTGGCTTGGTATCAGAAAACTCTGTGAAAAAAAATCAGCAGGGTCTCATGATTTATAAAAAATCCTTTAAAAAAACCGGGGGGTTTTTCTGTGGTCATTTTGGGAGTTTTCTTACAGGGTCTCTACTCCGGGGAAAGCAACCAGGTAAATGAACCTGTAATGGGGCTGGATATTTCGATTTTATCTCCCGGCTGTAGTGGACCTACTCCAGCGGGGGTTCCTGTATAAATAATGTCTCCGGGTTTTAACGTCCACCACTCACTCAGAATTTGGATTAAATTTGGGATAGGGAAAATCATTTCCCGGGTATTTGCATTTTGTTTCAATTGCCCATTTACGGAACATGAAAATTCCAGATTTTCTAAATCCATTTTTTCGGGGTGGTATTTTTTGAAGTCACCCAAGGGAGCGCTTTGTTCAAATGATTTAGAGCGTTCCCAGGGCAATCCCTGTTCCTTTAAACTTGTTTGAATGTCTCGAAGGGTTAAATCCAATCCAATTGTTATATCCGAAATATATGATAAGGCCCTGGACTCTTGAATATTTTTTCCTTCTTTCCCTATCATTAAAACCACCTCCACTTCATGATGGAGGTCGTTACCATAGGTAGGCCGATCTAAAACCTTGCCCGGAGATACAATGCTGCAAACCGGTTTCATAAACACCACCGGTTCCCTGGGTGCGCTTTTGCCTCCCAGTTCCTTGATATGTTCTCCGTAGTTTTTGCCAATGCAAAAAATTCGGTTTGGCTTTTGAGGTAAATTGTGAATAGGTTTTTCCAACGCTAATAACCAGATAATTGATATGAATCTTCGGAAAAATATTCTTTTTCCAAGAGGTTTAAAAAGATGCCTGCATTATATAAAAATGGGCAATTAAATACATTCTTTTCAAAACACCCGGAAAAATTGAAGGCTTTAATAAACTGCCGCTTGAATTACTCGTTCCCTTCGGTTAATCTCCATATTTCCAATAATATTAGGTCTTGATTAAATGATTCGAACCACCTTGATCGGGCATGCCTGCCTGTACATTCAATCGGAAGAAACCAATATTCTCACTGATCCCGTTTGGTTCGATTATCTTTGGGAAGAGATCAATGTATTGTGTCCCAGCATTATTTTGGAAAAAGACAAAATTCCCCCGGTTGATGTTCTAAACATTTCACATAGGCACCAGGACCATTTTGATGTTCGTACTCTGGCCTACCTTGTTCAGAACGAGAGAATTATCACTCCAGAAACCCTTATTCTCGCTCCGAAAGACGACCTTCTGCTCAGTATTCTAGATGAGCTTGAATTCAAAAATATAAAGGTGGTTTCCGACTTTGAAGCCGTCAAGGTAAAAGATGTCACTTTGACCCCCACGCCTTCCCGAAACCAAATCAGTACTGCTGAAGATGAGTTTCCCGAGCATGGATTGCTGGTCAATGATGGCGAGGTAACATTATGGAATCAGGTGGACTCGCAGGTGGGTCCTGAAATCATACAGCAGATAATGGAATTATGCGGACATATTGATTTCTTCCATTCCCGTTTTGTTCCGTTGTTGGAAGGCAACTTTTCGTACAACAAGCCGTTGGCTCTTCCTTTTGATGAGTATTGCACCTATTTAAATGTAGTGCGGGCGCTCTCTCCCAGGATGGTCGTCCCCGGTTCCGCAGCATTTCGCTACAGGGACGAATTGAATTTTTTGAACCAGTATTCCTTCCCGACTACTCAGGACCAATTCTTGCGAGACCTTGCTGCATTTTGTCCTCATGTCCAGAGCTCAAAATATTTTCCGGGAGATGTAGCACATATTTCTAAAGATAAAATCCATATCGAAAAACAATCCTCCGATTTTGTCCGGGTCAAAGAGGATGACAGTGAAAAAATCCTGTTTAAACCCGGTGCTCAGGTTCCTGTGATAAAATCGCAAACCACAGACCCAACCCAGCATGATAGAGAAATGCAAGTGGTGAATGATTTTTTGGAGAACAGTTTTCTGGACAGGCTATTGAAAAGCGAATTGCTGGGAGGCTGGAAACATTGGCAAATCGTTTACCAGCTGGAAGTTTTTGGCCAGCAAGGTTCACATATATGGTCGATTGATTTTGCAGAAGCAGGTGACCCCAAACTTCATAACGGAGACATTGGTAAGATCAACCTTTATGAAGGAATTTCTTCGTCCGAGTTATGTGCCTTGATAGAAGGAAATACTTCGTGGGATTATGTCACCCTCTGTGGAAATTACCGGACCTTCAATAACATCTATCGAATCACTGAAGGTGGATTCGAACTCCCCCCTGAGGATAAGTCAAACTATGCCCTCGAGCCTCTAATGGATATTTTCCCCTGGGACAATGAAATGGATAAACGTAAATTCATGCGCGATGTCCACCGCTGGAAGGGAAAGAAAGTTCAGGAATAACCTGCCCAGGTCACACTCTCCTAAATTATTGCTTTATAAGGGGTAACCCGAAAGAAGAATTAAATTCAATTTTGTCATTTAAATATTCCAAAGTTTTAGTTTACAAAAGTAAAAATTCTCAAGAATTATAATTTGGGGTGGCTAGAGAATGATAGCTGATTTGCAACATTTTGCATATATTACGTCAACGGTATTTATACTTTTAACTTCAGATGAGGAGCGGGATAAGATGCTGGCGGTAGAAGCCCTTAAGAGTGGGGCTGCGGATTATATTCCGAAAGATCTTTTATCGGCTAACCGGCTCAACCGGAGCATCGACAATGCAATCCGAATCCATCATTTGGAAGCCCGGGCCAAAGAAGCGGAAGCCAAACTTGCCTCCAGTGAGGAGAAATATCGCACTATTGTGGACAAAATATCCGATCTTGTTTTTCAATTAGACTCCAGCCAGAATATTTCTTTTGCAAACTCTGCATTTGAAATATTGGGATATAGTGAGTCAGAATTGATTGGCCTTCCGGTCCGAAAAATAATTGATTCTGATGATGAAGAGTTGCTTTCCATGATAGCCACACGCCAGGTTGGGCCGCTATCCACAAATAATCTGGAGGTTGTTTTTAAGACCAATCCCAAATCCATTCTCTGTGAGAAATTTTCTACAATGACCATGCTAATTGATGCGAAAGGAATTTGGGATGTTCCGGATGAATTGGTATTTAAAGATGAAGTGACGGCTAAATTTATCGGAACTTTGTGTGTGGGTAGAAAAAAAACAAATAGAATTTTAAGTTTACCTTCCCGTCCTTATTCCGGTTTTTGGTCACACCGGAACTCAGTTTCAGAAATCCAATGTATTTTTATGTAGTGAGGAACCTTTGTTTCCTTGTCAATTTTTGCTGATTGAATTTGATCAGGGGTCAGGTAAAGGGAGTAACGCAGGGTTGCTTTGCTGAGATTGGCCCATTGAAAGTCGGTATTTTCTAAAATTGTCGAAGACAGATACGCTTCTGTAAGATTGGCCTCCGTGAACAGGGTTTTACGAAGATCGGCTTTGAAGAAACTTACTTTTTCCAGATTTGATTTTCGTAGATCGGCTCTCCTCAAATCGGCTTCGCTAAAGTCGATACCGCGAAGGTCCCGGTTGCTGAAATCTATTTTTCTCAGGAGTGCCTTTTTAAAGGAACACCCACCTAAATCTGCCCCATTCAGCTTTATGGCTGAACAATCCGTTTCGTTGAGATTGGCCCCACGTAAATCGGCTCCTGCGAAGAAGGATTTGGTCAGGTCTGCTCCCTGCAAATTTGCGCCGTTGAGAAGTGCCATTTGAAAGTTTGCCCTTCTCAGGTTGGCGTTTTTAAGGTTGAACCCATTCAAATCAACGCGATCCAGATCGGGTTCAATTTTAGGATTATTCTTTCTCCATAGATTCCATCTTGAAACAGAGCTTTTTAATAAATCTATTTGATCGCGATTAGCCACATTATTGGGTTCTTTTGTTGAGTTTCTTTCAGGTGCGGTAACAATTTTTCATTAAAATATAAAAGAAATACCTGAAAGGCGTTATTTCCTTTTTTTTAACCTCATATTTTTAAATGATTTATTTCTGACAAAAAATGGCATTAAAATGGGCTTCAAGGAATAAAAAGAGAAAAAAACGCCATATTTCCAGCTAATTTTAAAAAGTTCGGGAAAATATAAAACTATCACTTCAGTACAGACTTTAAGTTTTGTTATATTATTATAAAATAATTAATTAATTCCTGTTCAAAATATCTTCCAATCGCCAGGTTGGTGTTAGAAATTTAAGCGCAAAATTTAAAGTGGGGCACTTTAGGGAGTAGAAATGTTTGATTTTAAAGATATGACAATTGCAAAAAAAGTGGGTTATGGTTTTGGGATAATCACACTGATTTTGATGGGGGTAGTTTTGCTCACCATTCAGCAGGTGAGAGATATGGAAATCACTACCAAGCGGGTCGTCGAGTTACGGACCCCGACGGCTCATGCCGGATTAATGATGCTGAATGGTATGAACCACTCACTGGCTTCGTTACGTGGATGGATTCTTCTCGGAGATCCCAAATTCAAATCAGAACGATCCATAGCCTGGGAAGAGCAAATCAATCCCTCGCTAAAGCTATTGCATGAACTCGCTCCAAGATGGACAGACCCTGAAAATAAAACACGCCTGAAATCCATAGAGCAGGAAATCAATAAGTTTAAAATGGCTCAACAGAAGATTGAGGAAATTGCTCAAACCCCGGAAAATTCTCCCGCTCAAAAAATTCTATTCAATCAGGCCGAACCCCTAGAAAAATTTATTGTGGATACCCTTTCAAACATGATTGATCTGGGTTTGAAAGACAATAAAGGTCCAAAAAATAAAATGCTGGTTGAACTTCTGGCCAATATAGAAACGACTGCCAGTCTGGCGTTAGAGAGGGCCGATGAATTTTTGTTGTCAGGAAAAGAGGAGTTCAAAAGGGAATCCCTGGAGAACTGGAGAAAAAATGAAGAATACATTGGCGAGCTAAACAAAAATCTAGATAAGTTTAACAAGGAACAGTTGAAAAATATTGAGTTCCTTAAGGGAAAGCTGGAACAGTTTGGGCCTTTGTTGAAAGAGATTATTCGTATACGTTCGGGTGATGAATGGAATCGGGCCAACTTTTGGTTGAAGACAGACGCAGCCCCTGTTGCTTTTAAAATCAAAGAACTTTTGAATGACATGACCACGGTTCAGGAAAAATTACTGGAAAATGATGTTGAAGAAATTTCCAGTAAAACCCATTATTTAATTGTCCTTTTAGCGGCTTTATTTTTTACTGCCGTTCTGATCAGCGGTGTTTTGAGTGTAAACATTGCCAAATCGATCAGTGAACCCATCCTGGAAGTTTGTCACCTTGCAGATGAACTTGCACATGGGAATTTCAAAGGAAAACGTTTGCCAGTGACTTCCCGAAATGAACTGGGCAGCCTGATCCAAAGTTTTAACCAGCTTTTAGACAGGTTGCAAAAAGATCAGTCGGAAGACCCGGAGAAAAAAGAGTAGCTGTCTAAAATAATTAAATAAGAAGGTGGTATTTACTAAAAATTGGCGGGGAGTTCTTCTCTAACCTTTATTTCACTCGTCTATCGATGTCATTATGGCTCGCACGTTCAGTTCGAGTCCGCTATCCTTGAATTTCTTTTTCCATTCTTCAATTTTTGACATCACCCTGCGGTCCACCAGTTTCGTTTCGGTAATGTCTATGGTTACACGCTTCTGATCATCAAAGAAACGTTGAAGTTGTTTCCGTAGCGGAATCCATGAGCTGAAGATAATGGAACCCCGCAAAAATATGGTGATGGATTTATCCCTTTCCGGGATGATTTTGGCATTCAAGCTGAAAATCGAGCCGCCGCGGATAAAATGGATGACAATTTTAACCGCAATTCCAATGGCCAGGCCTTTCAAAAGATCCGTAGCCAGCACACCTAAAATGGTCGATACAAATATTATGAATTGGTCTTTTCCTTCGTGCCAAATATGCAAAAACTCCTGTGGAGAAGCCAGACGATATCCGGTAATCACCAATAATGCTGCCAGGGCGGCGAGTGGGATTTGATTTATTAAACCCGGGATCAAGGCCACACAAATGAGTAAAAACATCCCATGCCAAAAGTTGGCAAACCGGGTTCTTGCTCCATTATCGATATTTGCCTTGCTACGGACAATTTCAGAAATCATGGGCAGTCCGCCGATGAAAGCGGCCAGGGTGTTGGCTAATCCGGTAGCAAATAAGTCTCTGTCCAGATTTGTTTTTCTTCCCCATGGGTCTATCTGGTCAATAGCCTTGGCGCTTAGCATACTCTCCAGAGTTCCAATGATCGCGAAAAGCAGGGTGTATTTGATTCCTGTCTCAGTGGTTATTCCTGAAAAATCAGGAAGGGTAATTGCATTCAACAAATTACTCGGGACATTAACCAAAAATTTCTGCCCTAATTCAAAAGTTTGACTACTGAAAGTATAAGAACCGTCTACCCCAATGCCCAAAAATGCGCTCAATGGAACCACGATCAATAACATCAGCATGGGGGCTGGAATAATCTTATATTTTGGATTTTTTATGTAGCCATAACCCAAAACAATCGCAACGCCCATTAGGCCAATCAAACCTACTTTTGGGTTCATATTAATTATAAAAGAGGGGATGCCTGCAAGGAGTTCCAGCGGGGCACCCTGGGGGCTCAATCCCATCAAAACCGGAAACTGTTTTGAAATAATGATAATCCCGATAGAAGCCAGTAGCCCGTGAATCGCAGCCGAAGGGAAAAGTTTCATAAGGACTCCTACCCGAAAAAGTCCCAATATGATCTGATATACGCCTGCGACAACGCCAACCCCCAGTGCCAGGCGATAGGCCTGGAAATCCTTCTCCGGGTCAACGCCACCGGTAAACCCGAATTCCTGTACGCAACCCAATGCGATAACAATCAATCCTGCAGCAGGGCCTTTGATGGTGAGTTCAGAGTTGCTAAGGAAGGTGGCGACCAGGCCGCCCACAATGGCGGTGAAGATTCCTGCTACCGCTGGATATCCAGAAGCAAGAGAAATTCCCAGGCATAACGGCAAGGCAATTAAAAAAACTAAAAAACCGGAAAGGATATCGGTTTTGAAGTAAGTTTTAAATCCGCTTAAATCCCCTTTTGGAATTTCAGAGGTATTGGATGACATACTCATGGACAAAATTTCCTTTATAGTATGCTTTAAAACTAATCCATGCTGGAGAAACTTCCAGTCAGCTAATTGTGGACTAAAAAAGGTAAAAAGTTAAGAAACATTTTGCTTTTTTTATTATTGAAAAAAAAGGAAATAAATAATGAACATCAAGGGTAGATATAATTAATTGTCTGCTAAAAATTTAAAATTTTTCCTTTCAAAAGAAATATTATTTCAATTGCAATCCAATTCCTGTCCTTTTCGCTGCAGCCTTGAAAATTTAGGAAAATCGGGCTTTGGAATGCAGAAAACAATCAAAAAAGATTAAGGGGAAACCCATTTAGACACAGGAGAAACAATACCGTAAGCATGTAAAAGTTACCGGTTTTCCAGGAACATTAAAGGGGAATGTAATAAATATTTTAATTTGTTGTAAAGCAATTATGAATTTTTTAAAAAGCAAGATCTCTTTCTATAAGGAAAAATAAAGTTAAAATGCTACCATGTCCTGCAATGAGAGTTGGTTTTTGTGCCAAAGGAGTTTGTTTTGTTCGTAGAGAAGAATAATCAGTTTTCGTTAGTATGTAGCGCCCGTGTTGCTGAAGATTGCGCTGAAAATGGGGGATGGTGTGACAGCGAAGAAGAGGCACAGGAATGGGTGGAAAATGAATGCTGGATTTTTTCAGGGGAAGGCTGGTTTTGCAATGAATGCAACTCCCATTACATGAGAAACCTGTCCCAAACTCGTCGCGACAAAGGTTTGGATTCAATGCTCCCCGATGGATGGGACGATAACCTGGAAAAAGGCATTAATACGGTGAGATAGCCGTTCACGCGGTCAGGAATTAAAATCCTATTAGAAGAAATAAATGACTTATGAAGGAATACCTCTTCACGTTAGTGGATTGGTTGCTCCTCCAGCCAGGCACAGGAAGTTTGATTTTTGTGGAAAGAAAAAGCCCATCCCCAGTTTGATGAAAATGGAGATGGGCTATGTTGTTTATGGTTCGAATTCCTGCACTTCCAGAAAGTAAGAAGACCACCAACCCGTGTGGCAATCTCCGTTAGGGTTGCCGCCCAAAGGTGACCGGGCGACTCTTACCCTTATTGTATTACTTCCTTTAGGAACTCCAGATAAAATTCCTGTCACTGTAGATTGACGGTGTGAGTTCACCTGAACACCGGAATTGGTAGCAGGGTTATTAACAGTAGAAGTGTTATATAAGGTTGTATAAATTCCCGTGGACCGGTTACCCAGCTGGTTTTCCAGCCAAATCTGCCATTGACAGGCAGAGGCTACAGGGCCTGCGACCCGAAGGTTATCGTTATAGCTAATTCTTAATAAAGATGTGGCGCTATTTTTATTAAATGAGAGGATTCTACCATTTAAAAAACCATTATCTCTAGAATCTTCAACATTCGTTCCTATTCTATAGGAAATTTTAACACCGTTTGACTGTGCTGTAGAAAGAGCCTGGTCCGCTGTAGCCTGTGCGGAATTAGCTTTAGAAAGTGCGGCACCCGCTTTTGAATCCGCAGTGCTTGCTCTTGAAAGGGCTGAGCTCGCTTTGGAATCTGCCGCACCTGCTGCAGATAGGGCGGAGTCTGCTTTAGAAAGAGCAGCACCTGCTTTTGAATCGGCTGCCCCTGCCTTTGAAAGAGCCGAGCTTGCTTTGGAGTCTGCCGCACCTGCTGCAGATAGGGCGGAGTCTGCTTTAGAGAGTGCGGCGCCTGCTTTTGAATCTGCAGTACCAGCCCTTGAAAGGGCTGAGCTCGCTTTTGAATCTGCTGCTCCTGCGGCAGACAGAGCCTGGTCTGCTTTAGAAAGAGCAGCACCTGCTTTTGAATCGGCTGCCCCTGCCTTTGAA
>JAYNIA010000001.1:70426-203504 GCA_038108555.1 Nitrospinota bacterium | reverse complement strand
AACAACGCCACCCTGATTTTTGCGGATGACTCAGGAAGCGATACCACGGCAATCCAACAATGTGGGCTGGATGTTCTCCCGGCCTGGTCGGAATAATTTTCTACAGAACTCTTCCTTTATCCTGAGTAAAACGATTTTTTCCCCCTCTTTATCCTTCTCTTAATTTCCGGTTTCCATTTTCAAACTCTTTCTTTCGGGTTAAATTTCTCCATATAAATCAATGGTTTTCGCCATAAAACCCCTTGTGGGAAAGCTTGTTTTTATGCGATAATTTTAAGGTTAAGATGAATTTGTTAACGTCTCGATATTCCGTTCATGAAACTGAAGCTTCCTACATCCGCAAATAATAAAACTGCCAAAAGCAATACCAAACTTGGCAAAAAAAGCATTGGTCTTGATATTGGATTTCACGATATCAAGGTGGTCGAACTGGTTCCTACGAAAAAGGGATTTCAGATCACTAAATTTGCCATCAAGGAAATTCCAGCTTCCATTCTTCAACAAAAAGACCGGGCGACTCTGCTCGGGGATTTCATCAAGCAAATGTTTGCCGATGCAAAAATCAAAGGCAAGCAGGTGTATCTTTCCATTACCGGACACAACGTAATTATTCGCAACGCGACCCTTCCAAAAATGCCGCAGGAAGAATTAATAGATGCGGCCAAATGGAACGCCAAGGAGGAAGTGCTTTTTGATCTTGAAAAAGCGGTTATAGATAACTATATCATGGCTGAATCGGTGCAGGACGGCGCTACTTTGTACGAAATGTTGAGCGTCATTGTGCGTGGTGATGTGGTCGAGTTTCTGGTCTCCATTGCAAAGGCAGCAGGACTTCAACCCAAAGGGGTCACTGTGGTTCCCATAGCATTGTGGGACTACGATGCCGCTCTCAATAAGATTGATCCGGGTGTGGTTACCAGTTATGTCGATATGGGGTCGGAAAGAACCCGGATTTATTTCGTTTGCGATGGGCAAATACTGTTCTCTCGGGAAATTCCCAATGGTGGAAAAAATTTAACCGCTTCCCTTGTCGGTGAATACGAACTGGAAAACGGTAAAACCGCAATTATTGATACCGTGCGGGCGGAACAAATTAAAAAAACCTTTGGTTTTCCTGCCGAAGATGCCAAGGGGAAGACCGAAGAGGATATCCCCCTCAGTTTGGTTCGGGAAAAACTGGAACCTATCCTTGAAAAACAGGTGACTGAAATGGATCGGTCGATTGAATATTTTAAAAACCAGTACCGCAAGGACTCGGTGGATCGATTGATACTTTCAGGGGGTGGAGTTGGGCTGAGCGGTCTTTACCAGTATTTAAAAGAAAATCTTGATCTTGAAATCGACCGTTGTAACCCATTTTTTCAGGCGGATTCGGAAGATGAATCGATTTCAAAAGAGAATATGAAGCTTTATGGTCCCAGTCTGACTGCTGCGGCAGGTTTGGCCTTGGGGCAATGCGATAAGATCAATATTCTTCCGGATAAATACCGGCCTTCGTTAAAAAAATTGTTGGCAAAGCTGGCTCCGGTAGCGGCGGTATTTTTGATTGGGGCAATGCTTTATTCTTACAGCACCAATTTAAGGCAAGAGGTGGTAACCCACCAGGCAGCGTTGAGCACTCAGCAAATCGAGTTGGCAAAATTACAGATACAGGTCCCAGAGCTTGAAAAACCTGCCAAGGAATTAAAAGCCCTCGAAAAAGCGAAAAAGGAATTAAATATAGAAATGAGATCCATTCCCGGGGCCACTCCTTTCCCGTTCAAATTTCAGGAAATTTACAGTGAAATCGGCCTTGTGGTCCAGGAAAACACCTCAATATCTGAAATCTTTTTTGCTGCATCTGGAAGTGAAGAAGAAGAAAACCAGGAAGAAAACCTGGCCGAAAAAGGGGAAGTTGATTTGACAGGCCGGGAGCGGGTTAGGGTTAAAGGACAAATTTTCGGTAGCGCCCTCAAAACACAAAGTACATTAAGGTTTTTATTGCAGGATTTGAAAAGTTCTCCCATATTTGAAGAAGTAAAATTGATTCAGTCAAAACCTTTGGAAGATGATTCTTACAACACTCCTGGATTGCATTTTGAGTTATTCGTTTTCCCTGAATTGACTAGCTGAATTTAAAGGATAAAAAAATGGCCCTGGATTCCTCAGATTTAAAAAACCTGAGCATGAGAGAAAAGCTGATTATAGCTTTTACTTTTGTGTTTGCCGTTACCTATAGTTATTACGAGTTTGAATATACAGTGCAAAAAAACAAACTGAAGAAACTTAAAACTGATTTAGTTCAAGTTCAATCTTCTTTGGGTGCCTTTCAGCAACTGATGAAAAATCCGGCCAAGGTAAAAAAAAACCCGGAAAAAAATCGAAAAAATTAAAGGGGAAATTTCTGAGTTAGGGGAAAAAATTGAAAAGGCCAAGAAACGGTTAAAAGGGCAGGATACCGAGATCCTTGACGACCTTCAGGATGAAGCCGATTTCTACGGGGTTTTTCTGAAATCCATGCGAACGAGCGAAAAATATGTCAACCGAAGAGGGTTGCGACTGAAAGAAGTTTCGTTAATTATGGAAATGGAAAGTGATTTCGATGCTTTAAAAAAGTTTATTGCCAGTCTTGCAGAATCGAATGCAGTAATTGATATTGAAAGTATAGAAACCAAAAGGGTGGAAAAAATTCTACCCAAAGTGGAGTCCCGCCTTCATTTGAAAGTTATGGTTTTATAATGAAGTCTCCTCGGTTATTAACGGGAAAAGGGGATCTTTTTTGAAAACCATGGATTTTTTCAAAATACTTCCAACCATTTTATTTTTTTTTCTAGCAGGGGAAATTATATCTGCAGAGGAAATTAAATCTGTAGATGAAAAGCCCATGGAGCGCCTCAATCCCTTTGATTTGCCAAGAGGGGTTTATTCTAAAGACAATATCCCAAAAGAAACTCCACAAACCCTTAAGCTTGAGGCAATAATAACTTTAAAGGGGAGAAAAGTTGCGACCATCAGTGGTCAAAACTATATTGAAGGAGATTTTATTGGGGGAAAACGGGTAACGCGAATTTTTAAAAATCGGGTTACTTTGGATGATGCCGGGAAAGAGGAGAACCTGGTTTTGGATGCCAGGCCCTTTAGCCTCCGCAAGCAAATGCATAATTGAACAATAATCTTTCAAATTTATTTTGGGTAATTATTTTTGGTATATTATCTTTGTTTTTTTTGCCGAAAACCAATACCCTTACTCCTCAATTTATTTTTAATTTCTAATCCATAATTCTTCTTAATGTCTCTAAAACAGAATGTTTTTAAGTTTTTGATTTGTTTTATAAAGGCTGGGTTAAAATTGGCAGGAAAATCAGAGGCCAAGATTTCAACGGCATTAGTTGAAGAATTGACCCCCCAAATCCCTATAAAAACAAAAAACGGGAATCTTCGTCTTTATTGCCCGGGTCGTCTTCCAATTTATCGTGCGGAAACTTTTTTTACCAAAGAACCGGAAACCCTTGAGTGGATAGATGATTTCGAGGAAAACGCTGTCTTCTGGGATATTGGCGCTAATATCGGAATTTATTCTTTATACGCAGGGTTAAAAAAGAGAATTGAGGTGTTGGCATTCGAACCTGCGGCGCCAAATTTTTATTTATTGAACCGCAATATTGAAATCAATCAACTTGAAAACAAAATCACCTCGTTTGGCATTGCTTTCAATGATGTAACCCAATTAGATCATTTTTTTATGAGTAACACTGAAATCGGATCAGCCTTGCATTCTTTTTCAAAGGCCACCGACTGGAAAGGTCAATCATTTTCTCCAAAATTTAAGCAGGGAATGATTGGATTTACGATTGATGAATTTATCAAAAGGTTTGACCCAAAATTTCCAACTTATATCAAGATCGATGTGGATGGGATAGAAAAACAAATCGTGGAAGGCGCAGTAGAAACCCTTAATGATATACGATTAAAGTCCATATTGGTTGAGCTGGATGAAAGCCAGCCTGAGATATCAAACACGGTGATTTCAATTTTAGAAAATGCGGGGTTGAAACTCTGTTCAAAGCAACATTCGGCTTTGTTTGATAACACTGAGTATTCTTCTGTTTATAACCATATTTTTCGACGATCCTAGTTTCCTTTCTTGAGGGAAATATCTTATCGTCTCTCCCAAATATTAAAAAAAATTATATCGATGATTTCGCAGGGGGGGTGTGTTTTTTGATGTTTTGAAAGGCTAGCTATGGAGAACATCAAAGAAGGATTCATAATGTTTAAAAATAACCGGCCGGCACAATCCTATCCTGCTTTGATTTTCTATGAATACCAGTTCCCTTGAGGGGTTATTAAATTCCAAAACTTTTACCCCTTTGATGGGGATTAAAATTTCATGGATCTCCTTTTCCCTCCAGTTTGAATCAAATAATCGAACCTCCACTTTCAGGGGTTTTTCAGAAGGATTCGAATAAACCAATTCGAATCGATCACAGTCATCAAATCGTAATTGAGGTCTGTAATTTTCCATTTTCCCCTGCCAGGGGACGAGTGCCCGGGTTTTATTTTGAAAAGGTGATTTTGACAAACCATAAATATTTCCGTGGACAAAATTGCAAAAGTTGTCTCCCTTCCAGGAATAAGAAACGTATTGACGGTCGGTGAGGTAACATCCTGCTTTTTGTATTTTGTCCAGAGTTCCTGCGGAATGGAAACAGGCAAAAGTTCCTTGGCCTGTTTTGCCTTGCAACAAATCCCTGATATCAGTTTTCTGACATTCAAAAGGTTTGAGTTCGAAGTTGTTCCTGTAAATTTCATTTCCGTCTTCGTTGTAGGTAATCAGGGTCGCATGGTCTGTCTCTGCCTGGTCCGGGAAAATATAGGATGGCAGGTTCATGAGGGTATACCGGGTCTCCCAAATCTCATCTACCCGCCATACAAATAAATCGCTTATGGTTTCTGCGCCAGAAAGGGGCCGGACGAACCGGGGAGGACGTATTTGAAATTTGGCTCTCAGGAAATCGCCAAAGGGATTATTGTAGAGCGGTGAAACCGCTTTTTTAAATTTATCCAGAAAAATCATTTTGTGTTTTCGGACCACCAGGATTTCATGTTCCTTTGGAATATTCTTCGATCCCCAAACGTTAGAATTTCCATGGGAGCATGGGTGTGTTCCAGACTCATTTTTTTGCAATCCGCATCATGGGTCAGGTATACGGGAATACCCGTAAGATCGTCGGAAATGGCACAAAGCGGGCTAGATTCATCAATATCAAGATCAGAAATGTCGATCACAGTACATCGGTTTTGGTGCACTTCTGTTTCCAGTAAGATTTTCTTTTTGTTCATTTGTGCAAATCGGATCTTCCCTGATGCGCTACCGGGTTCTGCTTTTAAATTGGAAAAAATAAATTTTGTTGCTAAACCCGGTCCCACTTGGCTAAGGGGGCCAAAGCTCAATAGGGAGCCTTTTTTAATTTGAATCATTTCTCCCGGGTACTCCCCCTGGTAACTTGTAGATGTGGTTGGTGACGAGATTCTGATGTTGGACCTCCAATTGGGTTCTGTGTTCATTAAATCAGATACGATAAGCCGGTCTAATATTTCAGGAAGTTCTTTTGGGTAAAGAAAAAAAAAAGGGGTGGCTTCTTTTGGAAAATCTCCAGGAAGGTTTTCAAAACAAATTTCTAACGACTGCCCGGCGGAAATACTTTTTAATCGCCTGACCTGCCAGGAAGAGCTATCATCCCAGGCCGCATAAATAAATTGATTCAAATACCACGGATGTTTTTCCTGGATGCATGGAAAGTTTGAAATGGTTAGGACGCTTCTTAACCCCTCGATTTGAGGCAAGAAATAATAATTCATACGTAACCTGATTTGATGGGATTCTAACTCGTATACTCCATGCCATATTCCAGATCGGCAGAATTATGAGACTCTTTATTTGAGGTGGGCTGGGTCGGAGTTAAGTATCTTTCTGTGTATTCCTGTTTTAGTTCCGCAAAAATCTTTTCACCTTCGGGAGTGTTTTTCTCCGCTCTTTCTATATCCTTCCACCTGCTTTTTGGCAACTTCACATAATAGACAAAACATTTCTGCAGGCCTTCAATTTCTGCCGGAGTGTAATCTTTTTGATCCAGCATCGGTTTGTCGGTAAGTGCCTTCGTAATCGTATCCGGAGTTACCAGTCCCAAATCTTCACATAATTTGCGAAGCGGTGTTCCATGGAAAGGAACAAAGGAGTATAGGTTTTGATTGTGTGATTCAATGTGCCGGTTCAGCTCAATCGTATCCATTGCAAGTTCGCGGGTTTCAGTTGGGAAGCCGGTAATGTTATTTACACTGAAGGGGACCCCGTGACGTGCGGGTATTCTTAACGCTTCAATGATGGCTTGGTTTTTCCATTCGCGTTTGAGGAGTTTCCTGCGAAACTCGGTATTACCATGTTCCAATCCAAATGAGATGCGATGTAACCCGACCTTGACCAGCTGTTTTATTTTATATTCGGTGATGGTTTCCGGGCGCGTTTGCATCCAAAAGGGAAGCCCGATATCGGCATACATTTCACAAAACTCATCGAACTCCCTGTCGTTCCAGGAGAGAAAGGTGTCTGCCCAGAAATAATTGTATTCCACTCCATAGTTTTCTTTGAAATGTTTTAGTTCCTTGTAGACCAGCTTGAGGTCTTTTTTTCGAAAAAACCTGGAGTCCGTTTTTTCATTGTACAGGGTGGTTTGGTCAGGAGAATTGCAGAAGGTGCATTTATACGGGCATCCTCTAATGGTTTCAACAGGCATCATTTTGTACCACTTGCCGGCCATAGGACGATATAAACGCTGCTCTTCGAAAAGGTCGATGTCTATAATAGGAGTATCGTTGATATCGAAGGAATTTGAGATGGGGTTTTTGGTAATTGAACCATCTTTCTTCTTGACCCATATGTTGGTGACATCATCCCAGGGATTCCCTTTTTCAATTCGGTCGCATAAGTCAATCATGGTATTTTCCCCTTCGCCCACACAAACCATATCGACGAGGTCGTGTTTGATAACGATTTCAGGCGCAAATGTGGGAAAAACTCCACCAACAATGACAGGTATTTTGTGACGGGTGATGTGTTCTCTAATCTCGTCGAGCATTCTAACGCCCAGCAACCACATATCTTCGGTAGTTGAAAGTGCTATTAAGTCGGGTTGAAAAGATTCTACCTTGTCCGCAATATCATCAGCCCAATTCGTCTCACGCATTTTGATGCCCTTTTCGCTCGGGCTAAAGGGAACCACATTGAGGCGCTCGGCTTTGGTTCCATCTGAGTCAATACCATGATCCGTCTGGTAATAGGTGGCATCAAAAAGATCCACAGAATGCCCGCGATCTTTCAACAAGGCTGAAAATAAAGCTATCGCCGGGGGCAGCATATTCATGCCGTACGTGTTGGGATAAATAAAAAGTACTTTAATGCCCATCATTCCTCTACATAAAAATTAAGTCATATTATGCAACAAAAATTTTTTCAACGCTAGGGATATCAATGATTAAAGGACTAAAAGGCCGCCGGGGTAGATTGACAAATGGGAAGGGGGGGGGGAGAAAATTTACAATTTAAATGATTTTTCAATTATTTCATCCGTGGGCTCACAAAAAAACATTTCCTTATGTTTTTCGGCGATGGAATGAATTAATTCTGGATGGGTTATTATGAGGGAGCTAAAGATTTGAGTCCATTTTGCAATTTCTACGCCCGTGGAAGCCTTTTCCCAAATGATACCTTTGCCAAACTCGGGTAGATAATTGTGGCTCACCCCGGATCCGGTGTCGATGTCTATAACTGGAATTCCCATACTGGTTGCTTCTACCAGTGCTCCCGTGGACTTCCCGATGACGCAACCTACACGTTCAAACAGGGAATAGATATCATCTTCTATAATTTCCATTTTATTTTTCATTCTATGGGCATATTTATTTTTGTCAGTGGCAGGATGGAATTTTACAAATATTTCAACAGAGAAATTTGCATCTTCAATCATTTCGAGTATTTTATCAATTTCATGTTCAAAAAATGGCATGAGTACCAAAAGGCTCGTTTTATTCTTTGGGTCCACTTTGATTTGGAATAATCGTGAATACCTCATGGAGGGTCCCACCTCAAACTCAAGAGAACTGTCTTTATTGAGATAGTAGGTTCCATTCACCAGAATACGGTTGGGGATAAGACCAAAACTGCTTTCATTCCCATCTGCATGCAAATTTAAGAGGGTGGCGGGCCAAAGATAAAGTTGCGCGCCAAAAATCTGCATATCTGAATGTTTAGATCTTAACCCCTTGTAAAAATTTTTGTCCTGGGGTTGGTTTTCGTACCAGCTGATGCATTTCACTGAAGGATTATTCATATCGGAAATACGTTTACCAAAAAGCTGTCTCATATAACTTTTAACTGTGGTGTGGTCTAAAGTGCTCCAAAGAAATAATCGAAGAAGGTTTTCTTCAGTGGAATTTTTCAGTTTATTTATTTTTCGAAGAACTTTCATGGGATATATCAAAATAAATCCAAGCATTTTTAAATAGTCCGACGCTTCCAAAAGCTGGAAACTGGTGAGAACTGGCCGCTTTTTATTTTTTAACAGACAAAACATTTTGTAATAGGTTAAAGGATTGTCTTCTCCTGAAAATTTAGGAGCGTAAGCATAACTCCGCCCTTTAGCTATCAGCTCCTTTTCAAGTCCTGGAAAAAACCTGTCTGTTAATTCTGCGTTACGGACAATTTGTTCGGGAACGAGAAAAATATCAATCAGTGTTAGTGACTTGTCAGGTATGAGGGAAAACTTTTGTCGGGATACTTTGTGGGCCACTTTTTGTGCAAGAAAAATAAAATACCAGGCAATGCTTTTGGAGAAATACATAACCAACTTTTTAAAAGAAGATGAGAATGAAAATTTTTCACATTCCTGTTCTGCCAGGTATTTGTTGAGGGCGGGAAGGGGTAAGTCACATTTGGAAAATACGGCATTGGATAACAAATGTGGATCGCTGTAGGAATTCTTTGCGACTTCTGATAAATAGTCGTAAAGTTTCTTTAATCGTGGGTTTTCAATTTTTAACCTTTCTTTGTCGGCCAGGGAAAAATCGGGCGGGACAGGACTTTCTTGTTCTAATGGGTCGTTGGACATTATCAGGATTATTAAGTTCGGAAGGCAAACAAGTGTTAGGATTAAATTAGATATCTATAGATTTTCCAATACCCATTTCTCGCTTTTAACCAGATCTTCTTCGGTGTGAACATCAATGGACCAATCTATTTCGTAAGGTTTGACCTTATTTCCCATAAATTTCCAGGGAGGTTGGCCATCATTTTTTTGTATTGACTCTTTAACATTTAATACCCAGAAATTATGGCAAAGGAAAAAACAATCCCCGATCTCCTGTCGATTTGAAGAAATTTCACGATCCCCGAAATCAAAAAAAGATTCGAGAAGGCCATTTTCATCTCTCTTTTTTGCCCTAAAAGGGTGGTGGTCTAAATCTGATATCACAGGCACCACTGCTGAGAGTGTAGGATCCGCAAAAATTTCCCGGGTGCATTCTTCGATCCATTCCTGTTTTACGCAAACGGTATTGGCCAGCAAAACAATCAGGATGTCAGGTTCGATATTCTCCTTTTTCATTTCTTCTAGGGAATGAATGATGACATCGACATGTTTCGCGTCAGGTTGGCCCAGCTCTTCAGGGCGTTTGATTTTTTTATAACCACAATCCTGCCCGATAGAAAGGATTTTTTCATCATCGCTACTAACGAAAAATTGATTAATAAAATCACATTTTCGAGCCGCCTGGGCAGGGTAGGTTAGAAGGGGTTTTCCGCAAACTTCGCGAATATTTTTGTCCTTAAGCGTATTGTTGCCTCTCCCTGTAATTAAAGCAACCGTAAGAAGGGAACTCTCCATCAAATTTCCTTGGTTTTGAAATACAGAGAAAGAAGATTTAAGGCCATTTCGTAATGGTCAATATCTTTGATTTCCAAAGAGGTCAATTTGTCAACTTCGTAATAAAAAGGTTTCTCCCCAAAATAGATTCTATTTTGACGATAATTTTCGCGCGGAGTTATATAACATCCATTTGTATTTCTATAAACCGGCTCAATCTCTTTTCGGCCTTTAAATTTCCCCACATCAAAATTTAAAGGTTTATTTTGGAAAATTATATATTCCTGCTCCTTGAAAACCGTAATCAAACTGTCGTGGTCGTTGGGAAGGTCGAAGAATGTATCGAGCATTTTGCGGTAGTCACCGGCTGAGATGAAGGGCGAAGTTGCATGAGTCCATAGGACGTAATCGCTTTCAATGGGGTCAACGCTTTCTTTTATCCACTGCGAAGGATCCGACCCCATGCCCCTTTTTACGAAATTCACCCCATAACTTTTTGCGAGATCGATTATTTTTTCCGAGGGTGTGGATATAAATATTTTTTCTTTACTGGTTATGCCCAGTATTTGCGCTATTTTCCATTCCAGCAGGGTTGTATCCCCGAACTGTACCAAGTCACCTTCGGCATAGTATTGGTTGCTGTCCAAGGCAGGAATCACCACGGCAAAATTATCAGACATAATCAGGACCTCATTTTTAACCGCGTGAGCCGCGCAGTTTCTGATTTCATAAACAAATCGCTGATTTCTTTCTTTGATAAAATGTAAAGCTCTTCGAACCTGAGGGCTTCGGCAATACTGTTTTTGTCTTCCAGCATGACTTTTGTGGGTAAAATCACCTTTCGGGTTTCAAGCCTGTGAATGAGCCGGGGCCATTTTTCGGTATCGCGCCCAAACCGCTCTATGCTTTTTTTGCTTACACTTCCCCCCACCGTCATTTTCATTTCAGAGCTTGAAACGTCGTTTCCAATTTCTTCCAGTAGACCAAAAATAAAATCACTGTCTGGAATTATTTTTGGGTCAAAATAGGAAGCGCTGAGGTCGGTTCTACCAACTGTAATATTGTCAATTTTCCCTTTTCCCAATTTTAGTATTTCTTTCAGGTTGCTAACAGCCTGTTGTGTTTCAATATTTATGGATAAATGAACATCGGTGCCCTGGTATATGGAATCAACTCCATCAATAAATTTTTTCAGGCCAAAGCAACTTTCTACCATTGGGGCAATGAGACCATCGACCCCGATTTCCAAAGAGTCTTTAATATCGCGGAGGGCTTCAACACCACCAATTTTTAAATGTAGGGGGATATCCAACTTGTCGGTGATTCTCCGGAGTCTTACCAAATCCCTGAATGAAGAACCTTCTGCTTCAAATTCTGCCTTAATTCCCTGCAGATCAAATTTTTCCTTCAACCGGACCAGTTGGTCGAAAAGTTTTTGTTCAAGCCCGAACATTTTCCCCCTGAATGAATCTTGCTAGTTCTTGTAATAGGGATGCGCTGTTATCTTCTTTTTTTGATGGGATAACATATCCCCATTTAGCTTGGATAGTGGATAACCCGTCAATGGTGCTACAAGAAACGAGATGCTCTTCCAGGTCATCAATAAATAAAGCTTCTTCAATTTGAAATTTATCAATCAGGTTTTGAATAATTTTTCTTTTGGATTTATGGGATTCATAATCGGTTTTTGCAAAGAGGTTGCTTTCCGGAATATCCAGATTATGCAAAGTTAAAAGATCTTTTACCGATTCCCTGTCCCGGGTGGTCACAAGAAAAAATTGTTCACTATATTCATTAATTATTTTCCTTAAATTTTCCACAATATTATAAGGACAGGTCATTGATAACCATTGGTCGTGGTCATTTTCCCTAAGTATTTCCCGGGCGTGGAAGAAATTTTTTTCAAACGCGTTATATTCTACCTGTTTTTGTTGGCCAATTAACTTTTTATACTCTATATCCAGTTCGTTTTCGGGAAGGGAATCATTATTGATGGTCTGCATTACATAATAATAATTCCATGCAGGACCCACCAGGTATCTAAGTTGGTTGAAATCTTTAAAATGTTTTGACTCGAAGTCAATGTCTTCAATTCTTTCTGAAGGGTTAAGGGCCATCATAGACACAGCATATGCTTCGCGAACGGTATCAAACAAAACCCCATCGAAATCCAGAAAAACAGCTCGGTTGATTGTAATATTCATTGCACCATTTTCCTAGCGAGTTCAATCTCCGCCCGCAACCGTAAAAGTTTCACCTGTAATAAAATTACCGGAATCTGAAGCCAGGAAAAGAACCATGCCTGCCATGTCCTTGGGTTTCCCCGCTCTTTTTAAAGGAATTAGTTTAATGCGCTCTTCCGGATTTTTTCTTCCCATCTTTTGATGCATGGGGGTATCTATGTAACCCCCACGAACAGTGTTTACTAAAATATTATGTCCCGCGCCTGCTTTTGACAGGCCAAGGGTAACCGTTTCCAAAGCGGATTTTGCTGCACCATAATGTAGAGTTTTTGAAGAGCCGCCATACTTGACAGAAATGGAGCTGATGTTAATTATTTTTCCACCCCCATGATCTTTCATATGCTTAAAAGCTTGTTGAGCAAGAAAAAAAGGAGCTCTTGCATTCAGGGAAAAGGTTTTGTCCCAGGAATCTTCGTCAAGATCCAGAATGTCTTTGGTACCTATCGCCGCACCGGCGTTATTGATGAGTACATCCAGTCCTCCAAATTGATCAATAAATTCCGGAATAATGGATTGGCAGGATTCTTTCGTTAGATCTGCTTGAAAAGCGGCGCTGTTGACCCCCATTTTTTTTATTTTATCCACCAATTCTGAAGACTCTTTCTCTCCCACATTATAATGGATTCCAACATGGGCACCCTGTTCGGCAAACAAAAGGGACATGCAGGAACCAATTCCTCCGCTGCCCCCGGTAATCAATACCTTTTTGTCTTTAATGCTTTCAAACATGACAGCTTGGATTTATTCTAGGGAAAAATCTAAACAAAAGTACATCGATTACAGGGTTCCATTTGTGATCTTTGTTTCTCTTTATGTCGCTCCCTGAGTTCCTTATAACCTGATGATTGCCATAAATCTCCCAGGGTTTCTGAAAGGGCATTTCCTGTGCAAAGATTGGATTTGAAATCAACATCGCAGGGGTTAACTTTGCCATCCCACCATACAAACATGCGCCGCCAAAGGTCGGAACAAGGCTCTTCTATGTCATTCTCGGGTTGACTGTAAGAGTTTTCCCAAGGATTGTATTTTACGAATGCCACCTGGTCTACAAGTTCTCCCCAAAACTTTTCCATATCTTTCAGTTGGTCCGTGCCCGGAACCTTCACTCCTGAAACCCGGGTAATAATCTTTGATTCAGGAAAGTATTTCTCACGGATATTATGAAATAATTTGATGTTGTCATATACTCTTTGAAGCGAACCATTTACCCGCAATTTACTGTAGTTGGGTTCTGAGGCAGCATCTGCAGAAAAAACCAATGTGTTGACTCCAGACTCTAGAATTGCATGGCAAAGTTTTTCGTCCAAAAACCAAGCATTGGTGTTTATTTTGAGAGCCAGGAATTTTCCACCAGCATATCTTATCATGGCTTCTATGTCAGGGCAGATAAGGGGTTCCCCTCGCGAAGCAAGAGTAATCGCTTCACATTTTCCCTCTGCCTGATCTATAAGTTTTTTAAATAAGTCAAGCGACATCATTCCCATCATACCATTACTCTTGCGAGTAAATTCTTCATCTATCTGATAGCAAAACAGACATCGATAATTGCAAATTGAGGCCGGTTCTATCTGAAGACAGGGAGGAAAATCATCTAAGCGAAGCCTTTCGGGAAATGTTTCGTATCGGTATCTATAAAATAAATATCTTGGAAGGTCACCTTCTTCCAACTGATTAATTTCGTCAAGGTTGTGAGAAAATAATTGAAAAGGAGCAAAATTCTCTTCCAAATCTGCTTCATTTAATAATTCTGAGCAAGCAGATCGGATGATTTTCTTTTCATAGTTGGAAATTGAAAGGGAATCCAATTGGTCTTTTAAATCTCGAATCCGCGGAGCAATATCATCGAAGCATTTTTGATGGCTTATATCAACAAAACTGTTTTGTTTTTTATAAGTATGGTCGGATGCTGCCATAGTTAACCAAATTTACAATTATTTATGGTAAATATTAGATTTTAAAAATAGAGCGTAAAAGGGCAAATAAATGGTAAAGGGGTTTCCCTTTTAAAAACAATTTCTTAACGGTTATATCATATATGTTTGTATAAATGGGCCGGGTTTTCAAGAAATATTAGGAGAGAATGAATAAACATAGCTCGGAGTGGCTGTTTCCCTTTTTAGAGTATGTTTAAAGATTTGTGCTAGGCTTCCAAATGCTTTTAAAGGATTTTAAATTTCCTTTTAATAAAATTTCAAAGGTAAGGGTCCCCTGGTTTCCTGATTTTTATTACCTTTGCAGGCGACCCAAAAACTACTGCATTATCAGGGGTGTTTTCAAGTATGATGGTGCCGGCCCCAATCACGTTCTGTGCTCCAATTTGAATGTTTTGTAAGATGCTGCAACCCATTCCCAAGGCAGAAAAATCACCCACCTTTACATTTCCACCGGTTGCAGCATTAGGCATAATACTGGAGTAGTTCCCAACAATGTTGTCGTGATCTATAGATGAGTTGGTGTTTATAATACAAAACTCCCCAATCTTTGTTCCGGGATTAATAACTGCCCCAGGCATTACTACCGTGCCTTTTCCCAGAGTAACCTGTTTGGCTATTTGGGCCGAAGGATGTATTGTGCTAAAAAATTTAAATTCAGGAGCTAATTTTAAAACAATTTGGGCTATCAAGTGCCTTTTCCAGTTGTCTCCAATTGCAATGATTCCTCCATCAATACAAAACTTTTTAATTATATTAGGTAGTTCATTTTCGGTTCCAAGGACGGGATATCCCAAAATTTTGGATCCAATAGATTTTTGAGGATCAATTATTCCACAAATTTTGCAACGACTTTCTTTCTCAATAATATCCGCAATTACCTTTGCATGTCCCCCGCTTCCAAAAAGAACAATTTTTTTCATAAGAAAACTTCTCGAGATATATTATATTTTCTGATCCGCTTTACATATAAGGAAATGATTTATTAAGAACAATGCCAATGTTTTCGAACAGCTAATCAATTTTTCCTTTACATAGCTTTTAGTTGATTTGCCAAAATTTGCCAGGTGTTTAACTCTTCTGTCCCTCTTTTTTTAATATAGATATTAATGTATTCATCGTAAACTTTTTCATCCACCAGTAATTCTTTTTCCCAATCCACAAAAAAGGGCTCATCAATATTGATGGGTTCCTTGCCCAATGAATTTGCGAAGGCTTTAATATCGGATGAAAAAATAGGATCTTTCTCAAGTTCATTTGTTGTTAGAAAAAAAATTGGCTTTTTCAATAAAATTGCAAATTGAATTGCGGTGCTACCTTGAGAAATTACAAGGCTAGAATTTTTTATCATTCCAAAAGTAGCTCCCGATAGAGTTTCTCTATTTCCATAATAATCCGGGTAAGTAGGGTGGTTGGATTTTGGATGCGCTGCAATTTTGACTTTGATATTCAGTTGTTTTTCAACAAAATCAAAAAACCGACAAATAGAGGGGAAATATTTTTCAACTGTTAAGGGATGTTTAAAGCCCATGGCTAAAGAGTCCCCAGGAAATAAAGGTGCCTGTGAATCTAGGAAAACAGCATGATTCCGAAATACCTTGTTGTTATTTTTATTGTTTTTAAGGAACGTATTGTAATCCAATGAGTGGGCCCATAAAATTTTTGTTCTCGCCCCTATAAGACCTTTAGCCTTATTACTCCTAAGTGAGTTTTCATTTGCAATGATGCAAAATTCTGGAGGGCGGATTCCCCAAAACTTTGAAAACTTGGGTTTGTACAAAATATTTTTTACCGAATCCATACGGAATTTAAATATTTTTTTTACAAGGCTTATAAATTTAGAATTAAATTTCCTGTTACCAATAGGGAATGTAGATTGGGGTAAGAGGCAATAAGGAATTTTTGTTTTTGAAAGTGATTTATAGATTTTATGGGTGTCTGAACCATAAATAAGGGTTGTAACTATAAAAGTATCAGGGGTAAGCTCTTCGATTTGTTTTTTAATTTGGCATTCATCCAAAAACCGAACATAGTTTTTGGGTTGGTATAGATCAGGGTAAACGCAATTGGTAAAAAGTTTTGGATATAGGACTGGAGAAAAATCATAAAACCAGACCTCAAATCCGTTTTCCCTAAGAATCTCACCCCCAAAGCGCTCATAATCTCTCTTGGTAAAGGGAGTGCCGACAAAAATTACTATTTTTCTTATTGCTATATTTTCCAAATCAAAAAGCTTATAAAATATTTTTGAATCTAGGAATTTGTTATTCAATTAACAGATTCTTTTAGATCTTTTGCTTTTTGGGCATCCCATTTGGCAAGGTTAAACCCTTCTGTAAATAATTTAGAGCGGGCTTTTTCCAATCCATCGCCTACGAAATTAAATAGATGGGCTGTCGCCACTGCATCGATCCGGGGATCATTTAGGCCAACGCTCAGATGATGATGGTTTCCAGCCCCTCCAGCAAGGATTACAGGGATTGATACGGTTGGTGGAATGTAGTCCAGCAATTCCATCATATACCCATGGCCTGTTCCATCCTGATCAATTGAGTTGAGATAAAGCTCGCCTACTGGCAGTTTGAAAACCCGATCCAACCATTGTTCTAAATTTTTCTTTTGCCGACAAAAACCGTTTTCTGTCCAAATGGTGAACGTATTTTCAACTTTTTTAACATCGATTGAGGCGACAACACATTGTTCTCCAAATTCTTCTGCTATTTGACAGATAATATCGGGTGCTTCCGCGATCAGCGTGTTTACAGTGATCTTATCTGCACCTGAGCGCAAAAGTTTTCGGGCCTGATTTAAAGTCCGAATGCCACCCCCCGCAGCAATGGGGATAAAGCATTCTTCATTTAGTAAGCGGACATGTTCAAAAAACTTTTCTTCATCATACTCGCCTCGAGAAACATTTAGGACAACCAGTTCATCAATGGAAAAGGCGATTTGAGAAAAGTTATAATTTTTTTGTAACCAATTCAGATTCCCCACTTTTTGCAAACGAAAGTTTCTACTCAGCATAAAAGAGCCTCTGTCGTACAACAAAGTAAAAATGACACGTTTTTTTAGCAATTTAATTACGCCATTAAAAAATTGCGGAGCAGGATTAAACCATTGGTTTGGCTTTTCTCTGGGTGGAATTGGGTGCCGCAAATATTATCTAGCTCAAATGCAGCAAGAAAATTGATACCATAAAAACATGTTCCATATCTTCCTACTATTTTTTCGGGAAGCATGCGGTAAGAATGGGTAAAGTAAAAATCCGATTCAAGAGACAATTCATTAAACAATCCATTCCTTTCATTGAAGCGAACCGGATTAAAACCTACATGAGGGGCTTTGTTTTCTCCCAGTTCCTGGGGAGTAAAACGTTCAATTCGATTAGGAAAAAAACCAAGTCCAAGAGTTTCTCCACCTTCGGTTCCAACAGATCCCATTAGTTGCATGCCTAGGCAGATTCCGAGAATCCTGCTGCCCTTTGTTTTCACCGCATCAATTAAAGCTTCATCAAGCCCACGACTTTTTAAGGCTTCCATGCCTTTTTTAAAAGATCCTACACCAGGTAAAACAAGTATTCCGGACTTAGAAATTTTTTCTGCATCCGAAACAAGTTTAGGTTTCGCTCCCAGAAATTTCAATGCGCTGAAAACGGACCAAACATTTCCCATTCCATAATCTACAATCGTGATATTTTTTTCGCCCATCACTCAATTTGAAATTTGGGTTCCCATCTTCCATCCACTTTATCAAATAAATCCTGATTGGCCCATTTGTCCAGAGCCTGATCCAGTTCCTCTTTATTTATTTGGTAATACTCAAGGTAAGTATCTATAAACTCTTCAGGATATTGCCCGTCATATAATCGAACAAGATTAATAGCCTGATCTCTTGTCATAGCTCCTCTTCTAATTTCAATTCCTGCATCTTGAGTTGCTCTCCCAAAACCGAACTTCAGATACATTATATATGTGTGCAGGGCATAGAGGGCTTGATCATTTTGGGAAAAATTTGTAAAAGTTCCGCTATTACTATCTTCAGCCTCTTGAAGCCCGCAATGTTCTTTGGCAATAAGATAATTTTTATAGGGGTTCCAGGCTTCAAAGTAAGACCAATGAGTTAGGCTCAGCTCTTTTCCTTTTAATTCTTCTTCTGTCGGGAATCTGAAAAAGTAAAGTTCGGAATCACTCAGGCCGGAGGCTTTAAGAACTTTATCCTGGCCCGCTTCAAAATAAACCCTGCGAATATATTCAAAATCAAACATAGCCCTATTTTTGTTTTCAGAAGACCCGCCATATTCAACTTCACCGTCTTCTGCATAAAAAATAAGGGGGATATTGAAATTTACGGCTACACGGACCACCGCAGATAAAACTGTTACCAGCCATCCAAAATATGGAAAACCTTTTTCAAATAATCCCAATTTATTAAGTTTGCGCATTACTTCTGCATCGGGATTGATCTGGATCAGGTTATAGCCACTATTGATATAGTTTCTAAGGTTTTCGTTTCCCAGTTCCAGGGAGAGGGCAGGGGTAACCGTAACTGCTAGTGGATTCATTCCATATTCGTGCTTGAGTTTATAGGATACATAAGACCCATCTTTTCCGCCGCTGACAGGTACAATGCAATCAAATCCATTATTTTTTGATCTATATTTTTGAAGGATGGTCTTTAGTTCCTCTTGACGGGCGTCCCAATCCAGTGTTTTCTTTTCCTCCATCCATTGGCAGGCATTGCACCAACCTCGTTCATCAAATTTAATACGAGGTCTGGTTGACATGTTTAAACAATTTTTACACCAAAAAACCTCCTTGCTCATTTACATTTCCTAAAAATCAATATGCTTTGTGCTTTTTTTCAAGAATTCTACCTTAGGTTCTTGAATAAAATGGGTTTTTCAATTGTTGCAAAATTAATGGGGGTTGATTGAACCGGACCGTTCTGAACTTTATTGAAAATATTCTTTGAAGGATTTAACTCATTAAAACTATGGAGAAAAAATTAAATTATTGAATAAATTATAACCATTTTCCTCGAATTTTCCAAGTTAGCATTTAATGGCCCCCAATGTTTGAAAAAACCATTAATTTATTGCTATTTTTACTCTTGTTTATCCAGGGTCATCATTTGTTTGTTTTCAAATGTTACTTTTTTCTGAAAAACAAGTTTATAATTGACGAGACGGTGGAAAATCCTTGAGAATGTGTCTTCAGGTAAAAAGAAACAGAAAACCATTGATTTTTTTGTATAAAATCCTTTTACAAATTTTATGTTTGCCCCGGATAAATGGAAAGAAACCTCAAATAATTGGCGAAAAAGGAATAGGTTGAGGGTTATCATTTTTCCCGGTGAGTTTAGTACGTTTCTTTTAAAATAACCCTGTCAAATAAAGAATGCAGGTAGCGAATCAATGATAAATTTAAAGAAATCTTTGAATATTATATTATGCGATTTAACCTATGACACGATTATTCTGGTTTCTGATACCATGCCTGTCAATATCGGGTTTGTGGGGTCGTATGTAAAAAAGATTTTTGGGGATCAGATAAACCTCTCTCTTTTTAAATATCCAAAGCGGGTTATAGAGGAAATAAAGAAAAACCCACCTGATGTTATTGCATGCAGTAATTATTCCTGGAACAGTAATCTGTCAGAACATGTCCTGGGAATTGCGAAAAAAGCAAATCCCGATGTCATAACTGTACAGGGAGGAACCAATTTCCCGCACGAAGACGAACAGCAAAAAGAATTTTTAATTGCCCGTCCTAATACTGACATCCATGTTTTATTTGAAGGTGAAAAAGCACTTCAAAATATTATCCAGCGAGTTTTCGACAGCGATATGGATAAGGCGAGGATTTTTGATTCGCCGATTGATGGGACCGCATTCCTAAGTTCAAAGAAAGAACCTACAGCTTTCCCTAAATTAGTAAAGGGAAATGTTCTGGAAAGAATAAAAAATTTGGATGAAATACCCTCCCCTTACTTAACTGGCATGATGGATGTATTTTTTGACGGGAAATTAACACCTTTTATTGAAACTAACCGAGGATGCCCTTTTAGATGTTCCTTTTGTCATACCGGAAACGATCATTTCCAAAAAACCAATACTTTTTCGACCGACCGGATCCATGAGGAAATTCGATTTATTGGACCTCGAGCCCAAGAACTTGGGATCACGAATTTACACATAGCCGATACAAACTTTGGAATGTATCCCCGTGATCGAGAAGTTTGTCTGGCTTTAAAAGAAAGCAAGGAAAAGTATGGATGGCCTCTTCAAATAATGGCTACTACCGGGAAGAACAATAAAAAACGGGTAGTTGAAATTACCGGAATTCTGGGAAATATGTTTGCCGTTAATATGTCAGTGCAATCCATGAATGACAATGTCCTGGAAAAAATTAAAAGGTCAAATATAAATCTGGAAGATTATATTGAAGTAAATAAGAGTTTGCAGCAAAACGGACGATCCACCAAGGCTGAAATAATTCTTCCTCTTCCAGGAGAAACTAGAGAAACCTTTTTGCGTGGCATTGATGACTTGATAAATTCTGGAGTAACTTCAATCACTATATATACCTTGATGTTATTGAATGGAACAGAATTCAAAGATACCCATTACCGAAAAGAGTTCGATATTAAAGGGCGATTTCGGATTGTTCCCCTGAATTTCGGAGAATATGATGGAAAGAAAATTTTTGATTTTGAAGAGGTTGGCATTCAAACCAAAGATATGTCGTTTGACGATTATCTCAATTTGCGTGGTTTCGCTTTAATGATTGAATCATTAATCAATGGACGAGCTTTCGAAGAGTTTTTCATTTATGCGGAAAATCTGGGAGTCGGGCGAACAGAATTTTTAAGAAGAATATATGACAATATAAAAAGTGCTCCCAATTCCGTCCAGCGAAATTTAGAAAACTTTTTAGGAGAAACCAAAGGAGAATTGTGGAATTCAGAGAAAGAGCTAGTTGAATTTTATCAGCAAGAAAAGAATTATCACCTTTTAAAATCAGGAAAAGTCGGAGGAAATTTAATTTATAAATACAAGGCACTAAACGTTGTTTTTGCATCTTCGGAATGGATAGATTTTATTAGCGAGCAATTAAATGCTATTTGCAGGGAGAAAAAAGAAGAAAATTCCCCTCTAGAACAGTCGGAAATCGAAATCGGTGAAATAGCAAAATTTTGCAGAAATAAACTGGCAGGCCTTTTTGATGTGGAAGCCGATCTATCCCCTGTCTCGGTTAATCTCAATTTTGATGTTTTGGACTGGTTAGATAGCGATCATGAAAAGCCTCTAAGGGATTTTCGAGTAGAATCTCCAATTTCCTTTCAATTTGAATATGATGAAGAACAGCTTAGGACGCGAAATGATCAGTTCTCTCGATATGGAACCGATGTCAATGCATTGTCAAAAATTGTGACAAGAATTACCAGCCTTGAAAGCCAGTTTCGAAAGATAAGTAAAAATGGTTCGCCCATAAGAGGGATTTTTAACAATACACAGGCGGCAATGACAAAGTATACGCTTGCAAATTAAATTTAAGGAAAATTTAGTCCAGAGTATTTCTTACATTACTCATCCCAGTTTTAAGTGGTCATTGTGCTCAACTCAGCATAATGCTGAACCTGAGATTGAATTTCAGGTGACAATTTTTTTAAAATATCGGGGTCTCTGTCCTTTTTAGTTCTTGATACTGTTTTGAGAATTTCTTCTGTTTTTTCCCCAAAACTTAAACCGAGTTTTTCTGCCAGGCCAGTGATCGTTTTATAAGGGTCGTTCACCAAATCATCATAATTTATTTGAATATAGTCCTGGAGTTCTTTTAATTCATGGCTCACTTGGTGATAGTAATAGGCAATGCGATGGAGTTCGTCCATTTCCACCCATGCCCTTTCATCTTTCTGGTCAACCCAAAAGGGGATTCGAAATCCCTTAATGATGCGGTTGGGCCAAATTTCATTTTTATTTTTGAGAGAGGCATCACTGAACCAAGCCTTTTCACGTAGGGAATGAAAAGTTTCCACTGGATCCCGGGTCATTATTATTAATTTTGTTTTGGGATATAATTTTTTTAATTTGGGTAAATATTTTACAACGTCGGGAATTTTGTAAGCAATCCAACTTGATTGCCCTAATATCTCCGAATCAGGTTTCCTTATGTATTGATTTAATCTTTTTTCTATCTCTGATTCATTTTTTACCCGATAAACCGAGCTATCATCTTTGCGGTTGCAGTTAATAGACCTGCCGGAAAGCGCATTTATAAAAAACTCTTCATAAAGAAAAGTTTCATATAGCAACCGCCACTGCTTTTCTTCAAGCTCAGGAAGTAAGGCGAACAGGGAAAACAGAACAGGGGGTTCGTATGCCAACTCAACATTTTTGAAGGAATGGAGGATCTTTGAGAGTATGGTTGTGCCACTTCTGGCGCTACCGCTTATTAAGATAGCTTCATTACACTTTTCAGAAATTTCGGAGGCTAGCCTGTTAAATGTCATTGGAGTCCCTTTATTGATTGAATTACCTTCCCAGGCGTAATTTTTCCATAACCGGATTATCCGTAGAAATTACAGGAAACATCTTTTTGCGAAGAGCTTTTCTTAAAGAAAATACTTGTTCGTCATCCGGTTTAATAGATATTTTGATGAACATTTGATCCAGCTTCCATTTAATTGCGCTTGCAGCCATTTTTATGGCGTAAATGGTTCCACTTTTTCTCCATTCGTTCAGGAAAATAAAAACTAAAGAAAATTTGCGTGTTGACCAAAACAATTGAGGATAAAAAGTTGCTATTTGACTAATTTTCTTTTTTTTCAAAAGAGAAAACAGGGAAGGTATTTTATTGTCCGTTATTCTTATCTCATCCTTTATATCATGGACTGTGTCGGAAACAACATCGCTGGCAAGTTCGATTTTCTTTTTTTCTGTAAGGCCGAGGCTATTTTCCTGAGCTCTTGCAGGTTCTGCAAAATAACCTGAATCCTCATTTTTTTTCTGATCCAACCCTTTAAAGCGATGTGAATTGAGAACGATATCGTAATAATTCTTTTTCCCCCATTTTTTTATATAAGCGTTGCGTGCAGAGTTGCTTAAATCAAACTTCCATTTTTCCAGATAAATTTTAGGGTAATCTGTAAAGTTTACAGTTGTCTCACCATCTCGAGCGTCCCTGTCAGAGATGGCAATGAGATACTTTTCCTCTTCATCAATGGACTGACCAATCAGGCCTTTTCCTCGGGCGACTTCATAAAGAGGGGTTCCGGGAAGTGCTTGGGCGAAATTAATGCTTAAAGCATTGGGGTCTGTTTTTGGGGATTGCTCCACAAAATAATTTACAAATTCAGTGGTTTCCGAAACAGTTTCCTGGGTTTCTCCGGGCATACCTACAATGAGTTGTACGATGGTGAACATGTCATTTTCGGCCATCCATTTTACGGTGTTTTTATTTTGTTCAATTGTTGTAACCTTTTCCATAATTTCAAGCATCTTTTTACTGCCTGTCTCCATTCCATAGAATATGGAGGTGCATCCTGCTTCTTTCATCATTTTGATCATTTCCGGAGTAATCGTGCTGACACGCATGCCACCAACGCTCCATAGCAAGTCCCGTTTTTTCATTTCCTCTTTAAATTCCAGAAGCCATTTTTTATTAGATCCAAAATTTTCATCGACGACACGAATGAATCCAATGTTAAATTTTTCGATAAAGTAATCGATGCGATCCATTACAACTGGAACGGGAATGAACCGAATTCCCTTGTCCCACCTATGGCAAAATGTGCAACGGGCCACACAACCTTTGGTGGTTGGTATTCGAGCCATGGTTTTATCGCTTCGGTGAGGCTCATACGACCTTGTGTCGTGGGAAAAGGAGTAATCCTTAATGGCAGTTTCATGGGAAGAAATAAAATATTCCATTTGGTCCAGGTCTTCAAGAATGGACCAGTCAATATCGTAAATATCTTCAGCGGGAAGTGAGTCCGCATAAGGAGTTAGAACCATTTCCCCATCTTCATTTAGGAATGACCAACCCTTTAAAGATTCAAAATCCCGTTTCGATTTCGCAGTTAACCAATTGGAAATAAACTCCACCATTACCTGCTCACCCTCGCCGGTGCATACGAAATCCACTCCTGTTTTTTTAAGAATGATTTCGGCTGAGGCCCCCATGTTTCCGCCTAAGATTATCGTTGTTTGCGGAAGGAGTTTTTTTATATCTAAAGATAACCTTTTTGAATATTCGTAAGCCGTAGATACAACAGCGCTTATTCCAAGAATGTCAGGCTTGCTCTCCTGTATATGGTCGAGCACTTCCTGGTAATGCGGCCGCAAGAGGTCTATGTTGTAAAATTCAGTATTGCTAAACCCTGCTTTATTTAAAGAGCTGATAATTGAAAGGCTTCCCAGCGGTGGAAACTCTGTAGGAATCGGCCTGATGGGAGTGGTTACAATTAAAATCTTTGGGTTCTCTTTAGAATCCATTTTCAATGGTCTTGCAATAAAAAATCAGGGAAAAAATAAACAGAGCTTCTATTTTACTAAAATTCAAGGGTTAAGCGCAACATAGACTCAAGTATGAAGGGAGTTATCAATTACTATAATTTTTTGACTGATGAAATTTTCCAAAGGGAAACCATTCAAATTATTACATTCCGGAATTTCTTCAAAATGCCATTAAAAATTAAAAAATCCTTGTGAAAATCCATAATTTTTTCAGGGAATCTGATTCTAATCCAATTTGCGCATTCTATTGTATATTTCGAAAGCTAGGGCAGAATGCATGTGACCACCGGAGTCGGTTTTTTTGTTTTTGTTCTTTAGCGATTCGAAATTTAAATTGTCTAAAAATAAATCTTCTAAAACTTTTTTCCTTAGATAAGACTCCGGGTTTTCGCAGAGATCTTCATAGCAGACAAACCGAACGTTTTTGCTGGTGCAGTTTTTTTCCAGAAATCCGTATATATGACACCAAAGCTCAAGCCAATAATCCAGCGCCATGGCATCATTATTCTTAAAATCTCCCGTGAATAACATTCTTTTATGGTCTAACCCAAATTCATTATGTCCGATAAAATTCATATATTCTCTAACGAAATCATCTTCTTCCTGAAAAGGAATAAATTTATTATGTGTATTTAGTAAGGAACGTGCGTGATTAAGCGGGTCCCTGAAAATTATGAGAAAGATAGAATCCTCCATTTGCTTGGAGAGAGAATTGAGGCGCAGGATGTTGTTGTTGTTCTTGGACAGGTAATTTTTTCTGTTCCGAAGTTTTAAAACCAGTTGGATAAAATTTTCAAATTCCTGAACATGCTTTTCAGATACTGTATGCTTTTCCAAATGATGGGAATGGATATAGTTGTTTTGGAGAATATATTTCCAAAATACTTCCTCAAAAGCTTCTGGACTTTGTAGGTTTATAAAAATTTCATCCCCATGGGCACGCTCCACTTTTTCTAGTTGAGCGGATTTCCCTCTTACTTTGCTCCATAAGTTTGGTGAAAGTATGAAGGGCATATCTTCGTAAGCTAATGAAGCGAATGTGCCTCCACTATAAAATAAATTTAATACTGAAGTCGTTCCGCTACGCGCCAATCCTGTAATAAATAAATGCTGTGTCCTATTCACAGCGGCCTTATCCAGAAAAAACTGTTTTTCCAAATCGTATAATAGGGACTGCAACCAGGGGGAATCCAAAGCAAATCTATGTAAGCATTTTTCCAAAAAAGAATATTGACTGTTAATCATGAAAAGCGTTTTTTAATTTTTGTATAGGCAATAACAATAGGAATACTGATCATTAAAAAATAGGGATCAATTAGTGCTTTGGTCAACGCTATTCCAAATATCCTGTCAATTGGCAGTATCAAGAAAAAAGGTGAGAAAATTAAGAATAATTTAATAAGCAATTGAAAGTTTAGGTTTAAGAATCTAAAAGAATAACCAAGCAGGGCTTTTTCTTTCCATCTATCGGAAGCCTTTTTGTAGCTAAAAATATTCCTAATTTTTCCCAGTAAATCCAGAAATAGGCTTAAAGTATTTCCAAGGTTGGTTCTATTTGCAATTTCTACGCAAATTATTAGAGGGATAAGAAGCCAAAAAATATCCAAATAACTAGTTCGCTTTATTCTTGCTTTTAAATTTCTTTACAATTCTTTTGATTGGATAATAGAGGACCGCAAAAATAGCCAAAAGAATTGACCCGATAAAACCCAATACGACTGCAATAGTTCCTGCACCCATTCCGGGCCCAATATAAGCCACGGCTTCAGTAGGAAGGAAAACGATTAAGGATAAGTAAAACAAAAAAAGAATTATTTGCATTGTGAATTCGCTAATTTTGAAACAATGGGTTGAAATTTTTCGTTATTTAAAAACCTCGTCCAGAATATCTGGGCATCCCAAATATATTGCCATTTTATTTCGCCCGCTTTATTTCCTCTTATTAATCTTGAATGTCGTGTCTCATTAATAAAAATATCATCATTTCCCAATCGGGAGAACAAGCCTTCGGTTTTCGAGTTAATTTTATGTTTTTCAAGCAACTTTTTGTAGGGGTAGGTTATTTCATTCGTTTCGAAATCGTAATATACAATTCGGGTTTTGGAGGTATCCTGTTTCAAGGATACATTATTATCAAAAATTCCAATAGTGCTATTATTGATTATATCAACGTCGTGCTGGTGTCTCCAAGGCCCCAATTTGTACCAAATCACTTTGTTGGTTGAGGGCCGATAAAGCATAACCATGGATAAATCGCGAAGGGATAGAAAAACATCGCCTCTTTTCCAAAATTTTGTATCTTCGAGTACCGGTTGAATATCGTTTAGGTGTATAGGAGAAATGCCCACAAAAGCATTTGTGACCAAATCTCGCATATTGTTTTCAACAAGAATTTCGGTGACAGATTTCTGAAAAATTATTTTTCCATCTGATAATTGAACTTTGGTAATCTCATCATCCTCATATTGTTCACTTAATTCACTAAACTTCCCTGGAATTTTTCGAGTAGGAGACCAGATATTATTTTCATGGTCTTGTTCAATGGAGTGATGAAAATATTCGTCTACCTGCCAAACCAGATTGGAACATTTGTCGACTCTAACTAATGGAGAAAATGAATGGAATACTAATCCTCCCTCTTCCAGAAGTATTGGATGTTGAAATTGGTACCGGTTCTTATTGAAATCTCTTTCCAGGTTGATTAGATTTCGGTTAATTTTAGATTTTGAGTTTATTTCATCAACATCGGGGTTCCATTGGTATAGAATTATTTGGTCTTTAATGCGAATTAATTGTACTTTAGCTCGGTTTTCGTTAAGAAAATACTTTGGAAACAAAATATATCCTTTTAGACTCCCAGAGTCCTTTGAAAAAAATGAAAAACCCAATGGTTTGTCTTTATGTTTCCCTTCGTGTAATGAAAAATCTCCCCCTTTAAAAATTTTTTTGGTGTTATGAGTGGTTGAAGCGATTTCATAGGCGACTTCACCCAAAAACGTGTTTTTTAGCGGCCCGCCTTTAACAACATGACGAACCAATCCCGCAAACAGAACTATAAAAATGAAATTAAAGAGGAGAAATATTAAAAAAAAATGCAGGGGAATTTTTACTTTTTGAAGTCGGTGAAGCAAGCTTTTCATAAAAACCAGTGTTTAATTTTGGTGTCTCTTTAAGGTTGGGAGTTTAACAGGATTTTAAGAAATAATCCGCACTATTGCTCAATGTCACATTCCTGAAACCACAGATTTGAGATGCTCTAATCCCTATATTTTTCAAAAGGTTACCACGATTTTTTTAAACTTCATAGAGGAAAAGGTTATTAAATTTCATTTGCAAGCTACACTTTATTTTCTTTCATTATCATTTCGGCAATTCGGAAATCCAGAGGTTCATCAATATCGATTGAACGTTCCCTGGGCATAACGTGAATTTTAGTTTTTGGCATAAAAATAGCTTTTTTCTCCATAAGAGTTTCAGCCCACCAGGTGTAAATGGATGAGTTCATGTCATAGACGGGGGGGGCTGATTGGCGGTTGGAAAAGTTTCCTTTTTTCACCAATGAAACCCCTCCATTATCTGTTTGTTCTACCATATTGAAATAAGGATTGTTGCTTGCAGGGGTAACGGAAAAAACGTTGTCAGCACTTTTTTTTACAAGTATTTCAAGGCATTTTTGAATGTCATTCAGGTTTCGGAGGGGCGCGTTGGCATGTAAAAGCAGGATGATGTCATAAGTTTTATTTTCGTTACTCTGACACCACTCCATAGTATGGAGAAGAACATCTAAAGTGCTTGAGTCATCTTGCGCCAGATGAGAAGGACGAATAAAAGGAGTTTCTGCCCCAAACCGGTTGGATATTTTAGCAATTTCTTTATCGTCGGTTGAAACAATGGTTCGATCTATAGAGTCGATTTTAAGCGCTTGTTCTATTGAGTAGGCAATTAAAGGTTTTCCGCACAGAATTTTGATATTTTTCTGCGGAATTGCTTTCGACCCTGAACGAGCGGGGATAATGCATAAAACTTTTTTATTGAGAAACATTTGAACCTTGCAATAATTTTAAAATGCGTAGGCCATCATTAAAATTAGTTGCGGTATTTGAGTTGTTCTTTATGCTATTGATAAAACTTTTCAGTTCATCCTTATAAGTTTTATCAATATCAAAAAGGGATTTTTCTTCAATTATTTTTTCCGTTATCTCTCCAGAAAAGTCTGGCTTTGAAAGAACCAAATGTTTTCCAAACAAATCGCAAACCGCTGTCCCCCCACTTCCCACAATTTTAAAAGTTCTTTTTTTTGAGCGCTGTAAATAGTCGAGATGAACGTTGCATAACTGTCCTTCTTGAAAAACAAAAATTCCTTCAAAAATATCATCAGTTTCAATTTCTAAATTGCTGACTTTCTTTGAAAAAAAGTGCCATTCTTTGGGGAATCCAAATAAGTACATCATATAATCCAACTCATGCGATAATTCCAGGGCAACTCCACCTCCCTGGTCTTTTTTGGCGCTATAGACTTCTTTATAATTTCGCCCTGGCCGCCAATCGGGTAAATATTGCCCAACTTCAATCTGAGAAAAAAAAATTTCCCCAAAGAATCCTTTCTCAATTTCTTTTTTTAAAAACTGAATGGCACCTAGAAATCGCAAATTATAGCCAATAAAAACCTTAATATTATTAGTTTTAATTACTTTTTCAAAATCCTTGGCTTCCTGAATCTTATGTGAAACTGGTTTTTCCAAAAACAGATGAATCCCCTGCTGGCCAAGAACAGTGGCCGTTGATAGGTGTTTTTGAGTTTCATTGGCTATGATGGCGAAATCAATATCATTTAAATTTTGAAGTGATTTCTGAATTGAAGTTTTATTATTGGAAATATCTGTGGGAAGGTGCCCTCGGGAAGAGTAAATAAATATCCGGGTAATTTCGGTAAGTTCCTGCAAGTTCTGAATATGCCGTTTTGCAATAGAACCCGTTCCAACTACCAGCACGTTCATAGAATGAGAAATTTTTGTAAGTTTAGTCTTTCAGAGAGGGTGGTTTTTACCATGTAGTCCATCCACCATCAATCAACAAGTTTTGACCTGTAACATATGAAGAAGATTCAGAAGCTAGAAACACTACGCCCCCGACCATTTCAGAAGCTTTGCCCATTCTTCCCAGAGGAGTTTTTTGGGTATACCGGTCAACAAACGATTCCGGTTGTCCGTCAAAAATCCCTCCCGGAGAAATTGAGTTGGCCCGAATATTATCCTTGGCATAATAAGTAGCAAAGTATCGTGTCAGGCCAATGAGCCCTGCCTTTATTGCTGAATAGGCTACAGGCATGGTCATATTTGTGCCTTTGTAAATATTAAAGTCTGGGGCCACCACGCCATAGGTGGAGGCCAAGTTGATGATAGAGCCTCCTCCTGAGTTCTTCATATGTTCAATGGCTGACCTGCAGCACAAGAAAGTTCCACCAAGTTGGGATTTTAAATTTTCATTCCAGGATTCAAAAGGCACGTCTTCAACCATGACTCCCCAATCATGGGTCCGGGGGTAGGCGCAAGTAACCAGGATATCTAAATTTCCTTCGTTATTGGCGATTTCCTTGAAGGTTCTCTTAATGTCATCTTCTAAGGTGGTGTTGGTTTTAATAAATTCAATATTAGAAGAGTTGTTTACATGTTCTTGTTGCTGGATATCCGCGATATAAACTTTTGCACCGAAATCTGACAGTGCTTGAGAGATTTCTTTGCCGATCAATCCTCCGCCACCTGTTACGACAGCTATTTTATTCTTGCAGGAAAAAATATGTTCGTACATTTATTTATAGCCAGGCCTGATTTTTTCTAGAGATTTTTGATACTCCTCCCATTGGCCAATGTCAAACCAGCCTTCCCAATGGGGAAAGACACCGACCTTTTTGGGAAATTTCTTAATAATATTAGCAATCAAATGATCCATATTTAAAAATTGGTCTTCTTTAACCCAATCAAATATTGTCGGTTCAAGAATATAAGTTCCGGCATTTATAAACAAGTCGAATTTTGGCTTTTCATCGATCATATCCAACACGCCATCTTTAAACTTAAGGACACCATAAGGGATAGAAAATTCTTTATGGGAGCCGACCAAAGTCAAAATGTTCTTATTCTCCTTATGCCATTCCAGAATCTTTGCCGTGTTTCCGGATAAAATAGTATCGCAATTTGTCAGAACAAAAGTTTTTTGGATTTTATCCTTGAGAAGGGATAGACCTCCGGCCGTTCCCAAAAATTTCTCTTCTTCTACTATTTCAATATTAAAAGGGTATTTATTTTCAGAAAGAAAAAGTTTAATCATTTCCTTTTTATAATTCAAAACGAGTATGAAATTCGAGAATCCTGATTTTTTGAATTTGGTAAATACATGTTCAATTATGGGGGTTCCTTCCAGGGGAATTAATGGTTTGGGAAGAATCTTGGTGAAAGGATCAAGGCGTGTTCCTTTCCCTCCTGCCATGACAACGACTTCAGTTTCTAAAGCAGGTGCTGTTTCTAAAAGAGATTTTTGAATTTGCTCAATTCCGTCGCTTATAAGTATGATGTCCACGATGCATCCAGAAGAATTCAAAATGGGAACCTGCTCAATTTTTTTTTCAAGCATCAACTCTCTTGCGTAATTATAAATATCTGGTGTGTTGCTATCCAAATAGCAAAAATTTTCCCGCATAACATTTTTGACTGGGTCGGAGAGTGACAGTCCATTGACGATTCCCCTTCGTAAATCTCCATCGGTAACAACTCCAACCAGTTCGTCATTTTCCCCGGTTACCAGGAGGATCTTTGATGAGGTCTTATTAAGGTTCCCCATGGTTTCCTTAATGGATTCATCTTTTGAAATTACTAATGATTTTATTTTTTTTGGGTCCATAAAAATTTAGTTGGATATGTCGGGCAAATTAGTTGGCAGATTAGGAAAAATTATCTGTATCCGTATTTGAAAAAAAGCAAAGTCGCCAGATGCCATTTAGTTTTAACTCAATTTATTTGCTCGGACCGGTCCATATATTTTTAAAAGATGGTCCTTGCTAAAACATTTTTTAATTGGCAAACGTGCGAACCTGTCAATTCTACTTAAGGAATGATTAGTTCATTTGCTTTGAAATCTCTCTCAGCCTTTTTCCCGATCCAGTCCCAATATTGTAAGGGGGAAATTCCATTTCCGGGACGTTTTATATCTATATTGTTTTCTGTAAACAATTCACCCATTTTAATATTTTGGGTGGTGACCAGGCTTTTTCTGGCAATTTCCCGATTTTCTATTTCAGAAGGAGTGGCAAACTTATTTGATACCCCTAATGCTTTTTCAACTTCCCTGATAGCTTTAACCAATGCCTTTAATTCTTCTGGATCCAGAGAGGCTTGATGATCAGGTCCGGGCAGAGTTTTATCCATAGTGAAGTGCTTTTCAATAACCACCGCACCACAGGCGACTGCGGCAATGGAGACCGATATTCCCGAAGTATGATCTGAATATCCAACGGGTAAACCGAAAACAGAGGCCATTGTTTCCATAGTTTTTAAATTAACATCTTCAAAAGGTGCGGGATAAGCACTGGTACAGTGTAGCAGGGTGATACTGTTGCGTAAGGCATATTTCCCTTCGGGGGATTCGAAGGCATTTTTGAAACTTTCAATATTAGGTTTGTTTCCAGATTTTGTGAAACCAAAAGCCAATACCCCTAATGCTATCTTTACCTCTTCCATATCACACATACCAGTAGAAACTATAAGAGGTTTTCCTGAAGCCGCTGCTTTTAATAAAAGTGGAGCGTTTGTTATTTCTCCAGAAGGAATTTTTAATTTAGGAACCTTCAGGGATTGAATAAGAAAATTCAGACTATTTTGATCAAATGGGGTCGATAGGAATTGAATCCCTTTTAAATTGCATCGATCCTGAATTTTAAAATGACTGTTTTTATCGAGTTCAAGTTTTCTTAGCATTTCCAACTGGGATTCAGAGGAGCCTGTCTGATTGATCTGGTAATCTGCTTTTGGTGCCTGGCTGAGGGCTAGCTTTTCAGCCTTGAATGTTTGAAATTTGATTGCGTCCACTTTTGCTTCCGCAGCTGCATCTACCATTTCAATAGCCCGTTTAAGATTCCCGTTATGGTTGACCCCGGCTTCGGCAATTACATAGATGCTTTTAGAGCTCATTTCCCTTATTCATTGGAATAATAGTTTCAGTTAAAAAATTGTATCAAAATTGAAAATAAAAATATGCAAGAGAATAAATCAAAAGGCTTGATTTAAGTCATAAAACTTTTTTTGCCTTAGTTTTTTTAAGTCTACTTTTGCTAATTTGGGAATAATTTGTTTTGTCGCAGTTCCATTTCCATAGGGGTTAGTTGTATCTTTCAAACTTTTTTGGAAATCTTTTGACAAAGCCTTCTTAATGGCTTCTTGAATAGAATCTGCGTTTTCTCCGCAGTCAATAACTGAACTTGCCTTCAACCGTCCCTTTTGCCGGTTCCCAATATTTACTGTAGGGGTTTGAAAAGATGGTGCTTCTATCAAGCCGCTAGATGTGTTTCCCACTACTAGGTCAACACAATTCAAGGCGCTCAAATATTTTAATTGCCCAAGTGATTGTGTAAGAAATACCCGGTTGGGCTGGGCTTTGGCATAGCCTTCAATAAGGCTAATTATTTTTTGCCATTCAGTATCTGCTCCAGGGTATGTCATGATTATCTTTGCCTTTGGAAAACGGTCTAATGCTTTAAGCCATTCTTTTATGCAATATTCGGGAGATTTATTTGACAATGTAGGGGAATGATAGGTGGCTAAAAAACAGCACTCACCCAATTCAAACCCCAGCGATTTTTCCAGCTGGTCACGGTCTAAAAGGTTGATGTGATTCAGATGGTCCAAACCTGGTGCTCCTACATTGTAAACAAATTGTGGTTGTTCCCCTAATTGGATTACGCGACGTTGGTATGGTTCTGCCGCCACAAAATGTAAGTTTGCCATTTTGGTTATGGCATGACGGATGGAGTCATCTACTGCGCCTTCGGTCAGTTCTCCGCCATGGATGTGAGCGATGGGTATTCCCGCAATAAGAGCAGCCTGGGCGGCTGCAAGAATTTCATATCGATCACCCAGAATCAACAATATATCTGGATTCAGCTGATCCAGCGCTTCGGCAATTCCTGTAACAGCACGGCCGAGGGACATGGAAATTCCTAATGTGGAGTCTTCATTGCCTAGTATTTCAATTTTGGCATTGATGTGAAAACCTTCTTTTTCGATTTCTTCAACCGTATAGCCCAACTCCTTTTTTAAATGAGCCCCAGTCACAATTAGTTGTAATTCGAAATCGGGGTGTTGCTGAAGCTCTTTCAGAGGCCAAAATAATAACCCATATTCAGATCTTGCCCCGGTAACGACAGCAACTTTTCGTTTACTCATTCTTTGCTCCCAATATGGGGCTGCTAGGGATATTTATGGTGCGTCTTTGAAGGTCTTCTGCTCCGGATAAATCCATGCGAGGGCAATCTTTATACATCGGGAGGCTGCTCATTAATTCCCAGACAGGCCGGGTCATTATTCCACTTTTGTTGGTCAACTCCAATATAGAGGTCATTTGATTTGCGTTTTCCCGATCCAGAATTAATACGTTTAACCAATAATTGCTTTTACAAGATTCCGGCTCTGTAAAAAATCGGAAACCCTTTAACTTTTCAAACAGATTGTTGTACCTTAATGCAAGAGCCCGCTTTTGCTGCAAAAAATTTTCTAACTGTTCAAGTTGTGCGCACCCGAGGGCTGCATTGATATTTGGAAGCCGGTAGTTATAACCTATGTTGTCATGATTGTATTCCCAAGGATGGGATAATTTTGCTGTAGTGGTGAGATGTTTTGCAATACGCGCTAGTTCAGGGTCTCGGGTCAAAATGGCCCCTCCCCCTCCCGTAGTTACAATCTTATTTCCGTTAAAGCTCAGCGCGGATAATAATCCCCAATTGCCAGTGTGCCGACCCTTGTAATATGAACCTAAGGATTCTGCTGCGTCTTCAATAAGTACCAGCTTATTTTCTTTGCAGATTTCCACAATCGGGTCCAGATCAACCGGGCAACCAAAGGTATGTACTACTATGAGGGCTCGAATGGGACGATTGGTTCGTTTGTTCCAACAACGATCATAAAGTAATTTGGTTTCCTTACGAAGGTAGGACCTGAGCTTTTGAGGGTCGACACCTAATGTCCGTTCTTCGCTATCCACAAAATGAGGTATACCGTCGCAATACTTTATGGCATTGGCAGTAGCAACAAAACTCAGGGCAGGGCTCAATACCTCCTCGCCTCTTTTAAGATCAATTAATTCAAGACAAACATGCAGGGCGGAGGTGCCGCTGTTGGTTGCAATGACATGAGGGATATTTGTGAATTCAGCCAGTTGATTCTCAAATTTTTCAACGAACGAACCCGACGTAGATACCCAACCCGTATCCAAACATTGTTTGACGTAGTCCCATTCTTTTCCATTAAATAAGGGTTCATGCAAGCCTACTGGCCCCGGTGAAACCTCCTTTAATATCGCGGTAATATTTTCAGCAAGAGAAGACATGTGGATAGTTTAGGAAAAGGAGAGTGCTGCTCAGGGTATCTTGATTTCTAAATTATGATAAAAGTTGGGTTGTTGCTCCACACGGGAAAAAATATTCTGCTGTAGGGCTCCAATCAATTCCTCAATTCCATCCGAAACCGAGTATTCCGGTTCAAAATCAAGAACGTTTTTTATTTTGGAAAAATCAACTTTATAGTTTCTAGGATCAGAACCTTTTTCCTTATACTTTACAGGTGCGCTAGGAAAATGTTTAAGTATTTCATTAACCACAGCCTGTTTGTTGAAATTGTTTTGATCCCCTCCAGCGTTAAAAACTTCGAACGAAACTTTGTCCTGATCGGCTTGGAGTACTTTGTTCACCGCTCTGGAAAAATCCTTCACATGACAATAGGGTCTCCAAGTTTCAAAATCGTAAACAAGTAATTCTCTAGCCAAAAACATTTCCCGGGTGAACTCGTTTACTGTTAAATCAAATCTCATTCGAGGAGAAAGTCCGAACGCCGTTGCGAAACGAAGAACCGTAGCGTGAAAATCAACTTTCCCTTGAAGGGATAACAACTCTTTCTCAACAGCCACTTTCGCCTTGGCATAAAGGGATAGGGGATTGAGTTCAAAGGTTTCGTCGGCGGTTGCATCGGATTCAATAAGGCCATAGTTGGAGCAGGTAGAAATAAAAATGACCCGGTTTAAACCTTTCCCATTTAGAGAATGAATTAATCTTAAAATTCCATCGGAGTTAATAGCGTTTGAAAGATCAGGATATTTTTTGGTGATGGGATCGCCAACAAGCCCAGCCAGGATAACCACATCATCAACTCCTTCAAGCGCAGGATTCAATTGCGCCGAATCAGTTAAATCGCCATAAAAAAATTCGTAATTTGGTTGCCCCCAATAAAATGAAACACAACCCTGATTTTCATAGATCAGATTATCAAAACAACGGACCCGCCAACCCTGTTCCATTAAATAGCCCGTCATCACCGAGCCGATATATCCGGCCCCACCAATCAAAAGAACTTTTCTATCCGTTTCCATTTTTTTACTCATGGGGATTTGTTTATCACTTAAATCTGATGATCGAGAAACAGGAGGCTTAAATGGTTAGTAAAGAAAATATAAACAGCATCTTGGGTGGTTTGACTTTTGTGAAACAATTTTACCTGAACAAAATGAAAATTACCATTGGCCGTTTAATAAAGGAAATTTATAACGTAATTCCAGTTATTGACCAAAAGAAAACCATTATTTTTTTCTAATTTGGACCAGAACGAAGGTTTTATAATCTCTTGGCTACTTTATCGTTTCCCCATTTTTCTGCATATTTGTTAGTGGCCGATTTCAGGGCGTCATTTTTGCTTAAGTTCTGATCCAGGCCTTCCAAATACCAATTTACAAACTCCCCGATTCTTTGCCCCGCTTTTCCGTCGCGGAAGGGATCTAACTGATCCAGAATGGGTGAAACATCCCCCAGGTTGGGATTGGATTCGGGGTTATTAAAATATTCTATCAAAGCATTCTTCATAGAATCCGGATCGTAAAAGACACAACGATTGGGTCCCAAAGAGTGGAATAAGGTATAGGGTTTTATAATCCCCTGGTCCAGTTGCTCAAAATCGAGGTAAAGAACTCTCGCCCCTTGCAAACCCGCAACAGCGATGGCTGAAACCCCTGTGGCTCCAACCGAAAAATCGGTCAATTGAGCCGCATCAATTGGGGAAGCATCTTTGTCCATAACATATATTCGTCCTGTATCATGGGCTCTTTGAATGAGTTCTTTAGTTTCTTCATTAAAATAATTTTTCCAGGCCTTTCCCTTGCTTTTAATGATTAGACCCAAAGCAGGGTCATCTATAAGCCAATTCAGAAAAAATTCGTAGAAATTTGGAACGGGTAGGGAATTATCAAACAGGGTCAGGGTATAACGCACCCTCTTATCTTTCATTGCCTGTACCGCTTTTATTCCTTTTAAATGCTCGTTCTTATAAACACTTTCCGTGAGAAAACATCCTGAAAACAAAATAATTTTGTTGTTGGAATTGGAATCAAGAATAATTTTTAGGTTGTGATTCCCCCAAACGAAAAGCACTTCATGGCAGCGTACTGTGGAGTGATGCGGGTTCATATAGCATGACCAGTGGACCCCAAAACGTACTAAACCATTCTTTTGGGAAGCAAGATTTACGTGTTCAAATCCGGCTTCATCAAAATTAAAAAGGCAGCTCAGTTTGAGGCCTTTATATGTGTTGGAAAGTTTGTCCGAGTTAAAAATTTGCCAGCCTACAAGAGGAACGATCGAATAAATAAATTTATCTCCCAATAAAAACCGGAGCGCCAAAGAGGAATAAAAAAATACCATCCTAAGGTTATCGGCAACCGATGTGTCTGGACTGAAAATATTTGAGTGAGAAGCTTCGCCGGAGAAATTTTTATTTAAGACCGTAAAATTAATACCGAGTCTATTAAGTTCGGAAACTCTTTCTTTTGTGGGTTGGCAATCCTGCCTTTCAAACATGTATAGTAGGCGATTGGGCGGGACTTGGCTTAGCCGCCACCAAAAAAAATCATTCACACGATTATTTTCATTTCCTTCTATGCCCCAGGCCGCAGCCACTCCAATATAACTATTGTCCTTTGCCTCTTGAGTTGATTCTTTCCCGGAAAAGGGCAATAGCTTGTATAAAGATGATATGAGTTGGAGTGAGCTTAAAATTACAGGGCCAAATAAATATTTAAAGGTATCGAATTTAAATGTTTGAGGCAGTACCTTTATTTCGGTGGAGGTGTTAGAATTCAAACCTACGAGATTTAACAAATACGCATATTTGGAAACCAATATTACCTGGGAGGGTGAGATGTTCGAGTTTTGGCAAATGAATTTCCCAAGGTCTCTTTGAAAAATTACCTCTTCCAACCAAAGTTGCCATATTTTCCTCACTCCTGTTTCATAAATATCTAAAAAACGAGATTCTATTTTTGGGAAGTACCGGCTTATCCGTTCTTTGATTTTGCTTTGATAGTTTATGCAAGCTTTATATGCGTGGAAACGAACTTCCGAAACACCGTTTAAAGGTTCGTCGGTTAATATATAGTCTTTGATGGGTGAAGGATTTGCGGAAACCAGTTGGAGCAGCTTAAGGAAATAAGCCCATCCCAAGCCTAGATTAGAGGCCTCAAAGTAAAATATTTTTACTGGCCGATTTTTGAAACAAATTTTTAACAGTGGAAAAAGAGAAAAGGCACACAAATGGTCAATTAAAACTATTGTGTGCGAATCGAGCTCGCCAGGTTCCTCAATATCAATTACTCGTTTCAAGCTCATAAAAAAACAGGTTTAATTTTTGTTATAAATTTTGAGCGATCAAAAAAATCAGAATTTGATGATACTTATTCAGGCGGATTTAATAATGGATTATTTGTGTTGTTGATTATAATTGATAAAAGCCTCAGCGATTAACAGATCCACGGGTTTATCAATATCTACTGTCAGGAACGATTCATCCATAAACAAGGGAAGAATTTTGCTTCCCGTAACAGAATTTTTGTTTAGCAGGGTTGATGTGCGGATTACATCCAGCACTCCATCATGCTGAAAAACCCAGGGAAGCTTTTGTCGCGGCATGTTGTAGGATTCTTTGCCCTCAAGCTGAATGAAGGGTTTTAAAAAGTTTCCATCCAGCTGCCACATTTTATAGGGGGTTATAGGAGATTTTCGAACGGTGCGCACACAATCTGCCTCCGAGTTACCCGAAAGCATTTCGATACCACGTTCGATAAGTCCCGGCGGGCGGATAGGGGTGGTGGGCCGTAGCTGTACCACTAAATCCGGTGCAAACCCTTCATTGTCCTTTAGCCATTCCAAGGCATGTAAAAAAACCGGAAAATCCGGAGTATCATCTTCAGCAAATTCCATAGGACGGATAAAAGGAACTTCTGCACCTAAATTGCGAGCTACTTCGGCAATTTCCTCGTCATCCGTTGAAACAATGGTCCTTTTTATCAGCGTGCAATTGAGAGAATCTTCAATGGAATGTGCAATTAATGGTTTATTGGCAAGAGGTGCGAGATTTTTCCGGGGGATTCCCTTGGAGCCCCCCCGAGCAGGAATTAGGGATATAACAACTGCCATACTAAGCTAAGTGGGCCAATTCTTCCGGCAATTCGAAGGGATTTACGCTGGCCCCGGTTTTGGGTCGGTCGATCAGATACGCCTTCAGTTCATCATCCAGGGGCTCTACGCCATCTTTAAAAACCATATTGATAAGACATTGACGGGAGTCTTCAACAGATCCATCCATGTCGGCGAGACTAAATGGCTGTTCTTCCTTTTGCATTTTAATCAGGAAAAGAGCCAAATCACTGGGGATTTGGAAGGCATTTGCCCATCGAATATTGATGACATGAAATCCATCTTCCTCTCTGAATCGAACCCTTTGGGGAACAATGAACTGTTTGCCTTCATCAACAGCGTTGTAAATTGCTTGAGGAATTTCTGCTTTATACGGAACGCCAATATTTTCACGTCCAAGCCATAGGGGGTCTTTGGCATCTTTGGTTTTAAAATAGGCTTCAGCAGCCATGGTACAACCCGATCCGCAAACATCAATATATTCGCAATCGGCGCAACCTTCAAATAGATAGGACCCGTCATGCCATTTGTGCATTCTTTTGAAAACAGGTTTGATTCCTTCCTCTAGAATGTTTCCATACCCTTCTTCTTCATGGGTGCATGCATGAGCCGTCCCATCCGCATTGAGTGACATACGGATACCCGATTGGGCGGGGCAACCTCTACCAACGAAATCCTTATACTTTTCAAGGTCACCCAACAAGCAAAGCGGGTAGCTGATCAAAGTCCCAATGCCAATTCCAAAGTCCTCTTTTGCTCGCAACATATCATCCACGGCTTTTCGGGCGCTTTCCTGATTCAATTTCATGTCGGTTTCCGTAGGTTCTTCAACATTTACGGATGGAACAAGACGTGTACCAAACATTCGTTGGCATCCCAGTTCCGCGCAGAACTTAGCCGTTTCGTAGACGTGGTCTTTATTTATTTCGCCGATAACCATATTGACGCTGACACGAATTCCAGCATCCACCGTCATTTTTATGCCTTCGATGATTTTGTCGAAGGTGCCTTCTTTGTTCATGAGGTCGTCGTTGGTTGCCGCGTCATAAGATGCGAGACTGGTTAAAACATGATCCCAACCCGAATCTTTAAGTTTTGCAATTTTTTCGGGTGTGACCAGCATGAGATTTGAATTTACGCTTGTCGATATACCCGCTTCGGTGAATTTGCGCATGGCATATTCCAAAGTTTGAAAATTTGCAAAAGGTTCGCCCCCGGTGAGTACCACGTGAAAAACTTCCGCCTTGAGAACTTCTTCTACAATCTGATCGATGTGATCACTTTTAAAAGCAGCGTTGGCGTTCATCGGGTCTTCCCGCCAAAAATTGTAGCAGTGCCGACATTTTAAATTGCAAGCATCTGTCAGCTCCAAATTAATCATTATTGGAGCCGAAAGCGCCTTTCTCCGTTTATGCTTGAAAGCCAATTGACTTGTATTCATTTGATATTTGTTTTCGTTTATTACGTCTATTTCGTTGTTATTTAGACCCTTTATGGTCGGTTCAAGAATAGCTCATTACCTCATTCATGTCTATGCAATTCAAACCTGAAGCTTAAATGCAAACACCCCCGGGCTGGGGAAAAGGCTGGCACTAAATTTTGGCATATTAAAATCTATAAAATCCACTTATTTTTCCGAGGGATAGTAGGTGTATATGTTAAAATAAGGCGCTTTATTTAATATGAACTTAATTTCGCCCTGGCGGGCACCTTTCAAATATGCGATTTTTCATGCTGTACCCCAATCAGTTTGCCACTGGAAACAAACCCATTGGTATTGCCTCGTTAGCAGCCATGGTCAAACAGGCCGGCCATGAGTTCAAGCTCTTTGACTGCACACAGTTTTCTATCCGTACGGAGAACAAGTCAGATTGGAATCAGGTGGGGTCAAAAACGCTGCAGTTTAAGAACCCTTCCAATGCTGAGCGCCTCCCAAAGCGGGAATCGGTCACCTATCATGAACTGATTGAAAAAGCCCTGAGAGAGGTTGAGGCTTTCCAACCCGATATGATAGGTCTGAGCGCTCTTACAGACGATTATCCTCTGGGGTTGGGGTTAATGCGAAAAATTAGGGAAGCATTTCCTTCCATTCCCACCATTGCCGGGGGAGTGCATGCCACGGTTGATCCTCAAGGAGTTCTTGCAGAAGACTGCTTCGATTCCGTATGTGTGGGTGAAGGGGAATACGTAATTTTAGATATCATCGAACGGGTTACACAAAATAAGAGTCTCGAGGGAATTGCTAATTTATGGGTCAAAAAAGAAGACGGTTCCATTGAGAAAAATCCGGTTCGACCCTACGAACAGAACCTGGACCTGTTCCCCTATCCAGATTGGACAATATACAGCCAAGCAGCATTTTATAAGCCCTATCTAGGTTATGTTTACAAATATGGGGACTTTGAAATGAGTCGCGGTTGCCCTTACAAATGTTCCTACTGTGTTAACGTCCAATTACAGGAAATGTATAAAATGGCCAGCCCGGGGGGCTACCATAGAGAGAAGTCGATCGACCGGGTTATCAAGGAAATCAAATATGCGGTGGATGTTCATAAAATCGAATTTATGAAATTTTGGGACGAAACCTTCCTGCTCATGGACCAAAACCGGATGCAGGAGTTTTGTGATAAGTATTCCTCAGAAATTGGATTGCCCTATGTGATTGAAACCACCGCGCAGAGCATCACCGATTTTTCTGCAAAAGTATTGCGAAAAACCAATTGTAAAAGTGTTTCGCTGGGAATGGAAACCGGCAGCCCCGATATGAGAAAAGGGTTGCTGCACAAAACAACAAGCAATGAGGTGTACGTCAAGGCATTCCAATTGTTAAGAGACAATGGGGTGAGTGGGGTTTCGTTTAACATGATTGGTCTTCCCAACGAAAGTCAGGAAGATATTTTTAGAACCATCGCTCTAAACAAATTGGTGGGGTCTTTCACTCAAAAAGTTGGGATTTTTTACCCCTATAAAGGGACCCCGATTCGTGATTGGATGGCCCAATCGGGTTGGATGGGTGACGATCATGAACTCCAAAGCTTGAAAAATTACGATTTCAATACGTTCACCTTTGGGAACGGTACTGTAGTGAAGTTTAAAGATATGGACAGCCGATTGATGAACCGGTTGTGGCTGTTATTTGCAATTTATACTTACTACCCGGTCAAACTGTATCCTCTTATTGATTATGTAAAAAATAATGATGGCGAGTTTTCAATCAACCTCTTGAACAATCTTCAAAGGTTGACCTACTTTAAAAAGTTTGGGGAACTCCCCATTGAAGAGGATGGAGATGAACCCAGCCCACCCAAGAATGAAATTGATGAGGCACTAGAAGCGATGCCCGACCTCGAAGATGAAACCGCAGAAGATTTTGCCCAATTGGTTGTAAAGGTATGGCAGGGTAATGGGCTGGAGAAGCTGATGGAGCTCATTGAAGGGATTGCCTCGGGCGATTTGCAGCCGGAGTTTCCTTTGCCGGAGAGCCGTTACGAACTGGCTCAATGGGTTGAGGCCGACCTAAGTGAAGAAGAAAACCTCCGCCAAGTCCGCTCGGAGATGCGCGACCTGGCAAAAGTTGCCAGTGAAGCATATATCGCTTAAAAGGTATTCAACCGGAATACAAGCCCCCTTAAGAAATTTGTTTATTTTTGAATAAACAGATCAACCTTGGGTGTCCCATCTTAATGAATTCGAACCCATGATTATTCAAGATATTCACGGTATCTACCAGGGTCGTTTCATAAGATAGACCCCTTTCTGGTCCCACATCCACGCAGATATAATCTACCTGGTTAATCACATCTAATCCCCCAAGAAGGATTTCTGGTTCCGCGCCTTCTGCTTCCAGTTTCAGAAGTTTCACCCTTTTGCCTTCAAGGCTATTAATAATGTTGGATAGAGTTGCGGTTTTCTTTTCCGTTACATGGGTATAATCTTCCGTCTCAAAACAGGATGAATCGAGCTCTTCATTTGCAGAATAAAAAGTGATTTGTTTTTCTTCTTTCCACAAAGGGTTATTTAAAAACGTGCTGTTGTATCCCTTTAAATTTAGTTTTAGGCATTCAAACTCCACTTCTTCCGGTTCGATAGAGTAGGTGGAGCATTGGAAATCTCTGGAAAGTATTAGCGATACTTCCCCGACATTGGCTCCCACATCAATTACCAAATCATCTTTTGACCATGGGATATCATTTAGAAGGTACTGGTCGATCAAAAGCTTATTCCTTCCACTAATCCCTTTTGCATATAACTTTAGGTATTGCCTTCTTCCAATATATGTTGTGAGGTTTCCTTCAACCACTTTGAACAGGTTTAGCGATTTTTCATAGGTAATTTTTATTGGCCAGCCCAAGAGGATATTCATAAAATTAAAAACATGCTCGAATATCTTCTTGTTTTTTATTTTAGATACATTGGTAAAAATAAATGGCTTCAGAGGAGCTATCACCCAAAGATACAAATATCTTAAAGAAACAGGGTATCTAGGAGGTGGAATATTGATTCTTTGTTTTTTCATAATAAAAATTTAAATAGGATCAGGGTAATTATTTGAGGATAGCTGCCCCATTTGAGGTCTTCAGCTTCTCCTGTTACTCACAAAGGAAAAGGAAGAATAGGGAAAAGGGATAGGTTTGGCAAGTCTTAACTTTGAAAGAGGCTTTGTTCGGGGGGTATTCAATTCATTCTTGTTTCTTAAATCTATAAATTGATAGCAGGAGCATAAACCTTCCGGAAAAATTATCCAGTTTGGGCTTTTCGCCTGAATCCACGGTTTTTACGCCATGCATAACTTTCTGGTTGTGAATGCAGAGGTCGCCTACATCAAGAAACTCTTCTACATCCAACTCCTCGCCATTGTGAATGTAATATAATCCGCCTCGTTTGAAATCTCCTTTTCTGTCCGGTTTTTCTCTACAAGTCAAACACACCAGCATATTGGGTGTGCCCGCAGGATATAACTCCTTGTCTTCATCGATATGCTCATTTAAAAATCCTGCCCCGGTCGGGTATTGTACGATCCTGGGATAATCCTTAAACTCAAATTCGTCATCATTGTTTTTCATGTAGTCGGGGAGTGAAAAATGCTCATCCCTAAACTGCATCATTTTATTTACTCCATCCTTGAAGGCGGAATTTTCAGCCCAGGTGAAGAGTGTGAAAGCGCGAAGACATTTAGGATTTTTCGATGGGTGGTTTCCCATATCGAAGCGTTGAAAATTCGGCATCCCTACTTTTAACGGACCTGTTTTGTAACAATCGTTTTCGGGGAGGAAGTTATTTTTGATTTCATTTAGATTTTTGGAAATATAATCCGCGCTGAGAAAATTTTTCACCACCAAAATGGAAGAATTGGTTGCGCAATGGCTAAGGTTTCTTTCTCCAATTTCTGAAACATCGATCATTTCAATTAAATTTAATAATTTTTCGCTCATATTTTCCTTTTTTAAAAAGATTTTTTCCTTAGCCAGTACAACCTACACGAAATGTTATCCATATGCATCTCTAATATTCCAAATGTTTCCCAACCGGGTGGACAAACTGAGGTTTTCCCTAATGGGCTTAATCTTTTCTTTGCAAATGTCTTAACGCTTGAGAGATTGATCTGGCATCACCTAAAGCGTTATGAGCTTTTTCATTATTGACCAGCCCGCACAATTCGGGAAGCTGGGCACTGTTACATATTTTTTCGGGCAACCCCAGAGTCTCTGAAAAATACAGCCTCAAACCTGAAGATTGTCTGAACACCGTGGGAATTTCCATTCCATGGATTTTACAATTTTCTGCAATAACATCTGAGTCATCTCCGTTACAAAAGATGTGTATAGGATCTTCTCCAATAAATTTAGTAAAACGGGATAAGGCCTTTGGAAAAGGGACGCCCTCTCTATCAATCATATCCTGGGTTATTCCCGTTAAATCGATGATGTAATCGCTTAGTTGAGGGTTTTTTATGGGGCGGATCAATATGTGAAAACTTCCAATTTCCCGCATAGACCCCTCTGTTTCTATTGCTACAGCCCCAATTTGAATTATTTCTTTATACTCGTTTGGCTTGCTCCAGTTTCTTTCACTGGTCCCTGGCCATGCAGTAATCTCAAGGTCAAAGATCACAGCTTTTTTTTCAAAGAATATTTGTTTTTTCATCTAGTCCTATTACTGGTAGGAAAGATATTATTTTTAAAATTTTATTCCCGAGTGCTTTTTTTGAAATTAAATGCCAGGGGTGATTCCTGATGGAATTAAAATTTGGAAATCCAAGTCGGGCAAAAAGGTCGGCTAATTACTGGAAATCAAAACCACTGTTCCAGTTTATCAAGGGCAATCCAGAATCCCTCGCCATTATTTTTATGGCCCTGCCAAATCTCTGGAATGAACCCAATGTTTGGTGCCAGTTCATCTAATTGTTCTCCCAGCAAAACGAAATCCACATCCCCTTCTCCAATTTGCAAACCTTCTCCATCCACTCCATTCCCATCAACGATGTGAAACAAAGCACTAAAAGGGGCAACGACTTCCACAAACTTTTTAAAAGACCATTTGTGATGGTTGCAGGCTAGTTTTGAATGGGAGATATCCAGGCAGACCCTATAATTGTTTTGTTGGCAAAATTCGGCAGTCTCTTGTGGGTCCATAAAAAGATTTTGAAACCGTTGTCCTCCAAAATGCCACGGAAAGGGAGGCATGGTCTGTGGTATGAGTTCAATTCCTTTATGGTCAAGTTTGGAGAGGCTATCCAGAATGAGGTCATAATATTTTTTCCGTTCAGAAACTTTTAGCGGGGCATCTTGAGTATGACCTCCGGCATTAAGTACGATCACCGGTTTTTTACTTTTCGGGAAATATTTTTTGAGATCTCGGGTAACATCGATAACCTTTTGAACTTCTCTAATGGATCTTTCCCGATATTTAGAATCTTGAGAACAAAGGTCCAGAACATGGTCCCCTGAAAAAAGTTCAGGGCAGTGAACCGTGAATTCAAGCTCCAGGGGTCCTTTGAAAAAGTTTTCAAGGTTTTCCTCAAGATCTTTATAGCTTAAGTGAAACTCAATGAAGTCGAGATCAGCTGGAGAGGAGAGCTTGTCCCAATCATGATAACGTACGGGAATGCCTACCGGTCGGTTGAAAGAATATTTTCTGGGTACAATAGTTTTATTTTTTAGATCAGACTCAAAAAATATTTCCCCTTTTTCCATGTCGCGAACTGCGGTAGAACCGACCAATTTATCGATTTGGTTTGGAGAAATCCCTTGTCCCGGGCTTTTAACTGCCAAATCGTCATGGGAAATAATTTCGCCCTTTTTAATGGTGCGATTTATATAAAGGCTTTTGCCTAAAACCTCTCTATTCATAAGCTCGCCTTGAGAGAGTTTTCTGCTGGCATTGCCTCCAAGAGATTCTTCAATCTCCCGAATGCCTCTGACCATGTTTGAAAACTCGTCTGGTAGCAGGCTGACTCGATGATCATTGCCTTCCAAAGTCCGGTCCAGAGTAAAATGTTTTTCGATTACTTTTGCCCCCCTTGCAATTGCAGCTAAAACCACGTTGATGCCACGTTCATGTCCCGAATAGCCCACCATGCAGTTTCCCAGTTCTCTTAAGTGGTCCATGTATTCCAAATTTATATCCTTGAGGGGAGTGGGGTAGGTGGAGTTGCAGTGCAATAGAATATACATATTGCTATTTTTTTTGAGGAACTCAATGCTTTGCCGGACTTCCTGTTCGGTTGACATTCCCGTGGAGCAAATCATAGGTTTGCCAATTCGCCCCATTGCTTGTAACAAATCATGGTTTGTAAAATCCGCAGAGGCTACTTTATAGCCTTGTAATCCATAATTTTCCAGGTTGTTTAAGCTTGCTTTGTCGAAAGGAGTGCAGAGGGGGATGATCCCTTTTTCATGACAATAATCAAATGCGCTGAAAAGTTCGTCATTTTTCAATTGGAACTTATTGAGCAAATCCATTGTATATTGCTGGCCAAGGTCTGCGGATGGGTCATCGGGTTTTCCCTTGTTTTGGTATAAGGTGTCGAGATCCCGCATTTGGAATTTAGCGCAATCGGCTCCGGCTCTTACCGCCTCATCAATAAGTTTTTTTGCTTCGATCAAACTGCCATTATGATTGTTTCCAATTTCCGCGATTATGAATGATGGGGCATTGACATCGATTTCTCTGTTTTCAATTTGGATTTTCCCGTTTCCCCGTTTTCCAATGGCTACTAATCTTCCCTGACTGTCCAATAAGGGAAGGCAATCCACGGTGTGGGAAAAATAACGGCCCAGTGACTCCGGACTTTCATTTATTAGGCCGCTTTTAAACGTTTTATTGCTCACCACCGAGACGGGTTGATTCAAATTAATTTCTTTTTGTTCGACAAGCCAACGTCGAAAATCACCATCGCTTAAAACCCCTTCCAAAATTCCATTTTCTCTGACAGAAAATATAATTCGAGATTCGTTTTCGCTTATTTTCCCCAGAGCATGCAAAATCGTGTCTTCATGGAAAACAATGTATTTGGCGATGTTGTGCTCAATAATCATTGTGTAAATAAATTAGAATCTTTGATGAGTTTAATGAGAATGACCTAATTGATCCTCATAAGATTTTTACTCAGGAGGATTCAAGAAGGGCACTCCTTGATGATTGGAAAAATCCGTTAGAGCTTATTTTTTAATAATATAGCAAGGGGATTTGGCGAAGTAAAACTTTTTAACGGTCTCTTGTTGTGATTTTAGAAATTCGGTAACCGCTTTGGTTTCTCCTGGAAATACGCCGTAGTCATCTACGATTAATATTCCTCCCGATTCAATTCTATCCCAACAACATTCCAGGATGGTTACAGCGGGTTCATAGATATCTGTATCCAGATTCAAGAGAGAAATCTTGAGTTGTGGGTTCTCCTGAAGATATTTGGGCAAGGTTTCACAAATATCCCCTTCGACTAATTCCAGATTATCGTCACAGTTTTTATTCTTTAAAATTTCCAGCATTTGCTCTTTGGAGACTCCTGTATCGCCCGCAGCTCCGGTAAACAAACTGCCTAAAACTTTTTTATCTTCCTCATAGTTGGTTTCTGGAAATTTTCCAAATACATCGAAACCAATTATCTTTTTTGCAGAAGTGTTCCCGAAGAGTTGGCGAAACATGGCAAATCGGGAAAGAGAAGTACCTTTAAAAATCCCGCATTCCATAATTACTCCGGGAATATCCATAGTCATTTTATACAACTCGTATTGAGCGATCACTTTTGATAATCGTGTGGAGTCGCAGGACATATAAAAATGGTTTTCATATTCCATAGCCTTGGAAAAATCTGGCAATTGCACCATAAGTCACTTCCCTTTATCAGTAGTATTAAAAATTCTTTAATTTAATATTTTACAGAAGGTAAATCTAATTTGCTCCCAATTGTGAAGCTAAACGAAAATTATATATTTATCCTTTTAAAAATTTCTCACCCTTTGGCATTAGATAGAAATAAAAGAGGGACGGGTTGATCAATAAGAGAAGAAAAGCAAGTAAAGCCAGCCTTGGCAAAGCAACAAGGACAAATATATTTAAATTACTAATAAATTGCAATATAATAGCCAAGAATTAGAAGCAAAGATGTTCATAAGCTTCTTCTAAAGCTCGTTGTTTCGATTTAAGGGGTAAATCACCATAAGTTTTTTCTATCCTCTTTCCAGTAAACCATTTCTTTTTTGTTGCCATAGATCACCGGTTCATAAAAACTTTCTATCGGGTTTATAAATAAATTCATTAAAAATTGAAAAAATATCCTCCCATTTTGTAGAAAATTACTGATTACGAATTAATAGTATTTAAGTCGGGGAAAAATCATATTGGAAAAACATACATCAGATAAAATTGTTCGCCACCGAGCAACGGTTACTCGAGAACGTCGCGAGCAGCAAGGAAAGCATAGATCTGCTTTACTTTGGTTTACAGGATTGTCGGGATCGGGAAAATCCACCCTGGCTCATGCGGTAGAAGAAAGGCTTCACCAGTTGGGTTACAAAACCCTGGTTCTTGATGGGGATAATGTCAGACACGGGCTTTGCAAGGATCTTGGATTTTCAGATGAAGATCGAAACGAAAATTTGAGGCGAATTGGTGAAGTGTCTAAATTGTTTATTGAAACAGGGATTATTACTCTTGCGGCTTATATCTCTCCTTTTAAAGACGCGAGGAAAAAATTAAGGGAGATGTTTGCTCCTGAAGATTTTTTTGAAATTTATTGTAATTGTCCTTTGGAGATTTGTGAATCCAGAGATGTAAAAGGGATGTATAAGCGGGCTCGTGCCGGGGAGATTTTAAATTTTACCGGGATCAGTGCTCCTTACGAGGAACCTGAGAATCCGGAAATTTTGATTAATACCGGCAGTCAAACCCTGGAAGAATCTATAGAGATTGTGACGGATTTCCTGGCCAAGGTAGGAGTATTTCATGGACGTCTGTCCAATTAGAAAAACGTTTGTTTAGGTATTTGCCTGCCTACAGGATGGGATTTTCTTAACCAAGACTTTGTTTCGCGCATAGACGGCTGTATAGTCCGCTACCCTCTTTTAATTCCTCGTGAGTCCCTTCTTCTGCCAGACTTCCATTTTCTATGACATAGATATGATCTGCGCTTGCCACGGTGACCAGCCTATGGGCTACAACAAGAACCGTTCTTTTGCCATGTAAGGCTTCAATGGCTTCCTGAACTTTTCTTTCAGAATTTGCATCCAGTGAGCTGGTAGCTTCATCAAATATGAGTATGGGGGGATCCAGATAAATTGCCCTGGCAATTGCTAATCGTTGTCTTTGTCCGCCAGACAGTTTTACACCCCTTTCCCCCACCAGGGTTTGATATCCTTCAGGTAATTGTTCAATAAATTCATTGGCGTAGGCAACTCTTGCTGCTTCTTTCATTAATTCCGGGTCTCTTTTCTCTGCATCAACTCCAAAGCAAATATTATCTTCAATGCTTCCGCTAAAAATGAAAGCTTCCTGACTGATAATTCCCAGCTGGCTTAACCATGAGCTGTTATCGAAGTTGTCCAGGTCTTCGTTGTCTATAAGGACCCGACCCTTTTGAGGTTTAAAAAAACCGGCAACCAAGTCCACGATGGTTGATTTGCCACTTCCAGATACCCCTACGATTCCATAAAATTTATTGTTCTCAAATTTTAAGGAAAGATCATCCAACACGGTCTCTCTGTCTTTAAAAGAAAAAGAAACATTTTGAAATTCTATTTGGTGAGTCATTAGAGGTGCTGGTGACCCTTGTTTTTTGTCTGGTTCGTGGTTTAGCAAGGTAGCCACTGTTTCAACGGAAGGCAGAAACGATCCCAGGGACATTACCTGGGCGCTTGTTGCTGCAGCTAAAGGAAGGATTCTATAAATTCCGACCGCAAAAACAGCCAATGTTGGAAACGCCTCCTGTTGTCGACCGGTGGTTTGCATAAATAAAAACAATGCCCCCACCCCACACAAAACCACTAAGGTTTCAAGAATGGGTCTTGGTAAAGAACTTAAAAATTGATTGTGAATAAAATTATGTGCATGTTCTTTCCATATAATTTTAGCTTTTGTTTGAAAGTGGTCTTCCGCGCAGAAAACTTTTACCTGTTTAATTCCGGAGAGGACTTCCGTCGTAAGACCGAATCCCTGTTTCTCAAGTTCAACATTTCTACCACCCGATTTGTAAACCCTTCCCCCTGAGACTTTCATTGTAATAAAGTAAACAGGAACCATTAGGGAGATAATCGCTAAAGTCATTTTAGGGCTTGTAAAACATAAAATGGAGAATACCGCCAGAATAGTAGTTACACCTCCTAGAATCATGACAAAAACCCTTAAAGCCGCTGCGGCTTTTTGCGTTTGCATGATTTTTCGCTGAGCTAAATCTCCGGCTTTATTTTCCAGGAAAAAGGTATAGGGTTTGTCCAGGTAAATTTTGAAAATTTTGTTCATCCAGGAACAATAAAGGTCGGTCACTACTTTAATATTTCCATAGCCTGCAAGAACAAGAAACAGGTTTTTAAAAATGAACAGCGCCGCTACTGCTATAAGGGTAAATGATAAAAACTGTTCCCGGTCCATGGATTTGATTGCGGGAAACCAATCTGCTGCTTTGCTTCGGTAAAACTCCAATTGATGAGGATCTTGAAACATATCAACCAGAGGGTAAAACGAAGCAATTCCGATTGATTCCATAAATGCGCTTCCAATAACCAGGGCATACAATAGTGAAAGGGTGCGGAGTTTGCCATGCGCTAATACTAATAGACAGGAAAGTGTGGAAAAATTCAAAATCTATCCTTTACTGATTGGTGAAAAATATTTCACTTTTATTTCGGATGATCCATGCGGATAAGAATTCTGTGGGCGCTTCCTTTTTCCAGCTCCGCCATGGCTTGGTTAATTTCTTCAAGAGGATAAATTTTTGAAATCATACTTTCTAATGGGAGTTTTCCTTCTTTGTAATAATTTACATATTGGGGAATATCTTTGTCCGGTTTGCTTTCTCCTCCCCAGGATCCCTCGATTTTTCTACCTCGAATTAAATCAAAGGGATCAAGTTGAATCCGCTCTTGGGAATCCGGGTGACCCGCAATTACGCATTTACCGCCGTTGAATTTTACAGACTGAAAAGCAGATTCGATCACTTTTGATTTTCCGGCGGCTTCAATAGAAAAATCTGTGCCTTTTCCATTTGTTATCTGATGTATCTTTTTCACGGCATCTTCAGTTTTGCAATTAATTACGTCTGTGGCGCCAAATTCTTTTGCTAATGCCAGTTTTTTATCTTCTATATCAACCGCAATGATTCGGGAGCAATCGTGTATTTTTGCTCCCAATATAGCACTTAAGCCAATCCCACCTGCTCCAAATATAGCAATCGATGCATCTTTCTTGGGGCGCAGGGTGTTGAATACGATCCCTGCTCCGGTAGGTATCGCACAGCCTAAAAGTGCTGCAAGTTCCATGGGAATTCCTTCTGCAAGGATAACGCACCGGTTTTCAGATACCACTGTATAATTGCTAAATGTTGTCACTCCACCTGAGTTTAGAGTCGTGCTTCCTATTTTGTATTTTGCACCTTGGCAATCAGCCCCGTCACCTTTTATCCAGGTCAAAACAACTTTATCTCCCGGAATTACTTTTTTAACATCTGTCCCTGTTTCCACTACCCATCCCGAGGCTTCGTGGCCGAGAAGATGAGGTAGGTAAGCATCTTTTCCCCGTTTCCCTTTGACTTCCATCAATTGGCTGCGGCAGATACCGCTGTATGCCACCTTCACAAGAACCTGTCCCGTTTGCAATGGAGGAATCTCTATTCCGTCCTCGACAACTATAGGTTTTCCGGTTTCATATAAGACAGCAGCTTTCATAAAAACCTCTCACTCTGCAATTTTTTCTCGTTGATACCGAGCCACCACTTGTTGAATAAAAGGGGGAACGCGCAATAATTTTAACTGGTCAAAACTGAACGAACCAACAGCCTGACCTTCCATTAGACTGTGTTTTCCCCAAAGGGATGTGATATCTGCCTCATAGATCTTATGAAGAATCTTTTCTCCATCTTCCCGGTAAAAGGTTAAATCCCACAAAAAACTAATATCTTTTACTTTGATACACAACTCTTCTTCTATTTCTCGAATCATGGCCTCTTTGGGGTCTTCATTCTTTTCAATTATTCCACCAAATAAGGACCATACACCTGGGGTTTCGATCGAGGGTTTGTTGTCTCGTAATTGCAAAACTAACCTTCCTCTTTCCAGCAAAATAGCTTTAGCAACCTCATGCATGAAATTTGATGGGCCTTAATTTTTCATAAAATTTTTCAGGATTAGTTTTTAACTTCCCCATAAAATTTTTCAGGTGTTTCGGGTCGAACAAATGTCCAGAAATAGTCCCCTTCGTATCCTACTTCTTTAAATAATTTGAACCAGTCGTCACAGGAATAAATAGTTTTAATTATGGGTGCCCATGCTAATAATCGTTCTTGTTCCACCTCATCTGTAAAAGCGTCAACGTGAACGAAAAGGTTTTTGGGATCCTTATTAACCCGGATCATTTCCTCAAAAGCTATTTTTGTTTTTTCTGGTGTCAGAAAATGAAATACATTTATTCCCATTACAGCATCAAAATAATTGTCTGGGTAAGACAGTTTCTCAACACTTCCAAGGGTAATATGGGGTTTTGCGGGAGGGTGGGCGTTTTCAATAGCGTATTCAGAAACTTCGATTCCCTTGGCCTCAATGCCCGGGCAAATTTCTAGTAGGTCGGCAATTAGGAACCCTTTTCCACAACCCAAATCCAAAATTCGATCACCGGATTTCAAATTATATTTTTCCAGGATGGTTTTCGCAACCGGTTTCCAACGGCCGTCATAATAATATCCTCCATATCCGGTATCCCGAGTGTTATCAAAATAATCATACCCAAAAGTAGGGTCCATATTTCTTGGAGGCCCATCATAGAGTTTGACATTTGCATTGGTAAGATTAAATAGCTCGCCCATTTCTTTCTCCGACAAAATTAAAAATAAATTAGAGACCGGCCATTTCCAGAAGTTCTGGAAATTGCTTCACTCGTGATTGCCAATAATTGGATTTTTCCAAGATGGTTTCAAAAGTTTTTTGATAGGATTGTGCGGTTTTAACCTGATTGCTCAAACGGTATCCATGAGCCAGGGCCGCTGCCATAGAGGCGTCATGTGGGTAGCCGGCGAAAATGGATTCATACCATCTGATAAGTTTTTCTATATTTCCGCCTGAACGACAATTACGGTTATTGAGAAAATTAGCTAAAAAATTGAAAGTAAACCAAATTTCGTTTAATTGGTCTCGAGAGGGGACGATATCGGGAGGGAGGTCAAAAATATCTCTTCCACGTAATATGGGGTCCGAATCACCATTGAACTTTACTCCCATTTCTCCGCGTTGGGCTAATCGGCCTGGGTTTAGAGCTTTATTGCTATCACTTTCCTCGCCAAGATCTTTGAAGATGGAATACATGGCAGTACCAACCAGGGGTTGGCAAATATAAAAGCTGGCCCAGTCCCAGTCCAATTTGCGTGCGAAATTATAAGAGTCCATCATTTCCTGAAATGTTTCGTTGGGGAAACCAAGAATAAAGTTTCCGCTGTAAAAAACCTCGGGATATTTTTTAAAAAGCTCTGAAGACATTAATAATTTTCTTTTACTTGTGGGTTTCAGAATTTTTTTAAGCATGGCGTCATTTCCAGATTCGATACCCACTTTTACCGCTTTAAGTCCGGAACGAACCATCCATTCCATTATTTCCTCATTAATTGCTGCAGCAATAAGTCCATTATTGCTGATCCATTCCATACCGGGAACTTCCTCTGTCATTCTTTTTAAAAGATGAAGGGTTCGTTCCTTATCCCATAAAAAATCATCATCCAGCCAGTCAATTTGTCTAATTCCTTTTTCCCATAAGAATTTTAGTTCGTTGATAACGCTTTCGACTGTTCGAGCACGTATGCCCTTGCCGTTGAAATCGCGTACCGTGCAAAAAGTACAATAGGCCCTGCATCCTCGATTGCTAAGTACCGTTGCAAAAGGTTTATTAATCCCGTTATATCTGGAAAAAACGGCCAAGCCTCCTACTTTATAATAATCCTCTATAGGTATCAGCGAATAGGAATCGCGTATATCAAATTCTACAGGGGTGTCCTGTTCTGGTTCTCCTAAAGTTATTATTTTTTGCTTATGGGTAAAAGCCACTCCCTTGGGTTCATGAGAGAAGTCTTTCTGGTTTATGTTGGTAATGAAGTTGGAAAACTGAATTTCACTTTCTTTTCTAAAAATAAGGTCGAAGCCATGTTTATCTAATAATTCTTCATAATCATAAGTGGCTTGAACTCCTCCAGCTAAAACTGGAATATCCGGGAACTCGCTTTTAATATGTTGGGATATGTCGATAAAAGTTTCCTTGTTGACATCAAACATACATGTTATGCCGACATAGGGGGAGTCTGCATTTTTTAAAACCTTTGAAATTCTCGATTTCCAAAAGTCATATGAAAAATTTCCCCCGTTTGCATTTTGAAGCATTTCCAAATTCAGGTCTATCAGCTGAATTTTGATGCTGGGGTCCACTTTTTTCGCGGCAGAGGCAATATATAGAAGGCCCACGGGAGGATAATTGAAATACCCCGATCTCTTTGCCACCTCAATGTCGAAAACAGAATTTGGAACCTGCATCGGGGCAATAAGAATCAATTCCTTGATAGGCTTTAATTTTTCCAGTAACAGGTGGTAAGACTCCGTCGCCAGATTATCTTCCTGGCAGCCAGATTCTGGTGGTTTTGCGTCGGCTGGATTATCTTTAAAGTCTAATGGGGTTCTTTCATTCATCTTTCAGGAATATTTTTATTTAACGGTACCCATTTTATTTAGGTTTTGATTAAGTAGAAAAAATTCATAGGATTTCCTCAATCCTTTTTTTAGAGGTGAAAATTTAAAATCTGGATAAAAACTTAATAATTTGGAAATATCCAGTTTTTGATCAATTTTCGGTCTGTTTCTTTCCAGTTTTATTATCGGGAAATCCTTTTTTGAGATTTCTCTTAAAATTTCAGAAATATACAGCATAGACACGCTATCATCCGAGGCTAGGTTGTAAATACCCTGAGAAGGGTAAAAAATAAATTTTTCTAAAATTCTTACTAAATCTTCCAGAAAAAGGTAATCCCTTAAATCTGTTCCGTCGCCAATCAATTCTAACTGACCTTGATTTATTATGGAATATATTAAGCGATCCGGACCATATGGCCGCTCATTATTCCCCGGGCCGTAGATCATGCAGGGTCGAAGGATTACAATAGAAATTCCGTTTTCCTGGCAGACTTTTTGTAAGATTTCTTCAGAAACCAACTTGGAAATGCCGTAGTAGGATGTTGGAGCCCTTTTCGTATTTTCGTTAATGCATAAATTGGTTTCCCCATCTCCATAAACCGATGTTGAGCTAAAATACAAAAACTTTTTTAAAGACTTTTTTTTAATTAAACGCGCAACATTGCAGGTTATCAAAATATCCTGCTCAAAGGTTGTCAAGGGGTCTTGGTTCCTTGGGGCTCTTGCCAAAAACACAATTACAGTATTTTCATCAACTATATTTTCAATTTTACTTATGCTTTCAGGAGAGGTTAAATTCATGCTCGATGAGTTAACCCCCCTGACTTCACATTCTTTTTCCTTCTTTAAATGGTTATATAAAGCCGTACCTATAAAACCTCCATTGCCCAGAACCAGAATATTGGGTTTTGTTTCCATGGCTCAAAAATTGTTTGATTCGATCAAGTTTGACGCCCTTGAGAAAAGGAAAAAGTGCCGGATATTATTTTAATAAAGTAGTTATATATTTGTATAAAGCGACCGAGGAAACAGGCTCCCTATTACAAACAATTTGTACATCTAAAGCGGCAGCTGCGCTTCCAACAAAAAGGCTCATGTCAGCAGGTAATCCTCCGCCAAGGCATAAGCCGGCAAGGGAAAGGAAGGAATCTCCCGCTCCTATGCGATCGAGAACTTTTGTCGACAATACGGGTATTTTATGAACCTGGTTGTCTTCCCTGTTAAGTAAAATTGCTCCTTTACTTCCTAGAGTTACGGCGAAATATTTTGATTTTAATTGTTGGGCGGTCTTCTCGGCCAAACCTTCCAGTGGGTCATAACGATTGTGAGAGGCCATTCTTAATTCTGGGCCGTTTAAAGAAATAAAATCTGCCCTGGGGTAACGATTTATTACGTGGTAACCCCGATTCCCACTATTTACCTGTGTATTTACGGCGAGGAATTTTGCTTTTTTACAAATTATTTCAATCATGCTTTTGGAGATAAAACCGTTTCCAAAATCAGGAACCATGACAATATCGAAATCGGATGTATTTTCCTTTAGCCATTGGCAAATTTCCTGATCCAGTTTTTCTTTATGAGGTTGCTCGTTATAAATATAAACTTCGAAAAACTTGTTTAGATCTTCATCTACAAATCGCCGTTTTATGATAGTGGGGGCATCGCTGAAATAATGAAAATGAGGTGTTACTTTTTCATCCAGTTTTGATCGTATAAACTCTTCGTTGGAAGCTTCTTTTCCTATTCCACTTATCAGAGTGACGTTGCCTGAAAATCCCGCAATGTGGTTGGCCACTGCCAAGGCGCCACCCGCAAATCGTTCTTCGGTTTCATATTTGACGGACTGATGAGTTCCCTTGCCAGATTGACCCAACACAGTTATATAGTGGTATTCATCAATAATAGCATCACCCACCACCAGCACTTTTAATTTGGACAACTCCTTCAAGTTCCTGATGATTTCGGCATCCTTGTAATGTGACCGGAATTTTTTCAGGAATTCATTGGTTTCCCTTGAGAAGACACCAAAGTTTTCGTTTAATAAGTTCGAGGAGCTGAAAGTAATATCTTCAGTGAAAATGACTTCGCCACCATGTTCTTCGACGGCTTCTTTCTCACGGGCTATATTTCCTGTCAAATCGTCACTTGAAACTTTATACTCCTGGCCCTTAATGTAAGCATCCGGCCTTATCATTGGGATGATATTTACCGCAGTGGGTGCCTGGTTGATTGCAACAAAATCCACACAGGACAAAGCTGCAAGGTTTTCGGTGCGCAAATGTTCAGGGAAAACAGGTCGGCCCGGTCCCTTGTTAACAAATTTGTCACCCGTTACTGTTACAAAAAGCACATCTCCCTTTTCCCTCGCATTTTGCAAATGGCGAATGTGGCCAATATGCAATAGATCAAAGGTTCCGTGGCATAAAATGATGCGTTTTCCTTTCTGGCGGAGTTCCTCTGCCTTGTTTGAAATATTATCCAGGGTTAATATTTTTTCGCGTGTTGTTTGCATATTGTAGTTATATTTTAAAAAGGTCCCGTAAAAGATTTGTCTGGAACATCCAATGGACCTGTTGTTACGATTCCCCACTCTTCTTCACTTTTGCAAGGTAGATCCAAAATTTCTTCCACTTTCCGCAAAATATTAATTGCGCGAGGGTAAAAATTATTGGCCATGGCCCAACTCGTTGGAGTCGGAACATCAGGAAAAGTTACCCGACCTGGTGGTTTTTTCAAATATTTAAAAGCCTTTTCCACAACAATTGAAATTATTTCTGCGGAAATACTAAGGAAGCGCCATGCCCCATCAACAACCAGCAAATGTCCTGTGTTCATTACAGATTGAATAATGGTATCTTCATCCAATGGTTTTATAGAGCGAAGATCGATTACTTCCACCTCGATTCCATTTTCTTTCAGGCATTCGGAGGCTTTTAATGATTCAACCATCATGTAAGAACCTGAAACTATCGTCAGATCCTTACCTTTATTAACGACTTTGGCCTTGCCAATGGGAGCCTGGAAAGGTTCTTCAGGAACATGGCCGTGCAAATTGTGAAGCCAACGATGCTCTATAAAAATTACAGGGTTGTCGTCTTGGATAGAAGCGGATAACAGACCTTTTGCATCGTAGGGCGAAAAAGGAAATACCACTTTAAGTCCTGGAATATGTGAAAAAAGCGTCTGCAGACTTTGAGAATGTTGCGGGCCTTGTCCCCAACCCTGTCCAACCAGCAGTCTAATAACCAAGGGCACACTCTTTTTCCCGCCAAACATGTAGTACCATTTTGCCGCATTGTTAATTATTTGATCCAATGACAGAAGCATAAAATCTATTCTTTGATGGGTCATAATTGGGCGCATACCCATCAAAGCTGAACCTATTGCAACTCCTGTCATTCCATTTTCCGAAACAGGCATATCCATAACCCGTTTCTCCCCGTACTTTTCCCTCAACCCAACGGTGGTTCCAAATATACCCTTAGGGTCAGGAACTCCTAGCCCCATAACATATACGGAAGGATCATTTGCTAAATATTGATCCGTACATTCTAGGATAGCCTGAGAAAATGTAATTTCTCTCTTCATATCTATTTAGTTTGCCTCTTTGAAAAGATCACTGAAGATTTCATCGGGATGGGGAAATGGACTTGATTTTGCGAAGGCTACAGCATCTTCAAATTTTTTTTGTATTGACTCACGCATTTCGACCAACTGTTTTTTATCTAGGACATTTTCTTTTAATAAAAGTTTTTCAAAGTTTTCAATGGGACATTTTTTCTTCCATTCTTTGAACTCCTCTTCGGACCGATACGGCAAATCGGTATCGTAATAGGGGCCGCAGTGTTCACGCCATCGATATGTTTCAAATTCCAGAAAATAAGGGCCCTTTCCTTCTCTAGCATGTCGCACCGCTTTTTCAGAAAGATTATAAACCTCCCTAATGTCATTTCCATTTCCTTTGTCACTTGGAATGCCAAAGGCTTTGGCTATTTCTGTATTTTCCCTTTCCCGGGGCTGCCTTTCTGAAAGAGGGGTGTAAACAGAAAAAAAGTTGTCTTCAGAAACAAAAACAATGGGAAGTTTTTTTAAGGCGGCAAAGTTCAAACTTTCTGCAAACACCCCCTCTTCAGTAGCAGCTCGCCCAAGAAAAATTATGGTAACTCTGGTTTCATCTTTTAAATAAGTGGCAAATGCCGTACCCACTGCGATTGGCACAATGCTGGCTACAATCGGTGTGGTGCCATAAAAATTTACAGAAAGATCAATCAGATGCATGGACCCTCCTTTGCCCTTTGAGCAACCGTTAGCCTTACCATAAATTTCCGCCATCATAGACCTTAAATCTCCACCCTTGGCCAAATAGTGCCCGTGGGATCGGTGATTTCCCATAACAATATCTTCTTTTTTGAGTGTAGAGCAAACGCCCACTGGAATGGCTTCCTGGCCAATGCATAAATGAACCGGACAGCGCATCTCCTGTTCGGGATATAAATCGGCAATACCTTCCTCTACCAACCGAATTTGCAACATATCCAAATACATTGCCTTAGCCAAATCTGGGTTCAGCATATTTTCCTTTAGAGTTTGGATTTTTTTTGGATGATCAAATCACAAATGCAGTGGCAAATTGAAAGATGTGTGATTTCAACAGGACCATAAGAAGAGGAGTTGGAGTAAAAATTATAGTTTCCCATTTGACGCAGAGGGTTGTTATCTTTAAACCCTGAAAATGTAATTACTTTGCATTCAGCAGAAATTGCGGCCTTGACGGCGCGAAGAATATTTTCAGATTGGCCAGAACTACTTATCGCCATTAGCAGATCGCCTTTATCCGCAAACATTTCAACGGGTTTTTCAAATACGTGTTCGTAGCCATAATCGTTGCTGATGCAAGTTAAAAGTGAACTATCGTTGAAAGCAATTGCGCGTACCCCACCATTTTTCCAGTAGTCTGTTGACATGTGACTGGATATACCTGCACTGGCTCCATTGCCAATAAAAATTAATTTTTTTCCTTTCTGACTTTCAGTAAGGATTAATTGAGCTACCTTTTCAATGCCTTCAAAAGTTTCCACCGGATTTCCATTTTGATCGGATACCCTGATGGATTTTAGTTCGTTTATTAAGTTATCAAAATATGTTTTAGGAAATTCGCTCACACTGGGTCTCTAAGTAATTAAATCTATGAGGATTATAGTTTTTATTCATTAGGGGGAGTTTGAGGTCTTTGATAGAATTAAGCGCCCGTATACCCGCCGGCAAAAAAGGCAGACCTTGTTCAATCCCTATTTATCAACTGGTTAGGATTATAGTAAGAACCCATTTTAAAGTCAAAACGGGAAATTTGAGAGACAAAAATTCCTTAGATTACGCTTTGTGGATATAATCGAATGGCTGGTTTTTTAAAACGGAAAGGTTGGTTTCGACCCAGTTTAGAACATCCTGGATTCCTTCTTCTAAAGATATTTTATCTTTCCAGCCAAAAACATCTCTCACTTTTGAGCTATCCAGCAAGTAGGCTGAGTCCTTTCCCAATCGTTCGCCGACCACCTCTACATTTGAGTCAAAATCCACATCCATTAAATCACATATCATTTCAACCAATTTGCGAATGGTAATGGAGTTTTTCGTGGCAATATGAAAAATCTCTCCTGGGGTGGCATTTTTCGTGATTTGTAATGTTGCTTCTGATACGTCATTGATATGGATAAAGGAGCGCTGAGAAGTCCCACCACCATGTAATTGCAATTTTTTCCCCAGTTTAATGTAAAGAATAGTTCTTGGAATGATTCGGTATAATTGTTGTCCCGGTCCATAAACATTGGCTGCTCGGGTAAATACAACAGGAAAATTATAGGAATTATAATAGGTGTGTAGACTCATATCTGCTGCTGCACGAGATACGGCGTATGGAGTGCTGGGGAAATAGGAATCGCTTTCCTTAATATGCCCCTCACAATTGCCGTATACCTCTGGAGTTGAAATATGAACGTATTTTTTTAAAAAATCACAATTCCGTAATTTGTCATGCAATCTAACTGTGGAAACCAGATTGGTTGAGAACCAATGGTCTGGGTTGTCCCAGCTTTGCGCAACCATACTTTGTGCGGCAAAATTTACAATGTATTCGGGTTTTTTTAAATTGACGAGGCTTATTATTTTTTCAAGGTCATGGTTGAGGTCCATTTGGTGAAACTCAATATCTTTTCCAGAAAGCATGTATGGTAAAAAAACGGAATGGGGTTTTTCTGATCTGCTGATTCCAGTCACATCGAAGCCTGCCTCCAGCGCAGAAAGGACGAAGCTGGCGCCGGAAAATGAGTTGCTACCGATTACTAAGATTTTTTCAGACATGAAATTATTGGAAATTAATGTGGCAGGTTTATTTAAATACGGTGGCTTGCATCCATTTTAAATTGTGGAAACGATCTTCATTTTTTAATGTTCCCTGATTATGCATTTCACATAATTCCAAAATGGCTTTCTCTACCGATTTTTTTGGTTTGAACCCGGTCGCAAGAAGTTTGTCAGAATTTACTCTGTAAGAGCGAGGATCATTTGATTCGGTAACACTTATTTCAGCCGGAATGTGTTTGACCACTAATTTTGCAATATCGAGAATGGAAATGTTTTCGAAACCTGCATTATAAATTCCACGTATGGAATCTTGGGCATCAATTAAATGCAGGTATACATCTGTAATGTCATCAATGTGGATATTGGGGCGAGTTTGATTTCCACCGAAAACCGTGATCAAACCATTGGTGAGTGCTTGCATGGTCAGCATATTCACTGAAACATCAAGCCTCATACGGGGAGAAAACCCACAAACGGTAGCAGGTCTAACTATCTGTACTAACATTTTCTCGCTATAACTCAATAGCACCCGTTCAGCGACCATTTTTGTTTTGTTGTACTCCGAGATAGGTTTTAGTTCAAGATCTTCGGTAACCTGCTCCTCTTCCTTGATTCCATATACACTTCCAGAAGATGCATATATAAACTGTTTGACACCATTTTTAACTGCCTTTTCTGCAATTTGCATGGTGCCTAATGCGCTGACCTCCCAGGTCAGTTTTGGGTCAAGATCCCCACAGGGATCATTTGCCACGGATGCCAGATGAATGACTACATCAATACCATTTAAAGGTATGTTTTCGATATCCCGGATATCTAAGTTTAAGACTTTTAAATTGGGATGGGGCTCTAAAAAATTACCGAACCATAGCGTATCCACCACGGTTACCTGATATTCTCGATCCAGCAACTTGGGAACGAGTACGGACCCTTTGAAACCACAACCACCGGTGACCAAAACTTTCATTTTTTATTTATAAAAAAAGAGAATAATATTCCAATTTAATATTTCATTTTTCAACTTTATACTATTTTATCTTTGGTGCCTTTATTTTTTAAATTTAAAATAGCTTTTGGTTGAAAATTTGTAAACGGGTGCTGAATCCAATGTTAAGGTTGAATCGATTTCAAGGAGGACTATTTTATTGTCAAACTTCAGGTTTTGGAAATTTTTTAGACCAGGAGGAATCATTTTCGGCGAAATAATTAAGCGGGTAACCTACCAAGGTGGCTAGAAAAATGATATTATCGCAACTATGTCCGTTGGGGTTAATAATAGTTTGTTGCCTTTTTTACTTAACACAATCCCCTTGTAGAAACAAGCACCCAATAGAGGCATGGTAAGAAAAAATATTTCTTCTGCTTCTGAATTACCTCTCCTCTTAAGAAAGTGGATTAAGAGTTCTTTGAAAATAATTTTATTTGGTTTTAAGTTTTTCCAGATCCCTTTCGAGTTTTTCAAAAAGGCAAACCATTTTTTCGGAAGGCTTGCGTGATCCAAATTTTTAGTTTTTAGACTGTTTGAAAATTTTTTATCGAAAAAGGAATTTTTAAAAAGCAAGGATTATCCTGGGAAATTGCATGAACCAGCAAAAATTTGCTTAAAAAATCAATAAAACCCGATCCCACCCGAACAATTTTTATCCAAAAAATTTTTAGATCAAATATGGCTTTAATCTTTTATTGGGTGTCTTATGATATTTGAGTGTGAAAGATGAACAGCAGCATGTGGAAAAAGTTTTTATCCAATCTGAAAAAGGGCGATTGCTCTGCACTGCAAAGGGCACTGGTGTATTTTGGGTTTAAAATCTTGGGTCTCCTTTTTGTTTTTCCTGTAATTTTAATTTTGTGGATCATTAAACCTTTTTTTTGGCTAAAGGTAGGTAAAATCCACCATGGGCGGATAGGCCATTTGGCGTTAGAAACGGATCTGTTTTTAAGAAAGCGTCAGTTGGGTGTATTTGGGGACGGGCCTTTCTATTGCTTTTTGTGCGATTCTCGAGGAGTTGCCAATGGCCAACTACTTTCTATGTTTAAAAGGGTGATTCCTATTTGTCAAAGTAGGCTTCTTGTTGCCTTTTATGATGGGATGTTCCCTATATTTAAAAAGACTCCCTTTTTTCAACCCCTGGGATTAAAGAATAATGAATATTTTGAATTTAATAATGCGAAGCCCTCTATCAGTTTTACGCAGGAGGAAATAGAAAAAGGAAAAGATCTTTTAAAAATATTTAACGTGGATTTTGAAAATGATACCTACGTTTGCATTTTTGCCAGAGATGATGCCTTTTTAAGGCAAACCATGGCCCATCAAAACTATGGCTACCACGACCCTCGCGATTCAGATATAGACAATTTCATAGAAGCCAGCAAATATCTCATCCAAAAAGGAATGACAGTAATTAGAGTTGGCTCTGTTGTAAAAAAACCTATTTCTTTTTCCCATCCGAAGCTAATTGATTATTCGGTTTCTGAGCATAAGAGCGAGTTTTTAGATATTTTTCTTATTGGGACATGTAAATTTTTTATTGGTTCATCTTCGGGAATTGGAGACGTTGCCCTGTTATTGGATGTTCCCAGATTAAATGTTGGGATGGTTGAATTCGGTGTGGTGCCAACGGGAAAAAATTGCCTCTATATCCCTAAAAAATATAAATTTGTAGAAACAAATAAGTATTTAAGCTTTGATCAGGCTTTAGATATAAAATTAAATCCCTATTTTAGAAATGCGCATGAATTAGGAATTGAGGCAGAAGAAAACAGTCCGGAAGATATTTTGAAAGTTACAAAAGAAATGTATGGTCGCCTTGAAGGTGCTTTTAAATATTCTCCTGAAGAAGAAAAATTAGTTCAGGCTTTTCAAGAAAAGTGGTCTCAAGCGGATCTTGTTTGCAAAGATGTTCCAACCCCTATTGGTATTGAATGGCTCAAGGAAAATAAAAATTTATACCTTTAAAGAGTATAAAATTAACCTTGCTTACATTTGGTGAATACGCCATTTTTGATGCCTTTATGAGATAAAATAAGTCATCTGGCGAGAATAATAATTTTAATAAAGTGAGTTCATTGCTAAATCATAATATTGGACTTGACGCAATGATCACGTTACAATTCTTTATAATTCAAGGGAATCTTTTGATTTTTGGCGGAATCCCGTCTGTCTGCTTTGAAACCTAAAACAGGATCCTATAAAAACGCTTAATGCTGGATTTTAAAATTCTTATCACGGGTGGACTGGGTTACCTCGGGGGTCGGATTGCAGATTCTCTAAATAGAAATCACCCGGGGTGTGATCTTGTTCTCGGCACCAGCAGGGAGATCACCGAAACTCCAGATTGGGCAAAACCATTTCAAGTTGTTCCGCTAAATATTCTCGATCCGGTTTCGATAAAAAATGTTTTAACAAGTGATTTTGATGCCATTGTTCATTTGGCGGCCATCAATGAACATGAATCTTTCAAGGACCCCAGATTGGCCTGGGAAACGAATGCGCTTGGAACGCAGTCCCTGCTTTCCATCGCAAGTCACAAGCAAATTTCAAAGTTTATTTACTTTTCCACGTTTCATGTTTATGGGAATTGCAGAGGAAAGATTACTGAAAACTCGCCAACACAACCACACCATCCCTACGCGGCAACCCATCGAGCTGCAGAAGATATGGTCAGATTTTATCAGCATTATAAGGGAATGGATACTTTGACCATGAGATTATCCAATGGTTATGGATGCCCCATGGACTCGGGGGTTAACCGATGGACGTTGGTGTTTAATGATTTATGTCAGCAGGCTGTTCAATCTGGGAAAATGGTAATTAAATCCACCGGAAAGCAGCACCGAGATTTCATAGCTCTCCATGATGTTGCTGCTGCGGTTGATCATTTTTTGTATTCGATTCCAGACAAATGGGAAGATGGATTGTATAACCTGGGAGGAGATTGCTCACTTTCAATTTCAGAAGTGGCCAGAAAAATAGCCGGTATCTATGAAAAAAAATATGGTAAATCTATTCCTATTGAAGTAGCTGGAAAGGACAATGGGGAGATTTGCGATCCAGTTAAGTTTAATATCGACAAATTGAAAGGGACGGGTTTTCGATTAACAGGGAATATGGAAAAAGAAATAGAACAAACTCTATCTCTTTGTGAAAACTTTTCAAAATGACTGTCAACATTTTTAAAAATAATCGCACCAAAGGTTTTTCATGAAAGTAGTTATTCTTTGTGGAGGTATGGGGACAAGATTGCGCGAGGAAACCGAGTTTCGTCCTAAATCCATGGTTAAAATAGGAGCGAAACCCATCCTCTGGCATATCATGAAGCATTACGCCTACCATGGATTTAAAGAGTTTGTACTTTGCTTGGGATATAAGGGCGAGGTGATTAAAGAATATTTTTACCATTATATGCTTCACAATAATGACGTCACGGTAAAGCTTGGGAAAGACCGTCAAATCACCATCCATGAAAACGATCAGGTGGAAGACTGGGAAATCACCATGGTAGATACCGGAGAAAACACCCTGAAAGGGGGGCGCATCCATAAAATCCAAAAGTATGTCGATGATGATTTCATGGTCACCTATGGAGATGGTGTGAGCGATATAAATATAAGTGAACTTGTTTCATTCCATAAAAACCATGGGAAAATAGGGACTGTCACAGGAGTCAGCCCCCGTTCCTCCTATGGACAAATCAAATCAGATAATGGCAAGGTGCTTGGTTTCATTGAGAAACCTAAAATCGAAGAAGGCATGATAAACGGTGGGTTTTTTGTTTTTCAAAAAAGCATTTTCGATTATCTAAATTCCAACGATGATTGCGATTTCGAGATTGGCCCGCTGGAACAGCTCACTCAAGAGGGCCAGCTGATGGTTTACCACCACAAAGGAGATTGGGCCTGTATGGATACTTACAGAGACTCTGTTTTTCTGAACGATTTATGGAAAAAAGGGCAAGCCTTCTGGAAAGTTTGAACCAAAAACTATCAAAAATATGTTTGGAAATATTTATCAAGGTAAGCGTGTCTTTATAACCGGACATACGGGATTTAAAGGATCCTGGTTGTCAGCCTGGTTGTTAGACCTTGGGGCAACCGTTGCGGGTTTTTCCGTGGATGTTCCGACAGAACCCTCCCATTTTGAAGCGTTGGGTCTTTTAGATAGAATCGATCATTTTCAAGGCGATGTGCGGAATAAAGACTCACTTAAAGAGGCATTGAACCAGGTTCAGCCGGAAATAGTTTTTCACCTTGCGGCACAGTCTCTTGTCAGGAAATCCTACGAAAACCCTGTTCTTACTTTCGAAACCAATTCTTTGGGTACCATAAACCTTTTGGATTGTTTGCGCGATCAACCTTCGGTTGAAGCCGCTGTTCTTATTACCAGTGATAAGTGTTATGAAAATGTTGAATGGCTATGGGGCTATCGGGAAAATGATCGTTTGGGAGGAAAAGACCCTTACAGTGCATCCAAAGCTTGTGCGGAAATTATGTCCCGGGTTTATATGGAATCTTTCTTTAAGGATGAAGGACCGGGAATAGCAACCACCCGTGCAGGAAACGTTATTGGGGGAGGCGACTGGGCTCTGGATCGAATCGTTCCAGATTGCGTTAGAGCCTGGTCGAAAGAAGAAAAGGTTGTCGTAAGAAATCCCAATGCGACTCGGCCCTGGCAGCATGTCTTGGAACCATTAAGCGGTTATCTGGTTCTGGGGGGTAAATTATTACGTGGGAACCGGGAGGTTATAAATCAATCCTTCAATTTTGGTCCGCCGACACAGGTTAACCAGTCGGTCGGAGATTTGATCCAGGAAATGGCCCAGTATTGGCCGGGGGCGGGGTGGAGCTTCGAGCAGGAAGCAGATTCCACAAAGCATGAATCCACCTTGTTAAAACTCAATTGCGACAAGGCGCTTCAGTTACTTAATTGGAGTTCTGTGTTGGATTTTCCGGAAACGATTCATATGACTGGGGAATGGTACCAGACTTTTTATAAACAGGAATCTTCCTCCGTATTTGAAACCACGAGTAACCAGATAAAAAAATATACGGAAAAAGCAACCCAGTTAAAACTGGCATGGACTCAATGAACGATTTTGATGAAATAGAGGGAGTGATCGTTCAACCGTTGAAACAAATTGAAGATCCCCGTGGCTCGGTTTTGCATATGTTGAAGAAAGACTCTGAGTTGTTCAGTCATTTCGGTGAAATTTATTTCAGCGAAATCAATCCGGGGGTGATCAAGGCTTGGAAGAGACACAAAATACAAAGCCAAAACATAACCGTTCCAGTTAATAGAATTCGTTTGGTCATTTTCGATTCAAGATCCTATTCTAAAACACAGGGTAAAGTTAAAGAGTATGAAATTGGGCGACCGGATAGTTATCAGTTGGTGCATATCCCCCCCATGTTATGGTACGGATTTCAAACCCTGGGAGAAAAAACTGCTTTAATTGCAAACTGTCCTGATCTACCGCACGACCCTGCTGAAGCAGAATCAGCTTCTCCTGACTCCAAAGAAATACCCTATCAATGGAAAAAATGAAAATTACTCGCCAGACAATGGTAATTTTTTCTTAGGTTCTTTTATGCCAAAAATTTCTGTGGTGACATCTGTACACAATGGTGAAGATTTTTTGAAGCAATGCGTTAACAGCATTCTTAATCAAACCCTCACGGATTGGGAATATATAATACTAAATAATGGTTCTACAGATAGAACGGCAGAAATTTTAAATAATTATAATGACCCTCGTATACGCATAGTTCATCAAGAAAATCTTGGGGTCCCAAGGTCGTTAAATAAAGGAGTTTCTTTATGCAATGCGGATTTGATTGCACGTCTTGATGCCGATGACTATGTTCTTCCCAATTGGTTAGAAAGACAATACGAATTTATGAGTAAAAATAAGGATGTGGTGATAAGTAGCTCGCGTTTTGAAGAGTTATACAATGGCAAGATTCTGCCACAAAGTTTCCCTTTTGTTGAAAAGGATTCTGAAATTAGAAAATGTTTGTGTTTTATGAATCCCATCCCCCATAGTTTTACAGTTATAAGAAAACATTCATTGATGAAGATTGGAGGATACGATCCGCATTTGGTAATCGCCCACGACTATGATCTTTGGATTCGCCTGTTGGAAGATGGGAAAGCCAATAATTTGGATGAGGTTTTAGGTGTGTGCCGTACTCATGACAAGTCCTACTCCACAAAAAAAGAGAGGATCATGATCAAAGAAGCTTTTCAGGTGCAATGGAAGGCCTATGAAAAATTAGGAGGAGGCTTCTGGAAAATGGTTCGTTCCTTATCCAGAAGGGGAATGGCTTTGTTTTTGCCCTTGGGAGTGCGATCCTACATTAGAGCAAGCAACAAGAAATAAAATATCCAAAAGTAACTGGTAGCTAAGAGCTTCGAATCAAACAATCCGTTTGAATTTATTTAAAATACATGGCAAAGCCCCCGTCAGCCAAAGCTTAAGGTAATCGATATTTCCGTTGTCCCTTTTTTGATTGACCGCAATTCTTGGTAATCGTTCTAAAAAATTCTTATGCTCTGAAAAAATATTTGCCGGGATGGTTGTGGTCGAAGTAATGAATCCGCATTTTTTTGCTATTCTGTACTCTCTTTCATCTGCCTCATTTTTTGTTCCAAATGGATATGAGAAGTGTTCCACCTTTTTTCCGATCTCAGATTCAATTTTTTTTCTGGAGCCCTTAATCTCTTTTTCTACAACAGACTCGGGAACTTTGCTTAAGGCGGGATGATGAATGGTGTGCGCTCCAATTTCAACCAGCGGGTCTTTGCTCATTTCCCGAATTTGTTCCCAGGTAAGTGATAGTTCTTTTGATTTTTTGTAATAATCAACGTTGTAATTAGTAAACACTTGCCTGATTCTGTCGTTGAGTTTATCTGAAGGCCCATTTAAAATTAATTTATGGACAACATGGTAGCACCAATCCTTCTCCTGGATATTGGAGCAGGAGAAACTGTATTTTCGTCCATTCAGGTTAAATTCGATTTTGCTTTCTTGAAGAATCAAATCCTCGAGAAGATACCACCATAATATGGCTTTTCCATCCGGTAAATTGGTCGTCACATAAATGCAAAACGGAGCTTGATGTTTTTTTAGTATCGGATAAGCATGCTGGTAATTGTCGATATACCCGTCGTCAAAGGTGATTACTGCAAATTTTTGATTTGTGTCTCCTGAATTTAAAATTTGTGCGGCTTGAGTTAAGGAAACTATTTCATAATTTTTTTGTCGTAAATAAAGAATAGTATTTTCAAGATATTCTGGTGTTACTTCCAGTCCGGCATTTCCTCTAATTCTAGATTTGGAGCTTTGGGGGCATACCCGATGAAACATCAGAATACTTCCCACGCCTGAATAAAAAGGTTTTGATAGCAGGTAACCTTTTGAATGAAAAAGTATGGAAAATAATATTTTCGTTGCTGCTCGCTTTACAACTTTGTTAATCACTTCCTGCTCCTTACAAATTCAGAATGGGCAACTCAGAATAAAGTGAATCGATATCACTTTTCCCCAAAGATTTAGCCTTGTAAAGTCTAGGGTGGGGCAGAGGCCAAGACTTGGCGAAAAAGATCGAATTGCCTTTTAGAAACCTTTCCTCGATTATTATTGAAACGGTTTTTAATTTTAAGGATATTTTCATAGAGATTTTTCCGGAAAATTTGGAAAATATTTCAGGATGACTAATATAATAGATTTGAAAGAAAGGAAGTTTCTTGCGATAAATTTTTGCCCCCATTAAATAGCACTCTCCTGAAGAGGTGTGAATATGGACATGAGTGCAGTTTAAGAAAGCGTGGTCTTTATAAATCTGGAGAACTTCCCCTGTTAAAGTTTTGCTTGATAAACTTTTATCAAATGAAATTTCGCAAAGAGAAAATCCGGTGAAAAAAGAAGGAAATGGAAAAATGATCTGTAATTTAGATTCTAGATCTTGAAATCCCAGTTTTTGGGCAACCAAATAAGTCTCTTTGGAAGGTGTAAAAATTGTCAAAGCATATTCATTCAGTTTCAAAACAGGTAGCAAAAGGGACAAACTTTGATTTCTAAAATTTTCTTCAACCACCCAACTTGTTAAGTTGCAAAATTTGGTTTTCCTTCCATTTAGGGTCCTATTGCTAAAAATCAAACCTAGAAAACCTACAACTTCTCCCTGGTTTTCCAAAACGTACCCAAAATAACCTTCTTTGCATTGCCAATGGTCGACAAACAGTTGTCGCCAATCATCCTTTGATAATTTGGGGTTTTGAAATTTTACAAATAGCGGATATATTTTTTCGAAGTCTTGCTCGATCGCCTTTCTAACTATGGCCATTTAATTTCCTAATTTAATGTCTGGCTATCTCCGTTTGATACTGTAATACATTCAGGTTGGGGATAAGGAGTCTCAAGGTTCCATTTGAAGGTGTCTGTCTTTTCGTTATGCTCCAAGCCAGATTGCTTCAAAAAAGTGAGACAAGGGTTGTTTTTTTTTGTTTTCAAATAATTTGCGGACAGTGTTTTTAGATTTAGGGAGCGTCCATATTCATAAGCTGTGTGGAGCATAAGTTCTTCAATCTTTCTTCCCATTACTCTGCAGCTAAGGACAAAATCTATAATCAGCATTTGGGTTCCATTGCATTCCACGCTGAGTAAACCGGTGAGGCCGGAATCACCAAATTTGTCCGAAACCCGAAAAGTCCAAATTCGGCGGTTTTTTTCCTTCCCCCAATCCATTAGTTCCTCTTCTGTCAATCTACGTGTGGAAAGATTCATTTGGTTGGTTTTGTTAAAGAGCTGGGAAGACCTTTGCAGATTGGCTGGGTTAATTTCTTCTATGACAACTTTTGTTTCCAGTGTTTTGAGCCACTTCTCTAAGGATCCTAGTTTTTCCTTTAGTTTTTTTCTTTTTGATTCGATCCCATACATTTTTGTCCTTTGGCCGTCTTCCAGACTAATGACCGGGGTATTGAAGCAGTTCAGGCTCATGAGACAATCCTTATAAAACATTTTATCTTTTGGCCAATCGGGAACCAGTACATCAGGAAGAGCTTCTTTGACTCGTGCACGCTCCATTGGATTGTCATCTATAAAAACGGTGGACTGAACTCCCAGGTTCAGTTCATTGGTGAGATCGAGAATGTTCTGGGCTTTATCGGTCCAATTAATGCGCCATCCTACAAAGTCTTCGCGCTTTAAAATCATTTCCGGATTTTTTTCGATGGCGTCTAGTGCAACTGTCTCTTCGTTTTTGCTGATAATTCCCAGAAGGATTCCTCGTCTAGTTAGAGACTTTAGGGATTTTTGAAAGTCGGAAAAGGCTTCTCCTATTGGATCATGCCCTCCTAATTTTAGGGATTTCCATCCATCCTCCCCAACCGTCCCTCCCCAAAGCGTGTCATCCAGATCAACCAGAATTAATTTTTTAGCTCCTCCTAGGATGCTTGTCAGGGTAGATTTTATATCGGAGACGGCTTCCTTGAATACTTGATTGCCGAATGGAATTTTTCCCATATACCAAAGTTTAGGGTTAAAAGCCTCTTTTCCTGCCGATTGGATCCAGCGTCCTGCATTTAAAACAAATACATTGGAAAAATCCTTCAGGTTTTCTGCAAGGCGGAGATTCATACGGGCCAATAAATCGGTAAGGCCAATGCCGGGTTTTCTTTCTAATAAACCATATCCAGTGAAACCAGCGGACAGGGTCCAGGTGGGTATAAGCAAAGTATTAACGCGTACCAATAACTTTGAAAGAGCTTCGCAATAATCATCCACCTCTTCAAGAGTTTGCTCGATGGGTACTTGATTGAAATCTAATGCTTTTCGAAAAGAATCGATAACTCCTTCGGGTTGTGTCCAAACGATGGCCAGATCATGCAGTGTTTCCCAGCATTCCATGTTTTCGTTCATCAACACCTGTTTGACTTGCCCGAAGGGAGCAATGGAAGAATCTATTTTTGGGGAATGCGAATCATTTTTTAGATACCCGGCAAAGTTATCCAAGTTAAAGTCTGATATCAAAATGGCACGAATTTGATCTTTGTTCACTGATTTTTTCCGTTTGCCTTTATTTCGATGAATTCCACGAGTTTCCGGATACTGCTCATGGGCTTTTCTGGGGAATCTAAAACTTCAATGAGGTTCAAATCTAATCCAAATTCTTTTTGAACCCTACCTTCAACTTCTACAATGAAATTGATCAATCCGAGGGAGTCCAGTTTTCCATTTTCACCTGTCAATAAAGTTTCCTGTGATTTTTCTAATTTCATTTCATCGGTCAGGATATTATTAACTTCATCAATGGAGTTGAAGATAGTTTGTGTAATTTCTTCCTTAGATGGCGGCATTTATATTGTTTCTCCAATAGACCAATAAACTATGCAACATAATATATACCAGTTTTTAATTCAGTTTAAAAAATCCTTTTTAAAAATTGAGTTTTTAGAATTTTCAAATTCAAGATGGAACTATGAGGAAAAAACCAATCTTCTTCTTAGGATTCAAAAATTTTTCCTGTTTCAAACCATTAAATGGAGTTCATTTCCATTATTGCCTTGTCTCTAAAATTGCGAAGGTTTTTTAGCATAAGTGGTGCGGGATCTTCTCTGTGGGTGGGGAGGAGTGAATTTGTTTGATCTGTAGCAGTTCTAGGTAGTCGCGGGGCAAAAATGTTTATTTCGGGATATTTTTTGGCCAGTATAGAGCAAAGAGTTTCTCCGGCAGATTTTGCGACAGAATATTCAGCCATGTCGTTCGGTAATTCATCTATTGCAACCGAGGAAGGATAAAAAACCCCTTGAATTCCGCTTCCTAATTTCTGAAAGGTTTGGAAAGTATTGAAGAATCCAGTTAAATAATAATTACTGAACTCTTGAAACAGTTCTGGAGAAAAAGCATTCTTTTGCCCCTGAAATATTAGAGGGGTTGGAAAATAGTAAAGATGAAAGGGAGATTCAATTTTTAATATTTTTTCCTTTTCAAACGAGTTTAAGTCAAGAACATTAAATGCAAAGCATTTCGCGTTCCCTCCTTCCTTTTGAATCTGTTGCACAATATTTTGTGCATCTTCTGATCCTAAGTAGTAACTAATAAAAACATGAGCCCCTCCAGCTGCCAATAATTTACCTGTTACTTCGCCCAACCCTCGGGATCCACCTAGAATTATGGCTGTTTGTCCTGAGAATTCATTTTCCGAAACCAGTTTTCTTAATTCTGAAAAATCACTTTGATATTCAGGGGAGGGACGTACAAAAGCCCTTAGGGTACCTGCTAAGCCGGGGGCCTGAATATTTTGAGTTAGCAAACCAAAACGGGAGTCATATGAAAGAACTTTATAGTTTAAATAAGGCGAATCTTCGCAGGGATTAGAAAAATCAAGATTCAAATCTGAAAAGATAGAATTTAGTCCCGGGCATTCCATTCCTACTAATTTAGTCAGTGCCATCATTTCTGCCAACTGATCAGAAGGAAGTAATCGCATTAAGTTTGGAAATCGAAGAGCGGCTTCCCTTTTGTTCAAGCTTAAATCCAAACGACCCGTTGCGTGAGTCAATTCCTCGGGTTTGCGCTCGAGGCACTCTCTGGAATTTGGATTTGAATCAGCAAAATTCACATTATTTTTTGTTCCTCTTGGTGAATATTGGGCTGTTATTCTAAGAGCTTGGTCGTTTCGGACAAGGATTTGGATTTCGATGTTATTATCATCTTTGTTCTTAAAGGCGAGTCTAAATTTTTCTCCTACAGCGATGGGTTGTTTGAAAAAGGTTTTCAGGGAAACAAGTTTTAAAGTTTCTGTTTTTCCTGTGAAAAAAACTTCTAAAGCCCAAAGTAGAGCATGCATTCCATGTACAACTGGTTGGCCAAAACCGGTGCGGCGTGCTTTTACAGGATCGAGGTGAATGGGATTATAGTCGCCGGATAATTTTGCAAAGGCCCTTTGATCATCATGTGAAAATGAATGCTGGATCAAATTTAAACCCTGAGAACCCATCACTTTATAATATGAAAATTAAAGTTTTTTAAATGCTTGAAAATTATTCCATAAGCTAAATTAAAGCATGAAGAAAAGCATTTATCCATAGTTTTTAAGGGCGAATTATAGGTGAGCAATAAAATCAGGTTGAAGCCCTTTTAAGATTGAAACCCTTTAAAGAATTGAATGTCTTTTTTTATGCGGGTAGAACAGTATGCTTCTTATGGATTCCAATAAGCATCCATTTTGGGGAAGTAAAGCTCGGAAACTTCATGTTGAGGATGATACAGGTTTGAATTAATCTCAATCAATCACAACTCTCCAGTATGGTATGAAGCAAGTGTCCCGATTTTTTCTTCTTTAATACCCGTAATTTTCTTAGGACCATCCATGTATGTTTTAAAAATGTATTTGCAAAAACGGTTGTTGACTATTAAATAGCGCGCAATTGCAGAAAGGTTTGTAAATCGTAAAAGGAAAGCCCTTAGCATTTTGAGAAGTATTTTATCCGTGGTCCAGTGTCCTTTAAAACAGCGGTACCAGAAAAAGAGAAACTCAAATTGAATCCGCCATTTTGGAAAATTTTCGAGCTCGAGGGTAGCACGATGTCTCTCATTGCTTGGCTCTGTTCCTCCGTCGGGGATCACTCCTTGTTCGACCGCCACATTGTATAAATCGGTTCCCAGGTAGGGATAAAAAATAGAAAGTTGGACATCTTCCGGTTGTAAATCTCTTACAACTTCAACTGTTTCAAGATAGTCTTCAAAGGTTTCTCCCGGAACACCCATTAGAACTAAAAGAGAAGTTGCCACGCCATACTCTCTGGCGGTTCGGCAAAATCCAATCAGCTCTTCATTAGTATATCTGGGTCGACGAAGAATCTCCCGACGCACCCGGAAGGAGCCTGACTCCAATCCAACATTTAAGGCTGTCACATTTGCTTTTTGGCAAAGCTCTAGAAAATGCCTGAATTTTTCTTCGACCCTTACAAAATTTGAATGAAGGGCTAAATTAATTCTAAAAGTTAGTTTTTCCTTTCTTGCATTATTGTAATCTGCAAGTTTTTCAAACAGGTCAATTCCTTTGACGATGTCGGCACCTACCGTTTCGATTTCCAGGTAAATATGCTTCATTTTTGGGTATTGCCCGGTCAAATACTCAATCTCTGAAATCATGTCCTCAGAGGAACGGTAACGGACATATTGGCCCTCGGCTAATTCTTCCATGGCATGATTGGAACAATAGGTGCATTTATAAGGGCAGCCCCGCCCAACCAGTATTGAAGCCTCTTCATGCGGATTTGCTATCCAAGGTTCCCAAAGTGTACGGTCTACATGAGGAATAGTATCAAGCTCTTCATTGAAAGGAGCCGTAGGGTTTCTTTCGATTTCTTTGGTTTTGGGGTCTCTTATCCAAAGATTGGGGATCCCTGAGGGCCATTTCCCCTCTTCAAGTTGCCGGGTCAATTCTACGACCGCAGCGTCTCCCTCGCTAACGCAAATGGCATCTAAATTGGCACATTCAATAGCTTTCTCAGGCGCTAAAGATGCATGGTGTCCACCTAAAATCACGAAAATGCTCGGATCTATTTCTTTTACCAGCGCCGCGACCTTTTCAATGGGGGGGAATTGGGAGGATACCGCAGATAAACAGAACAGCTGAGGTTTTTTTTCTTTAATATATTCTTCCAGGATTTTTCTAACAGGAGTGACTGGGCTAATAACAAACAGATCAACATTGTTTCCTGCAGTTTTTAAAACTGTAGCGATAATTGATATCCCAAAGGGGATTTCCATTGGAGACCGCATTGGTTTATCAATGGAGACATAATTCTCAATCGAATATACACACCCAATTCTCATTGATCTAAAATCCCTGAATTCCTATCCCAAAAGGATAAAAAGTAAAATTAAAAAGAATGATGCAGAAGAAATTATATTAGAAAACCTCAAGTAAATCAATAAATCAGAGGAAAGACTGGGGCGGGTAATTAAAACCGGATAGTTTCCATGTGGCTGAATTCAGGCGAGTTTGCCAAAATTAACTGGTCAGATTCCAGCAGATGGTTTCTCCGCAGGTCTATTTTTCTCAGATGAGGAAGGAGTTGGGATTTCCCAAGATTCATCAGGAAGTCACCTGAAAGGGAATTTCCTGCAGCATCCAACTCTTCAAGTTGGCTTAATGAACTGGAATTGAGAAGGGATTGGAAATCTTTATCCGTCATTGAAACTCCGGAAACTTTCAAAACCTTCAGGCTTTTAAAATTATCCGACTCGGCAAGTAATAGTAGGCCTTTGCCATCAATTGAATTTCCGTTTAAGTTCAACTCTTTTAAGTTTTTCAAATGTGCCGATTTGGAAAGTGCCAATATTCCTGTAGAAGTGGTTTGTGTATTTTCCAGATTTAACACTTCGAGGTTCGCAAGCGATTCAGACTCACTCAACAAAAAGACGCCCTTGTCTCCAATGGAATTGTCCATCAGGTTCAGTTGCTTCAGGTTTTTAACAAAAGGGGAAGCGGCCAGTTCTCCAAGTCCCTGATGGTCAAATAAATTGCTGCGTAAAGATAAAGACTGAACTTCTTCGAGTTTCTGGTGCAGGGATAAGGCTTTAAGATCTTTGTTTCTCAAATACAGGACATTCAGGTTCAGGCTTTTGTCGTCCTTTATTTTTTCGGTTAGGTTGCGCGTGCGTAAATCCAGTAGCGCCGATTCTCCCTTTGATTTAATTTTGTTGTCCGCCATATTGAGAGTTTTCAGGCTGGATAAGTTTTTCGACTGCGCCAAACTCAGCGATCCTGGGTCCCCGATATGATTTGAATCGAGAATCAAAGTTCGCAAGGGTTTTAATGTGGGAGAGTTTGCAAGCACCTTTGCACCTTCATCGGATATCTCGTTCCACCCCAGATTCAAATGGTCCAAGCCCTCAAATCCGCCGGACTGTGCCCAGTCGGTAATGGCCCCGTCTCCCATCTGGTTCTTTCTAAGATTCAGGATTTTTAGGCTGGGTATGGCAGTTCCATCTGGAAAGTTGTTGGACTTCTTTTCCCCAACCTGATTCATTTCCAAATCCAGTAGGTGCAGGTTACGAAGTTGGGCCGATTTAACAAGACTGAGTGCCCCGAATTGTGTGATCCGATTAAAAGCCAGTTCCAGGGTTTTTAAATTCGGCAAATTCTTCAATGCGCTGAGACTTTCAGCTCCGGCATCGGAAATTTCATTGGAGTTCAAAACCAGACGTGTCAGGTTTTTCAGGGAACTGCAGTCGGCAAGTTTTTGCAGACCCAAATCGGAAATTTCATTCCAGCTCAAGTCGAGCTCTTTCACGTGGTAAAGATTTTTGGATTGGCAGATAAATGCAATTCCCGCATCGCCCATTCGCTCGTAGCTTAAATTCAAAACAGGATCTTTTCGAACCAGTTGCAGGTTCAAATTACGTATGAAATTCGATTCTTTATTGACGGTGGTCATGCGCTAGTCTTTTGCCTTCAGGAGATCGGTTTTTACTTGTCCCAGGTTTTGCAAACGTTCGGAGTTTTCAAGGAGCCCCAAGCCTTCGGGGTGCACCAGATTATAAGTCACATTGAGTGTTTCCAGATTTTTTAATCCGGGAAGTTCAGCCAGTGCCTGCATTCCTTTAAACCCGATGCGATTGGCATCGAGGTGCAGGGCTTTCAGGTTTTTTAAACACGTGGAATTCGCCAACGCCATGGCACCTTCATCTCCAATGCGATTGAAAGATAAATCTAATGTTTCCAGGTTTTTCAGGTTTTTGGAATTGGCAAGGGCGATGGCTCCGTCATCACTAATCCGGTTGGTGTACAAACTCAGGTATCTCAGTTGCAATACATTGTCTGATTCAGCCAGGGCTACTGCTCCGTCATCGCCAATTTTATTTTCATAAAGCCACAATTCCTTCAAAGGTTCGAAGAACTCTGAATTAGCAAGTTCCTCAAGCCCTTCATCCTTGATTTTGTTGGTATGCAAAAATAATATTTCGATATCCGGCAGCGCCACATTCTCGGCGAGCTCTTCAGCGACCAGGTTATCGATTCCCTTATTGGAAAAATCGAGGGTCTTTTTATCCTTGCTCAATCCTCTTTTGATCCATTTCCTGATATAGGAGATGTCTTCAGCCATTGGGTATCCGCTTAAAAGTAAAAACAGCCATTTTATAAAGGTGAATGGAAAAGTAAAGAGATAAATAACTGTTTCATTTTATTTGCCTTTCGGGACTCGGGGTATATTTCTTGTGTAAAGGGGTTATTAATATATAAAATGATCTCCAATGCCGCAAAGGAGCGGGATGAACTCTATTTTATAATTCAATTAGATTAATAAAATCAAATAGTTAATTATCAGGCTGTTCGGTCTTTGCCTGAAAACCCCCGGCTTATATGCCCCGACCCCAAATATTTTCAAAACTGATTCCTGCTTTTGCCCTTCTGGTGATTCTGTCAGGTTGTTCCAAAGGCCCTACGTCGGCAGACTCTTCCACCTTTAGAATGACGATTAAGAACGAGCCTCCTGCTTTGGATGCAAGTCTTGCAACAGACAGTGTTTCCTTCACCATCCTGACCAACCTGATGGAAGGACTCACCCAGTACGATGCCGATTTGAATCCAATCCCCGCTATTGCCAAGAGGTGGGAATACTCGAACGAAGGCACGACCATCACTTTTTATCTGCGGGAGGATGCCGTCTGGAGCGATGGAAAAAAAGTAACTGCGGAAGATTTTGAGTATTCCTGGAAGCGTCTTTTGGCACCTGAAACCGCTGCGCAATATGCCTATTTTCTTTTTGATATAAAAAACGCCTTCGAATACAACATGGGAAAACTCAAAGACCCGGATCAGGTGGGGGTAAAAGCAATCCGAGAAGATGTGCTTGAAGTCACGCTGAAGAAACCGGTGGTTTATTTTCCCAGCATCACAACCTTTATGGTGACGTTTCCCCTTCGTAAAGATGTCATCGAAAAATATGGTGATGACTGGACCGAACCGGAAAATATAGTCACGAATGGACCCTACCTTCTTAAAGAATGGGAGCATGAATACAAACTGGTATTGAAGGCCAACTCCAAACACTATGAAGGGAAACCCGAGATAAACGAAGTCCAGATTTTTGTTGTGCAGGAACCCACCACCGCACTCACTCTTTATGAGACGGGAGAGTTGGATTATATTGAGCTTCCGCCCATTGCCATCCCGCATTATAAGAAAAGTCCTGAATATCGAAACAAACCGCAGCTGCGCGGATATTACTACGGGTTCAATGTTAAGAAGCCGCCGATGGATAATGTGTTGGTCCGACGGGCTCTGGCACATGCCATCAATCGGTCCCTGATCCCAAAAATTTTAAAAGGAGGGGAGCTACCTTCATCCTCCTGGGTTCCCAAGGGTATGTTCGGTTATAACGAGGGAATTGGTTCCAAGTTTGATCCCGAAAAAGCCCGCGCGCTGCTGGCGGAAGCAGGATACCCTGGCGGGAAGGACTTCCCCAAGGTGACGGCGGTGTTTAATACGGAAAGTAAAAACCGCTTGATTGGTGCATTCATTCAGGAACAATGGAAAAAACATTTGAATATAGATGTTGAGTTTGAAAATCAGGAATGGAAAGTATTTTTAAGCCAGTTGGATCTGGATCCTCCACAAATATTTCGACTGGGATGGGGAGCGGATTTCCCAGACCCGGATAATTTCATGAACCTGTTTATCTCAACAAGTGGAAACAACCGGCTGAAGTGGGCCAACGCGAATTACGATCAACTCATCGCAAAGGGGTCCACTTTAAAAAACCCAAAGGATAGACAAAAGGTCTATGACGAAGCCCAGGTGTTGTTGACCGAAACCGATGTCCCCATGGTTCCCTTGTTTGTCACGGCGCAAAACCTTTTGGTCAAACCTCATGTCCGTGGACTGAAAACCAACGCCATGGAACTTTTGTATTTGAAAAGAATCAGGATTGAGAAGGGATTTTAAATCTCCAACTTTCACTGTTTTTTTTGCATGCAGTGAATAAAACTAGCGCAAAGAAAAAAATAACAACGTCTGTTGTCGGCTACGAGTTCAATCGTTGAACATTAGGATAAATCTATAATAATGGCATCGAATTTTAAATAGCTAACATATACGAGCGATTTCTTCCAGGGTGGTTGTTCCTGAAAAGACTTTATCAAGGCCATCTTTTTTTAGAAGTTGCATTCCTTGCTTTATGGCGAAATTTTGTATTTCCAGTTCGGTGCAACCTGAGGTAATCATTCCTTTTAATTTGTCATCAATAACCAATACTTCGTAAATACCAACTCTTCCCTTATATCCTGTCTGGTGGCAGTTATTGCAACCTTTTCCCTTATAAAGGTCTTGGGTCAAAGAACTTTTTTCGACCCCCAAATAATTTAAAAGGGAATCATCTGGTTGATATTTTATTTTGCATTTCGGACATATTTTTCTTGCCAGTCTCTGGCTCATAATGCCTATCAACGAAGATGCAAGTGTTTCCCGATCTAACCCCAAATTCACCAGGCGAAGTAAAGCATTGGCCGCTGAGATAGTATGAAGGGTGCTCAGAACCAGGTGTCCGGTTATTCCTGCTTTAAATGCAATTTCAGCCGTTTCGTTATCTCTGATTTCACCAACCAGAATAATATCCGGGTCTTGTCTTAACATTGATCTTAAGGCACCCGAAAATGTAAAACCCTGTTTTTCATTAACCTCCCCCTGAACTATGTTTTCAAGCTGATATTCTATCGGATCATCAATGGTCATAATGTTCTTTTCAATGCTATCAAGCGCTTTTACAAAAGAGTAAAGGGTCGTTGTTTTTCCGCTCCCCGTTGGGCCTGTGGTTAAGAAAACTCCATTGCTCTTGCGTAAAATTTTTTTACCTTTTGTAAGTCAGAATCCGAAAAACCCAACTGCTCAATTTGAATAGAGCTGCCAGCCCTTGGTAAAAGCCTTAAAACGAGATTCTCGCCATAATTGGAAGGATAAGTGGAAATACGGGTATCAATAGTGTTATTTCCTGATTTTAATCGAAGCCGACCATCCTGAGGAATATGCCTGACGGTAATATCCAGAGAGGCTAGAACCTTTACTCTGGAAATAACAGGCAATAAGTATTTCATGGGATATTTTTTCCCTTCGATTAACACTCCATCCACCCGATAGCGCACTCGCATTCGATTCCTTTCGGAACTTATATGAATATCGCTGGCAAGACAGTTCATTCCTTCGAGAATAATTTGATTGGTAGTATTTATAATTGGTGCTGAATCAGGATTCAGTTCAACAGTCAGCTCCTTTATATGTGACTCAAACTCCAGATCTATGTTCTCTGTATCCGAAGTAGATTTTGAGGGCGCAATTGACTCCCGGATTCTATTAATGGTTTTCTGAGTTGATGGCTTGTCAGGAAAATATTTCTCAAAAACTGCATTGATTTCTTTTTTAGTGCAGACTTTGAAATCAAGCTTGTCTTGTATAAAAGTTCCTGCATACATAATTGCAAAAAAGTCGTAGGGATCTGTAAGGGCTATGGTTATTACTCCTTCCTCTTTGCAAATGGGGATAACTTCATTGGCTCGTGCTACATCTTCAGGTATGATTTTTAAAAGTTCAGGCTCAATTTCAATGTTCTTGAGACTCATGGCTAAAGGTTCTATCTGGTTTCCTAAAAAGGATAAAATAGTATCTTCATCTATGAAATTGAGTTTTAATAGAGTCTCTACAAGCCCATTTCCAGTAGCATGTTGGACCAGTATGGCTTCCTCAAGTTGATCATTAGTTACAAGGCTTTCCTGAATCAACCGGTCCTTATAATTGTCGAGGAATCTAAAAGATTTATTTTTTACAAAATGTTTATCAGAATGATTAAACGATTGTTTGAATCTGTAAGTTTGCAGTCCAATTCGGATAACTTTTTCAAGTTCATTTAGGTCTACAGGTTTATTTAAGACCTTAATTACGCCTGCATCTTGAATTGAGTGTACTGAAACATCTTCTGAGGGGTAAGCTGTGCAAAGAATTCTAACGGTTGCTGGCCATTTCTCTCTTACTTTACACAAGAATTCAATGCCATTCATTCCAGGCATACGAAAGTCTGCCAGTACCAAATCAAATGCTTGATTGCATAGAAATTCATATCCCTTATTGGCGTTCGTAGCCGTTACTAAATGGTAATTTTTATCACGCATGAACTCTGTTAACGCATCGAGAAAACTTTGTTCATCATCTACGATTAAAATGTTTGGTATGGTAGTCAAAATATTTTAGTTGATTAATGTTGTTAATCCCGCTTTGCTCTTGTTGAAGTTGTAAATAAAAATAACATAAAATGGGATGAAAATAGGCGATAAAACTAAGCGATAAACCAAAAGACAATGGGGAAAAGAATTGACCCTGACGAAAGTAAGGTTGACGTGGACAAAAAGGATATTTCTATAATAAAAAGAATTGAGTTAGCCAAGAATAAAGAAATAGACCGTCTCAAAGACGAGCAGGAAAAATCTGAGAGGATAAAACATAGTAATGAAAAATTATTAGCAGAAAAATTCTCTAAATTAAAATTTGCCCTAAACGAATTAAAGCGCACCTATTCTGAAAACAAGGGTATTCATGTGAAGGTTCATGAATTCTCTGCATATTTGAGTTTTGGGGAAAGTTTGGAAAATATGCAGGGGGAAATGTTTATCGAACCAGATGCTTCTGGAGAAGGCTTTTCTATTAGCGGAAACATCCTGGGTCATAACTCTTTAAACTTTAACTCATCTGAAGAAGTTATTGATTTTATTGTCGATTTTGTGGGGAAATTTCTTGCAAAAAGAGATTGGAGGGAAGGGATTTGAATATATTTTGGGGACAAAAAATATTTTGTTGACGACCGCTTAGGGTTGTTGAACAATCTCCAAATCTTTATTTTTTGCTACCGAAACCAATGTCCCCATGGTTTCCCTGTTTGTTCCAGCGCAATACCTGTTCGTCAAACGCCATGTCCTTGGAAGGAAAACCAACGCCATGGAACTTCTGTACTTGAAAAGAATAAGAATCGAGAAGGCTTCTTAAATCACCGACATTCATTTCTACACATTATCTTCATCTTCCTGGATTTTTTTCGCTTCGGGTTGAAAAGCGGCAAGTTTTGGGGAATATTGAAAACATTCCGTAAGAAAGCTAGAATTTAGAAACTTACCAAATAAAAAAAGAGGAAAACATGAGATCAATTCTTCGTTGTGTCATTGTTGCCTGTTTTGTTTTTTATAGCCCTTTTTTTCAAATGAGTGTCGCGAAGGCTGCAGAACCTCCGGTTGTGATTCTTGTGGATGGATTTGGAGATTGTTGCGCCAATAGAATGCATCGCCTTATTGATGGTTTAAGGATAATGGATGTTGAGTTCCCGGCGCTCAAAGCGAGAGGACTCAAGGGCGATATTTATTCCGATTACACCGTTCCCTGGAATAGTTTTTCCGGAATGGATCAGGGTTTTAATGTTGACCTAAATCCTCAATCCCACGTGCAACAGGCCATTTAGGAAGCCGCATCCTCCCCTGGTAGCGGAAGCCTGATGGATGGTTTTTCGAATCTTGCCAACATTCAAGATTCCCTTGCAAATCCAAACATCATTGAAAAAGTAATGCAGAAAGTCAGGAAAGGAACCGATTCGCAATTTATTGAAGAAGTTTCTGCATTTGTTAACGGATTACCCAAAGACCGGAAGGTCATTTTAATCGGTCATAGTTTTGGAGCCGACTCTATCATGGAGGTAGCACCCAAACTCCAGCACGACGTTTTGTTTCTCGGGGCGATAGATGCCGTGGGCCCCGCGGGGCAGCGAAGCATGAATCGAAAAAGAAAAGTCCCGGCCAATGTGGGTTATTTTTATAACCGATGGCAGAACGATAAGATCTTCCCTTTTGACTATCGAAAGAGTGGTTCATTTAATAAATGCAGTGCAACGATTAAATGTGATCAACGGGAGTCCTCATCTGATGTGGGGCATGTGGATTTACCAGCTACGGATGAATTGCAGGTTGAAATTCTTGAAATTATCAGAGGGTTGTTGACGGGTAAGGCGCAGTCTAAAGAAGAAACATCACAACCTGCGGAGAAAAAAATGGAACCAAAAGATTTGCTGGACTCCACCCCTTTTAAAAGCCTGTTCTGAGTTTGGTCGGGAAATATTTTGTTTGCTTGAAGAGTTAAGTGCCACTGTGGACTGATCACCCAAACTGTGCAGTTTTTCCTCGATTAATCGAGCGTAACGCTAGCGGGCGTGGCCCGCAAGTTTTTCTTCGATGAAGGATTTCATGCGTTCGGTATAAACAGACAGGTCGAATTGCTGGGCGTGTTTGCGGATGGCATTGGCATCGAACTGGGATTCGATGGCTTCAAAATGCTGGATGGCATTTTTCAATGCTTCGGGTGTCTGCTCGTAAAAGAATACCCCCGTGGGTTGGGACGTGGCATCCTGGGGAATTCCAGTCTCCGGTCGCCAGCTCTGACTGTCAGGGATAACGGTTTCCAATGCTCCTCCGCAACCATAGGCGATCACTGGGCGTCCCATCGCCTGCGCTTCCAATAAAGTGATTCCAAAATCTTCTTCGCCGCAAAACACAAACGCCCGACACTTTGAAAAATGGTTGCGGATCTGGTCATTATTCAGCCAGCCCTCAAATTTGATATTCGACTTTGCCATTTCTTTCAATCGCTTTTCATCCTGTCCTTGTCCTACCACATAAAACGGCAGGCCGAGTTGGTTGAAGGCTTCCACCGCCAGGTCGAGCCGTTTGTAGGGAGCAAATGCGGAAACGATCAAAAAGTATTCTCGCTTAACATCTGCTTCGTCCGGGGTGAACAGTTCGGTATCGACGGGAGGATGAATCACCGTTGCTTCTTTGCCGTAATATTTTTTGATTCGTTTCAAGACGTGCGCCGAGTTGGCAATGAAATGCGTGACCCTGCGGCTGGTCTTTGCATCCCATCGTTGCAACCACCCACGGATGAATTTCATTGCGGTTGCTGCAATCCAACTGGATTTCCCCGGTCCGAAGTACTGGTCGAACTGGTCCCAGATATAACGCATGGGGGTATGGCAATAGCAGATATGCAGGCTTCGAGGACCCGGTTTGACGCTTTTGGCTACGCAATGGCTGCTGCTCAGTATCAGGTCGTAATCTTTTAAATCGAAAGTCTCAATCGCAAACGGCATGAGCGGAAGGTAGTAGCGATATTTGGACTCGGCGAAAGGCAGGTTCTGAATAAACGAAGTATGTATGCGGTGCGATTCGATCACCGGTGAAACTTTACCAGGTAAATGGAGGAGGGTGAACAGGTCTGCTTCAGGATAAAGTTTGCATAAAACCTCGAGGCATTTTTCCCCGCCCCGCATTCCGGTCAACCAGTCATGAATGATCGCGATTTTCATTGTCTGCATTCTAAATGCTTTTATTGGGAAAATAAAGGATCACGGTTGGGATTAAAAAGAGACCTTTAATCCTTCGATAAACTCAGGATGACGTTTTCTTGGCTCTTAATTTGTCATGCTGAGCCTGTCAAGCATACACCTCAAGTTTAATTAAAAGGTTTACCAGGATGGGAAATAAAAAAGCCCACAAGGGATTTCCCTTGTGGGCTTGAAATAACGAGTTTAATTTAGGCGATGGCCAGGAATCCACAAGCCTGGTAGCAGGCGTTGCAGTTGATACACAGGTCCATATCGATGTGTGCTGCCACCTTTCGCGTTCCACCGGTGATTGCGCCTGTAGGACAAGGTTTGATGCAGGCTCCACAGGCCACACAATCTTCTTCTTTAACAACGTAGCGGTAGAGTCCCGTGCACCGTGCCGCATCACAAACCTGATCGACGATGTGTCTTTCGTATTCTTTGCGGAAATATTTCAGTCCGGTCAGAATCGCTTTCGGAGCCGTTTCGCCCAATCCGCAGAGTGAGGACATGCTTATCTCTTCACAAAGCTGTTGGAGCTTATCAAGATCTTCCATCTTTCCACGACCTTCAGAAATGTCATCCAGTTTTTGCCGGATTAGGGTGAGGCCGATTCGACACGGTGTGCATTTGCCACAGGTTTCGCCTTCGTTGAATCCGATGGAGAATTTTGCGAGGTCGATCACACAGGCCGATTCATCGTAAGCCGCGAAACTGGCTTGTCCCATCAAAACACCCGCTTCCAACAGACTTTCATAGTCGGTTGGAGTGTCCGCTTTTTCCGGAGGAAGGAATCCGCCGGTGACACCCCCTACATGAACCACTTTGAGATCTTTTTTCTTCTGGATACCGCCGCAGTAATCGTCAATGGCTTCGCGGAAGGTGGTTTTCATATCCAGTTCCATCAAGCCGTTGTATTTGATGTTTCCGGAAATCGCCCAGATCTTACAACCGTTGGCATTGTCGTTACCCATGCCAGCGTACCAGTCGGCACCTTTTTCAATAATTTTAGGAACCGTTGCCCAGGTTTCTGCGTTGTTCAACACGGTGGGTTTTCCCCACAACCCTTTTTCACAAGATTGTGGAGGTTGCGCTTTCGGGAAGGGACGTTTGCCTTCCACCGATTGCATCAATGCGGTGGATTCACCACCGATAAAAGCTTCCAGACCTTCGTGGACGCGTACGTTGATACCGAATCCCGAGCCGAGAATATTGTCACCGAGGAATCCTCTTTCTTTTGCTGCTTCGATGGCCATATTCAGTCTTTTTACCGCAATGGCGTAGTCGGAACGGGTATAGATAATGGCTTCGGTTGCGCCAATGGCATAAGCACCGATGATTAGTCCCTCCAGTACCTGATGCGATGCACCTTCCATGACGCTACGGTCCATATAAGATGCGGGGTTTCCCTCATCTCCATTAACCATGATATAGCGAGTGCCATTTTCATCGGTTGGAGCGTTGCGGGCTTTTTCCCATTTGTTGGCGGTAACAAATCCACCGCCGCCTTTTCCGCGTAGACCTGATTTTTTAACCTCTGCAATGACCTCTTCAGGTTTCATAGTGGAGAGGACTTTTTTAAGGGACTCATATCCACCCACTTTGATGTAATCATCAATGTTTTCGGGATCGATCGATCCGCCGTGTGCCAGGGCAACACGGGTTTGCATATCCAGAGTTTCGTAATAGTCTGGTTTGGCCGCTGCTTTTTTGAAGGGTTTCCCACCTACGATATGGTCGTTTAAAATGTTTTTGACCATTGCAGGCTTGACTTTTTCGTAAGTGACCCGATCTTCACCGGGAACATAAACATCGACCAGCACGTCACGGCTGCAATATCCGCGACAACCCACCTGGGCCATTTGACAATTTTTATCACCTAAAGTTGCGTTGGCCTTCATTTCGGAGATTTGTTTTTCAAACTCTGCATAGACCTCTTCGGCGCCTTCGGCGATACCACTCAGGCTCTTACAAACGGTTATTTTTATCTGACCCTGTTCTGCAGCGACTGCCTGATCTTGTTGGTCTTCTACAACTTCCATGGACGATCTCCTGCTATTCGAAAATTGAAAAATTTAAAGTATTAGAAAACTCGGTCCGCTGCAAAATGCACAGCTTTCGAGAGCTACAATTTCTCATAATTCTGCTGAAAATTCCAGCCATTCTAGTGATCGTCCTGCCGATTGTCAATATTTCCACAGGCCCTGATTTTTAAAGGTTTTGGACTCTTATTTAAGGCCCCTATTTACAACCTTCTAGACGATTTGCTCTCGGCCACCCCAGCAAGGGCTCAAAAGGCTGCTTTGAAGTGGAAATTATTGAAATTACAGGGTGAAAATTACCTGAAAAAAGCTGTTATCCTGTCCAATTTCAGCAAATAGGGCCAACATTGATTGCAAACGAGCTCACGGCTACGGGTAGTCCAAATTTCGGGTTGATTGAAAAAGGTCATAACTATAAACTCATTCTTTAAACCTAATCCATCTTGCTTAAAGGCGAACATGATAAAAATAAACCAGAAGATAGATCAATCCCTCGAACATAAAACCGAATGCCTGATTCTGCCTTGTCTGGAAGAAAAGAAACCTTCTGGAGCACTTAAGAAGTTCAACGATGAACTTTCCGGCGCTATTAGCGATGCATTTGAAAACAAAAGGTTTGCCGGTAAACCTGGGCAGACTTTACTGCTCAACAGTCCGGGAAGTGCATCCCACTTGCTCCTGGTGGGAATAGGTAAATCCAAGGATGTAACTGCGGAAAAAATTTGTGGGGCGGGTGGAACCGCTGCCAAGCTGGCGGAGCAATCTAAGTTCAAATCCATCTCGGCAGATCTTTCTGTTTTCGAAACCGTGTCCAAAGGTAAGAGCGGGCTGTTTGGTGAATTGGCCGGGGCATTGGCTGAAGGTGCCGGACTGGCGCTTTATCATTTCGATGACTATAAATCCAAAGACGAAAAAGACGATCCCCCCATCCGAACAGAAAAACTGACGCTGTTGGTCTCATCCAAATCACGGCAGGCATCGGTGGAGAAAGCCATTTCGCGTGCAGAAAAAATAATCGACGCGGTGCACACCGCACGTGACCTGATCTCCCATCCGGGCAATACTGCGACTCCGACTTACCTGGCTGACCATGCAAGGAAAATGGCGCGAAAAAATAAAATCTCCTGCAAAGTTCTCGGCCAAAAGGAAATGGAAAAGCTGGGTATGGGTTCCCTGCTGGGTGTCTCAAGGGGAAGTGATCAACCCCCGGCGCTCATTATCCTCGAATACAAAGGGGCTGCCAAATCGAAAGCTCCGTCCGTGATTGTGGGTAAAGGCATCACCTTTGATACCGGAGGAATTTCTCTTAAACCCGGAGCGGGTATGGACGAGATGAAGATGGATATGTCCGGTGCCGCAACCACCCTGGCAACCTTGCAACTGGTTTCCAACCTGAAGCTCAAGGCCAACGTGATCGGGATTGTTGCTGCGGCAGAAAATATGCCGAGTGGACGCGCCACAAAACCCGGTGATATTTTAACGAGCATGTCGGGTAAAACCATTGAAGTTTTAAACACCGATGCTGAAGGTAGGCTGGTTCTTGCCGATGCTCTTTCATATGCGCAACGGTTTAAACCGAAAGAAGTGATCGATCTGGCAACCCTAACGGGATCAGTGTTGCATGCCCTGGGCCATCATGCCGCTGCAGTGGTCGGCAATAATTCTGCAATGATTCAAAAATTAATAGCATCGGGAGAGGCTACGGGAGAGCGGGTCTGGGAGCTTCCCCTCTGGCCGGAATATGAAAAAGCCACTAAAAGCGATATTGCCGATCTAAAAAATATTGCCAGTCCGGGAGTAGGGGCGGGAACGATTATGGGTGCTGCGTTCCTTAAGCCATTTGCAGGGGAGCAACCCTGGACCCACATCGATATAGCGGGTACTGCATGGGGATTCGACAGGCCCTACACCAGTAAAGGAGCCTCAGGATTTGGAGTTCGATTGTTGTTGAATTACCTTGAGAAAGGTCGCTAAAAACCTCCAACCATGCAAAACAATTTCATTATTTTTTTACATCTGATGGCAGCGGTAGTTGCTATCGGGGGGTCTGTTTATACCTTGCTGGTTTTTCTCCCTGCGGCAGAAAAAAATCAGAAGGAGCGTAACGAAGATTCTCCCTCCTATAAAATTCTGGATCACCTGGCACCCACAGTGTTTGCAAGCCTCCTGGTTCTTGTGGGAACGGGAGTTTATTTTCTTCTGGTGAATTACACCGCACAGACAGGACTCAAGCCGGGCTATTACAATCTATTTGGGATTAAAATGGTTTTTGTGGCGGGGGCTTTTTTCGTAAGTATGTACCTGACATTTTCATTGCGGACCCAAATTTCAGATCTTGACCTCAATCCCAAAAACAAATCCCTTGTTCCAGAAACGCTAAAAAAGATGATCGGTCTAAGTCGTATGGCACTGGCGCTAATGACCATCGCCCTCTTTTTGGGAATCTGGCTGGCCCGCTTTTAAAGGCGAAAAACCCTCCATTTCAAAATTTTAGAAAAATACTATAAAATAGATTCTATCGGGGAGGATCTGGCCATTGTTGGGTTCGAATTGCCCCTGCACTTTATTTTCTTACAGGTTTTTGACAATGGCGCGAAGAGAAAGAGACGAGGAAACTCCAAGAAGACGCAGGAAAAAAAAGTCGAAGACAGCGCCTGTAAAAGCCCCGAAAAAAAAGAAAAATTCGTCCGTTGCAGTAATTTCCGCGATCGTTGCTTTGGTGGCACTTACCTGGGCGGCATTTCCCAAAGACGATAACAAAGCCGACAGCAGTAAAACTGTCCCCTCCGTAGTCGGTGTTCTGGATCAGATATATTTAGGCTGCACGGTGTACTGGTATCAAAAGGGAAACCAGTATCCCTGTACTCAGCAAGTGGTGGATACCCTTTATAATTCAGACGCCAGCGATATCAAAGTCACTGTAACCACAAAAAAGAAAGAAAAATTTTCAGCGATAGGAAAGCATGTAGCCAATCCGATTGTTTTGAAAGTTGACTCGGATGGGGATGTTTTTATTAAAGCCAAGGATTGCGAGTTTAATATAGATACGGTTGACACCTCTGATGTAAACATGGAAGAACTCGAAGCGCAATGTCACACCAGTGCCCCGCCTAAAAAACCTTCTACCTGATAGCAGTTACTTTATTCTTTCAAAAACTATTTTTACCACCTGTGCTTTTTTGCCTTTTTGAAAACTGGTCCAATGATGGGTCATTCGATCTTCCCCGTCAAACTGGATTTTCGCCGCGTGAATATGGCTTTCATGGGCAACATCGATTTCGTTATTTGAAGACAGGTCCATACTCAGTTTGTTCTGGTTCCATTCTTTTAGAACCAGTCTGGGTTGGTTGTGTTCTGCGCAGTAATGGGTCATTGTGAGTTCCCGGTTTTTATTGTCATGATAAATTGAAACCATTTCATGAGGTGTGCCCGCGTGAAAAGTTTCAATGACAGCACTATCGGCAGAAGTCACTTTATAATGGGCTTTGATCTTTTGCATTCCTTGTCCAAAATCGGCAGACCCTTCCCAGTTCCCTTTAAGTCGTTTCATTCTTTCAAAGGCTTCCGAACCGACATAGGGTTTGTGTCCTTCATCCGCCAGTGCAATCGATGCATTAAATAGGAAAAGGAAAAATGAAATAATAAATGCAAATTTATTCATATTGAGTTCTCCGTATTTTTTTATTTTAAATTATTGTATCATTCCAGACTGACAGGTGGTATTACAGGTAAGGAATTTTAAAGGACTCAATGAATTCTTTTGGAGATTTCAAATATGAATGAAACAACCCAGCCTTCCGATTCGTCAAATAACTCACCCAATAACGACCCGGTTGAAGAGGTTGGAGCCGAAGAAGAGACGATTTTTAAACCACAGAATGAGTTGCCCTTCCCGGCTGAAATTGATCTAAACGAATTATTTCCAGAAGAGGATAAGGATCTCAACGACCTGTTTCCCGATGAGGAAACAAAAATACTTTTAAAAAAGATGCAAAAGAATAAAAAGGACCTGCACACCATGACTGATCGATTTCTGGATGAAGATTGGGCGAGCGATACAATGGAAACTGCAAGTGAAAGTGCAGAAGCTCAGAGCCCAGCAGGAAATCAATCAGAAGAAACAAAAGATTAACGCAACCAAATTTTGAACCGTTTTATTGTTCCGGGTTGGTCCTACCTGTTTTCCCGCTTTTCCTCAAGCTTGTTTCAGGAATCCCTAATTCATGGGAAAAAGAAATCAAAAAAAGGGGTCTGTATTTCCAGAGGACAAACGATCTAACTGGATTTATTTTTTATTTTTTTTCTCTGGAATCTCCGGATTGATCTACCAGGTTGTCTGGACCCGGATGTTGACTCTGGTGTTTGGGCACACCATTTACTCCGTATCTGTGGTTTTGTCTTCCTTTATGGCCGGTTTGGGTCTGGGAAGCTATTTATATGGAACCACAATTGACAGGGCTGGAAAGCCTTTATTGATCTATGGAAAAATTGAATTGCTGATTGGTTTTTCCGCTGCATTTCTTTCCCTCCTTTTTTCCAAGTTTTCTCCAATTTACGTCTGGTTTTATCAATGGATGCCCGATTTTTTATTTCAAACGGGTTTTGTAAAAGCGGTGTTGGCATTTTCTCTAGTATTGATTCCCACTGTTTTTATGGGAGCAACCCTTCCCATAATGGCCAAGTATTTTGTGACGGAAAAAACTCATGCCGGAAAACAGGTGGGTTATTTATATTCCATCAATACTTTTGGTGCTGCGGCAGGTTGTCTCTTGGCAGGATATTTCCTGATAGAGCACCTGGGAGTTTTACAAACCGCTCTGGCGGCCTCGTGTGTGAATATTTTAATAGGAATTATTTGTGTCCAGGGATTCAAAAAATCCGAACCGGAAACCCCTGTCAAATGGAACCTTCCAAAGCCGGAACCTTTTTCCCTTAAAATCGATAGAGAAAATTTCATCTGGGTGACGACAAGTTTTTTGTGTGGTTTTTCGGCTTTGGCTTATGAGGTTCTCTGGACAAGAATTTTGGTGTTTGGCGTAGGAAGTACCGTTTATTCATTCAGTCTCATGCTGGCCAATTTCCTCTTCGGGATTACGGTGGGCGGCTTGTTGATCGTTCCCTTTTTTAAAAGAAATTTTAATTTACGCACACTTTTAATTTTGTTTCAGTTGGGAATTGGTATCTATATTATTTTTAGTCTTTATCAATCCAATTGGATCCTTTCTTCTTTTATCCGACCGTTGAAGATGGAAGCTCCTGTTGAAGAGTTTTGGGTTGATATGCGCAATGCTTCCGCTTTAATGCTTGTGCCAACTATCTTGTTTGGAATGAGTTTTCCCGTATTGACTCACCTGGTTACTCGAGGATCCGAAAATATAGGAAGCTCTTTGGGAATCATTTATGCCGTAAATACTTTGGGAAGTATTCTAGGTTCCATAGTGGCTGGCTATTTGCTCCTGCCAAACTTTGGTTCGCAACAAACCTTGACCTTTTTGGCCATGCTGAATTTGTTAGCGGCAATAATTCTTTTTGCGAATTCAGAATTTTTTTCAAGGCGGGTTCGGGGAACCGTGGCTGTGGCGATATCGTGTGGTCTTGTTTTTTTCTTACTTAAAATGCCAGACAATCTTTTGCAGAACATTTTTTTGCGAAATTCACTTGGCAAGAAAACTCCAGAGCAACTTCTTTATCTGGATGAAGGTTTAACCACCACCGTTGCTGTTTTTAATGATAATGATGAGCTTTTCGGAATAAAAAGAAAAAGCCTGATATTGAACGGGGTCAATATGTCCGCAAGCCATCTGGGATCGCGAACCTATATGACCCTCCTTTCATATATTCCCCTGTTGCTGGTTGAGGACCCCAAAGATGTTCTGGTGATTTGTTTTGGAACAGGTTTGACCTCTGGAGCGGCTGGAGTTTATCCCGGTCTGGATTCTGTTGATGCTGTAGACATTTCCCCTGGAGTTTTTAATGCTGGTAAACTTTTTAGTGACATGAACTACGATGCGGGTGCCAATCCGAAAGTTAATAAGATTGTTCAAGATGGGAGGAACCACCTCCTCACAACTTCAAAATCCTATGATGTGATTACGGCTGAACCCCCTCCGCCAACCAATGCCGGGGTGGTAAATCTTTATACTAAGGAATTTTATGAATTAGCTAAAAAAGGTTTAAAAAAAAGGGGGATTGTAAGCCAGTGGATTCCCTTGCACAGTCAAACGGAAACTCATATATACCAACATTTCCGTACCTTTCTTGATAGTTTTCCCTATGTGATGGGGTGGTATCCGGCGAAGCAAGAGCTGATTTTAATAGGCTCGAATGATCCTATTGAAATTGACTTCAGGGAAATTGAAAAGCGCCTGGAGCATCCCAAAATAAATGAGGTAATGGGAAATATTAATTTTGATAACCCCTTCACTCTTTTAGGAAGCATTTGGTTTTCAAAAAATGAATTGCAAAAAATGTCCACACAGCACAATTTGATTACAGACAATTATCCTTCGTTGGAATTTTTCCTTGGCTCCTCCGATGGTATGACCCGGGAACGAGTATATAACCTGCACAAAAACCGGGTTTCCCTCGAAACGGTCATTCCGAAAATTAAAAACCTGGACAACGCAGGCAAGGAAATATTTAAAGGGCATTGGGATAACCTTATGAACGCAGAATATGCATCCGATGTTTTCGAACTCGGGATCATTAATATTAATAACAACAATCTGGAAGAGGCTATAGCAAAACTTAAGGAGGCTGTACGGCTTTACCCTGGTTTTGTTTTAGCGAATTATTTTCTTGGCCGGGCTTTAGCAATAACCGGGGATTTTATTAATGCAGAAACTTATTTCCGAAAAGCGATCGAATTAAAGCCGGATTATTCCACCGCTTATAACGACTTGGGAAATACCCTTGCCGCTATGGGGTATTTAGCAGATGCTATAAATCAATATCAAACAGCTATTGAATTACAACCCGATTATATTGAAGCCCATCTCAATCTTGGTATTTCGTGGGACGAACAAGGCGAATACGACAAAGCTATCTCCAGGTTCAAAAAGGTCCTCGAATTACAACCTCAAAATGCGACTGCCCATCTCAACTTGGGGAATGCCCTTTATCACGATGAAAAAATTCAAGAAGCCATTACTCATTTTCAAGAGGCCCTTAAAATCCAACCCAATTTAGTTTCTGCCCAGCAAAATCTTAAACTGGCACAGAGCCAGGTGGAACAAAAGAAATAACCTGGAGTTTTTTCGTAACCATGCAAGATCGTCTCTGCCGGATTTGTAATTTCCCGTCTACTCTATTTTGTCGGGCCGAACGTACTTTTTTAAAATGTCCTAACTGTTCATTGATTTTTACTAATGAACTGCCCGAAAAAACCTTTGAAGAAAACCACTACAAAAAGCAATGGCTAGCCACCGAATCCGGTTTCTGGGAAGATCAGGCCAGGAGCCTGATTTCATACTTTGAGAATTTTGGAGTGTTGCCAAATGACCATCGAATTCTAGATTTTGGTGCGGGTTCCGGAGAGCTAACCCGAAGGCTGGAGGGAATGAGTTATCGAATGACTTCGCTGGAACCCATGAACAATGGATATTTGAAAGATCAGAACTATCCGTTTAAATTTGATGCGGTAATCGCCCTGGAAGTCATAGAGCACCTGCCCAATGTTTGGGAAGAGCTTGAGGAGATTGAAAAGGTATTAAAACCGGATGGGATAATCATGTTCTCGACTTTTTTAACGAATCCCTTCATCGATTCGGATAATGCTGTGGAGAAGTTTATGGAGTGGTGGTACAAAGACGACCCTACCCATATCAGTTTTTTTTGTAACCAAACCCTTTCCGTCATGGCGGAGAAAAGAAACTACACCATCGAAATTTTTGGAGACAAAGCGTTTGTAATAAAAATGGGTGTCTCCTGATTATTTACGCTTTCTTCAGTTGCTTTTTTCGTCTTAAGAAGACGGCTTTCATGGTTTCTTTGAAAAGCGGGTTTTGATCCAGCATGGCTCTGAAGCTCGGTTTCAGCAAAACAAGGCAGGTGGTATCCGTTCGGGTGGTTACCGTCGCGATTCTTTTGGAATTGGAAACCAAAACACTTTCCCCAAAGAAATCACCTGATTTAAGTACAGCAACTTTTTTCTCCTTGCGAAATAATTTCTTTTTTGAAACTTCCACCTCTCCCTTTTGAACGATGAAAAACAAATTTGCAGATTCCCCCTGATTGACCAGTTTGGTTCCTGCATCAAATTCAAACGCTCGCATTTTCGAAACCAACTGCATTAATTCCCGGTCGGACAAAACGGAGAATGCCTGAACTTTTTTCATCTGGGATAAAAACCAGTTTAGATCTTCTTTGACAACCGCCTTTGTAGTGATACTCATGATTCACCTTCAGTTAAAGTTTGAATAATCTTTTGTTTGGGAGGGGCGGATTGCCTCCGCTGATGCGTTTTCAGGGTTCTGAAATCACACTTAATTGTTATTTTGCAATCGGTATGCCAATGTCTGAAAAAGTTGTATTTATTATCATAACCTTTGACAAAATAAGGGTTTTAAATTTTAAAAAAAGAATGGGCTGTTGACAAAAACTGGTTTTTTATTTGTATAAATTTATACGGCATGTGTAAAAAATTTATAAATGTTACTTTTTTTGTTAATCTGTGGGAATTGAAGCCAAATCAAAACCCGTGTAGCATGAACAGGTCTTTTTTTACTTAGGCGATAGACCATGGATTTCGAACAATTAAAACAATTGGCAGAAGAGGGGACAGTAGAGGCCCAGTACAACCTTGGGCTTATGTATAGTCTTGGAAAAGAGATTCCCAAAGACGATGTTGCTGCGATCAAATGGTACCGCCGGGCAGCCGAACAGGGGTTTGCAGAAGCACAAACCAACTTGGGGTTGATGTATGGGAAAGGCCAGGGGGTTGAGAAGAATTTTAATGAAGCGGTGAAATGGTATCGGCTTGCTGCTGAGCAGGGTTTGGCCCAGGCCCAGCATAATCTTGGAGTGATGTATGGCCGGGGGCAGGGTGTTGCCCGGGATTTCAAGGAAGCCCTCTGGTGGTTTAAGCTTGCGGCGGAACAAGGGTACGGTCAGGCTCAATATAATCTTGGCCTCATGTACAGCCGGGGTGAAGGGGTTCCAAAGGACGACGAGGAGGCGGTGAAATGGTATCGCCAATCTGCCGAAAGGGGAATCTCCGGAGCCCAGTCCAATTTAGGTTTGATGTATGAGAAAGGCCTGGGTGTAGAGAAAGATTATGTTGAAGCTCACAAATGGTTCAATATCGCCGGAGTCAACGGCAATCCCACCGGCAAAAAAAATGCGGATATCATCGAAAAGAAAATGCAACCGGGGCAGATCATCACCGCTATCGGTCTTGCACGTGAATGGCTGGAAAAAATTTAAATTTGCCATTTCAAATTTCTGATTCACAACGTTCCTTCTTGGTTTACTTCCTGAAACCCTGCATCACCCAAATGAAAATTGAATAGATCACCCAAACACCTGCAACCAATGCGATGATGGCCGACACCCCTGAGTTGAAGGGGCTGAAATGATAAATTTTTAGTGAGGGGATAAGTAAAACCAGGATCAATAAAACGGCTGCAACAATTGCCAACCTTACCCATCCCAGTTTCATGGTTTGATTAATGCCGCCTTCGCGGCGGGCGGTGGTTTTGCAAGGCCTGTTGGCACTGGGCACTGAACCGGTTTTTATTTCGCATCATGCATTGCATCATTTCGCGACTCGGCGGCATGTTGGGACAATATCTTTGCCGGTCCGCGTCGCAATATTCGCGAACCGGGTCATCTCGTTTTCTGCCACTTCTATGGTTAGAGGGTCCAGTACCGCGTTGGTGCCTGTCGTAGTTGGCCAATTTTGGTGTGCCTCGGTAACAGCCAAGGACAAAAGGAAAATCTTCCGTTGTATGATAATGGTAACCTCGTTCTTCATCGGAGTGGCCATTGCATTGATCCAGGTCATTGGGAGGGTGTCCTCCTTTATCCTGAAGTCCGTATATTTTAAATCCATCAAAAGCGTAACCGATCACAGGTGAATGTTGATTGGGAATATCGCGGTGCACACATCCGGGTGTGCAGTGGTAATGATACACGCCCGTTGGTGCCGGGTGACCAAGGCATGAATCGAGGCCATGATTTTCAATTGCAATTTTTCCTTCCTGATCTTCGGGACCAAAGAAGACCACTCCATTAACCGCAACCGCGATAGGACCTCGGGAAGGCACAGGGGTTGTGTTAGGTGCTATTTTTGGAAATCGAGGGATTTGAAATTTGAAATTTTGTCGGGTAGGTCGATTGGGGTTGACCCTTTCCCATTTATGGTCTGGATAGCCGGTGGTAGATACCCGCAGCTCTTTTTCCGTCACTTGTACTTGAACTTGCGGATTAGTGAAGTGATGCTGCTGCGCCTCAACGGTAGTGGAAAGAAACAGTACCAACCAAACCCAAAATATTTTTTGTTGGATAATCATAAATCCAGTTTCTCAAAAAATAAAGCGGCGGTCATCTTAAATTCCAGTCGATATTTCTAAAAAAGATGAAAATTTTTTTAACCCAGGGGTATTAGGTGAGGGGAAATGTTTTAAAAGCAGGGAAAAAGAAAAATTTGTAGAATAGGTTTTCTTAGGATAGATTCAAGCTTTTGGTTTCTAAATTTATATCTCCACTTAATAACGTTTGATGAAAAAAAGACCTTCCGGAAGATTGTTAAAAGCATTTTTTAACAAGCCTTTTTATTCTGCTTTAATCAATATATTTAAAAATTTTCACCATCCCATAAATGTTTTTCGAAGATATGTTTTTGAAAAGGGAGCTTACCCCCATAAACATCGGGTAACCACGCCTCTTGGAAATCTTGAATTCACACTTTATTCCTTTCATGACATGATTACCCTTGTCGAGTGTTTCGGGAAGTTGGATTATCAGGCGGGACTGGATATCACTTGCGTTGTGGATATGGGTTCCAATATTGGGATCAGTGCCGGATATTTTTTAACGAGAAATAAAAACGTCAAGGTCTATTTATTCGAACCGCTCCCGGAAAATATTAGTAAGCTAAAAGCGAACCTTAAAGGGTTTGAAAACAGGTTTGAGTTGAATGAGGTCGCGGTGGGGATGGAGAATGGAACGGCGGATTTTGGTTTCGAAAAAACAGGCAGATATGGGGGGTTGCAAGCGAATCATTCTGAAACCATTCCGGTACAGGTCCGAAGGGTAGAGGAAATCCTCTCAGAAATTCTCGAGAAAGAGGGCCGTATTGATATTTTGAAAATTGATGTGGAGGGGCTGGAAACGGAAATAATCGAAAGCTTGACCCCGGATATTTTAAAAAATATCGATAGAATTTACGCGGAAACGAACTATCCCGGAAACCTTCCGGGATTTAAAAAAGAGCAATATGGGGGAGTGGTTCGTTTTCGCAAATCCTAAAAAAAATTATTTAGGATGTTTTAGCACCAGATATTTGTGGTAATCATTTATAAATAAGGTCCCCAACATCTGACCGTGTTCTGTCACGGCAATGTGATGAATGGAGTGGTCCCGCATTACCTGAGCGGCTTTTTCCATGCTTTCCTGACATTCCATTTTGATGAGTGGGAAACTCATAACCTCAGAAACCGGTACCTTGTTTGGGTCCAGATTATCTCCCACCAGTTTTTTACTGATATCGTGATTGGTGATAATACCAATATATTCCCCGCCTTCTTCAACCAACAGCGAATGAATTTCGTTGTCATTCATCATATGCGAAGCTTCAAGAACCGTCGCTGTCGGACTAATGGTAAGTAAGGATTCCGCCATGTAATTTTGAATTTTTTCCATTTTGACACCTATAAGATTTGTTTTATTTATCCTTATTTGAAAAATGTCGAATGTAATGGATCAGTTGCCAAACCTGATCGTCATCCAGGTTTTTGAAGGCAGGCATCGCAGTTCCAGGAGAGCCGTTTCTAATGATCCAGAATAATTGTCCATCGGGTAGAGGATCCACAGTTTGACTACAGGTAAAATTTCTCGGAATAGGAGTTAGTTGACGGAACAAAAAACCGAGTCCGTTTCCACTGATCCCATGACACACCCGGCAGGGCCCTGGCTTGGCATCGAAGTGAAAGAGTGTTTGTCCTGCAAAAATATTTTCGTGGGATGCAGGAATAGGATTTTTCATCTTTAAAAACTTTTCCGGAGCCTGCGGAGTTTTCCGTACTTGTGGACAAACCGGTTCAAAATCCAATCCGCCTTCCACTTTCTTTTCGGGATGGCCTCCCCATAAGGGAGTAGTTGGAAAAGCTATAAACAGGGTCAATAAAAATAAAAGGGTTTGTTTCATCAGGGGCCTCTTTAAATTATTTCTTTTCCTTTATATAAGGATTTATTTTACGAAGAAATTATTCCATTCTTAATGGAAAGTAAAATTTTTATCCAAAATTATAGGCGAAGCAACCGCTGGAGCAGGTGACCATATAGTGTGGGCAACTTTTGCAGGGTTCATTGGGCTGGGCTTTAAAGGTGTGTCCCAAAAATTCGGTATGCATTTTTTTGATGGCTAATTCGTTGACCTGTTTGAAGTCTTGAATGTTTCCTAGTTTTTTGTTGTGGAAGGGAAAACAATTGAAACAGTCGCCTTTGGGGTCAATGTCCATGGGGCTGTCATCGGCACACCCGAAGTAAACATCTTTGTCTTTCCATTCGGTGATATTGGGCACCGACTGGCTCCCATGATATATGAACCGTTCGACCAGATGGTATTCCTCTTCCTGGATATCATCCATCAGGCAGGGAGGAAAACAACAATCGAAACGAAAACACATCTGCGGAAAATCTTTTAGCAGGTTGATCATCATGCGACCCATCTTGGGATAGTCTTTAATGGGCAGGGTAATATGGCCCTCTTCACCTACTATTGGGAATGCCGGACTGACACGGATTTTATAGTTTTGTCCGGGGGGTAACCCCAGGTTTTGATAAATTTCTTCTATTTCCCAACATTGGGTAGCGAGATCTTGATTGATGGAATACAGGTTAAGGCTGAACATCAAACCGTATCCATTTTTGCTTAAGATAGCTTCGGCCACGTCTCGGCAGCGTGCATGATTTTTTTCCGATATGTTTTCCATCGTCTGCCAATTCAGCAGAACCGAAAACTGAATTTGCTTTTCAATGCTGCCTCCCCGACCCACTAAACTTACCAACAATTCGAGAACCTTGTCCGACATCAATCCATTGGTAAATACTCCAAGAAAAGAGAAAGGTTGCATATTATCCAGGGTGGCGGAAAGAATTTCATTGAAGTTAGGATGCAGGGTGGGTTCTCCTCCCATAAAGTTTATGAGAGAAGCATTTTTAATTCTTGGAAGGAGCTGATCCTGAAAAAAACCGAATTCCATCGATTTATCAGGAGTTTTTACGTTCTCCTCCATGTATTCATCCGCAAAGCAGTAATTGCATTTTAAATTACAATAACTATTCAGGATGATGTTCATTGTTTGAGCCCTTGCAGAGAATTTTAGACAACCGTAATCGGGACTAACCTTGCAAAACGAGCCCATGTGCTCAATCAGCACCCTGTGCGCTCAGGTATTTCTAACCTTTTAAATCGTGCCTTTATTATAGGTAATATTTGGGGTAATTCCCAATAATTCCCTAAATAATTGCTAGTTAGATCTTTTTGGGGGAGTGGAGTTGTGGTAGCGAAGACCCTCCTCGGGGATACTGTGGCCGTGGGATTGACCGGTGCGCAGCTTGTTAAGAACGGCGCTCATATGCTCGTAACCCATTTGATTATTAAGTGCAGAAAAGGTGTCTCTTGCCTGAGTGAATTGTTCAATGGCTTCCGAGATGTTTTCTGTTTTCCAGAAATAATGCCCCATATTTTCCAGGAGCAAAGCTTTCAAAAGGTGTGGCGGGTCATTTTTTACCAACTCCCATCCTTTGATATACCAGTTGCCTGCACGAGTGAAATTTTTCCTTTCCATATGCAAGTCGCCCGCCAGATTCATGGCTCTTGCTTCTCCCAAAGAGTCCTGATTTTTTCTATGGTTTTCCATAGCCAATTTGTAATGTTCTTCAGATTGCTTCAGGTTCCTTCGGAATTTATACAGGTCGCCGATAGACTCAAAAACTTTTGCAGCCTTTTTGAACTTCTTCTCTTTTTCATATACCGCAATGGCATTTTTGTAATTTTCAATTGCCTTTTCAAATTCATGATAAAAAAAGTTTTCAGATGCAAGTTGTATGTATCTTCCCGCTGCATCCTTTGCATCAATAGGTGGGGTGATGGACTCCTCTTCATTTTTGGGTGCCTGCGGTTTGGGTAAAAGCCATACCGACATTCCCATTGCAAGAACCAGGGCAAGAATTGAAAAGTATTTGAGAGCAGACTTTATGGTGGAATTCACAGTATTGCCGACTTAGTTAATTTAGTGGGATGGCCTTTTAGTAGTATGCCCTTTAAAGGAACCCAAGCGCAAGAAACCTTTATTTTACCTATTGGCACAAGGTCCAGTTAAGTATAGAATAGCCCCGCCCACCAGCCTAACGCTGGACTAAAATTTAGCCCGTTGCCGTTAATCAAAATTATTGTCAGTTTTCCAATCGAACTAGTATAAGGACTTCCTTGAAGAAATTTTTGGTAGATGCATATTTCAATTGGGTGGTTGAAAAACCTTTACGGGCCCTGATTTTTGTGGTTTTGGTTGTTGTGGGTTTTGCCTGCCATATCCCCAAATTCAAGTTGGATGCCTCCGCTGAGTCCCTGGTTCTGGAAAATGACGATGCGCTGGAATACTACCGGAAAATTGCCAAGATTTACGGATCCGATGATTTTCTCGTCATCACCTATGCGCCTTATAAAGATCTGATGTCCGATGAAGTGCTCGCGGACCTGAAGGAACTCAGCGATGAGTTGTCCCAACTCGACCGAATCCATTCCATAGACAACATATTAAATGTTCCGTTGCTGAATAGTCCGAGAGTTGAAATCAGCAAGTTGAATACGGATATCCGCACTCTTGAAACTCCGGGAGTGGATCGGGAACTGGCCCGAAAAGAATTTCTTGAAAGTCCTATTTATAAGGATCTGCTGCTGAGTGCGGATGGAAAAACAACGATTCTTCGTGTCAATTTCAAGCGGGATCAGAAGTATTTCGATTTGCTTTATAAAAGAAATGACCTCCGAGTAAAAATAAAATCAGAAAACACTTCTCCCGAAGACGAGGCCCTTTTCGCCAAGGCTCAAAAAGAATTCCGGGATTACCACGCCAGTGTGATTGACAGGGAAGATAAGGTTATCCAATCCGTAAGAGATATTATGGATCGCCACCGCGATACTGCGGAAATGTTTTTGGGGGGAGTCCCCATGATAACTACGGATATGATCGGGTTCATCGAACACGACCTGAGAACATTTGGTCTGGGGGTCATAGCTTTCCTTATATTTATGCTTTGCCTTTTTTTTCAAAGGTTGCACTGGGTGCTTCTTCCCATCGGCTCCTGTCTTATTACGGTTGTAGTGATGATTGGATTTTTGGGTCTGATGGATTGGAGAGTGACCGTAATCTCCTCGAATTTTATTTCCATTCTATTGATCATCACCATGTCACTGATCATCCATTTGATCGTGAGGTATCAGGATTTAAATGATAATAATCCCGGGCAAGACCAAAAACAGCTTGTAAGGCAGACAGTAAGTTTAATGGCTCAACCCTGTTTCTATACCTCTATCACCACGGTGGTAGCATTTACCTCTCTTTTAATAAGTGGCATCCGGCCTGTAATCGATTTTGGTTGGATAATGACTCTCGGTATTTCTCTGGCATTTATTCTGAATTTTATTTTTTTTCCAGCCGGTCTGGCACTGTTGAAACCGGAACAAGCGGGTTCGGGAAAGGATCACACTCAGGGTTTCACGCTGGCGGTGGCATCATTTACCAATCGTTTTAAAAAAACCATTCTTTGGGGATCATTTTTGATTGCCGTAATCAGTGCGATTGGTATTTCCAAGCTTGAGGTGGAAAACCGGTTCATTGACCATTTTAAAAGTAATACGGAAATTTACAAAGGAATGGAAGTGATTGATCGGCAACTGGGTGGAACCACGCCCTTGAATATTGTGATGAACCCGGATCAGAAATATTTTGATTTTCTAAAGGAAGCTGAGCAGAACAAAAAGGACCCGGAAGAAAATTTTGAGGAGGATTTTGACGATCCTTTTGAAGATGAAGGGGATGATGTTGAACTGAATTATTGGTTCAATTCGAATATGTTGGATCGTGTCGAAAAGATCCACGACTATTTGGAAAGCCTTCCCGAGGTTGGGAAAGTGCAATCCATTTCAACTTTAATCAAAGTATTTACGCAACTGGACAAGGGTAGAAAGCCGGATGATTATGATTTGGTTCTTATTCGAAAGTTAATGCCAGAAAATGTAAAGGACTCGCTGGTAAATCCCTACCTATCAAAGGATGCTAACCAGATTCATATCAATATGAGATTGATCGAGTCAGATCCGAATTTGCGGCGCTCGGATCTAATAGAAAAAATCAGGAAACACCTGGTGGAAAAACTGAATTTCGATCCAGAGACCATCCATTTTACCGGCATGGTTGTCCTTTATAACAATATGCTGCAAAGTCTCTATCGATCACAAATTCTTACGATTGGTGTGGTCTTTTTTGCAATCATGTTCATGTTCATGATTTTGTTTAAAAGCTTTTCGCTTGCTTTGATAGGAATTATTCCAAACCTGTTGGCGGCGGGAACGGTGTTAAGCATTATGGGCTGGATGGGGATTCCCCTCGACATGATGACCATTACTATTGCCGCCATTACGGTGGGTATTGCAGTGGATGATACCATTCATTATATCCACCGGTTTCAGACAGAATTTAAGGAAGACGAGGATTATCTGGCAACGATGGACCGCTGTCATGGAAGCATTGGAAAGGCGATGTACTACACTTCGGTTACCATCACGCTTGGTTTTTCTATTCTTTCCCTGTCAGAATTTATGCCAACAATCTATTTCGGTTTGTTGACAGGTGCAGCAATGGTAATTGCATTGTTGGGTGCTCTAACTTTGCTTCCTCTTCTCATCATTGTTTTCAAACCCCTGCCTTCAAGGGCCTCTCGCAAAGCATAGCAATACCTTCGAGTCAAAATAGGAATTAAATTTTTTCAGACTATCGTTTTTTGGAGTTGGAGTGGACCACCAATCCGCGGGTTACAAATTGGAAGGGTAGGACTCTCCCACCTTTAAGGCTTAGTTCGTCCATTACGGGTTGTTTTTTTGCTGGAGGAACTATGAATGCAACACAACCGCCGCCACCGGCGCCACAAACCTTGGCTCCCAGCGCTCCCTTTTTCAAAGCGGATTGAATTAGTTTTTCCATTTGAGGAGTGGAAATAGTGGGAGCCAGTTGTTTTCGTGCGGTCCATTCTTTTTTGAATATAGGGGCTAGGCCGGAAAGTTTTCCTTTTTTTAATTGTTGATACAATTCGATTGTGCAATCTCGAATCGTTTTTAAATGCCGGATCACTTTTTTGTCCCCATCCAATGCGTTTTTTGTGACCTTCCAGTTATTGATACCCGAGCTTCGAGGTTTACCCGTATAGCAAAGAATAATGTGTTTGGTAAGTTCTTTAGGTTTTATAGGGAGGGTTTTTGTGTCTACACCCATATAGCCCGGATTGACAGACCGGACTCCACCATACATTGCCGGATAATAATCCTGACATCCTGCCGGAACCCGAATCACCTGGGTTTCTATATTTTTGGCAGCTTCAATCATTTTTTCCCGGGTAAACCGGGTCCCGACGTATTTATTTAAAGCTCCGTGTAAAGCAATATTCAGTGCTGAAGATCCTCCAATACCCGAACCTGGCGGGGCTTGGCAATGAGTCTTAATCTCGAGTCCTGACTTTAGCTTATAAAAATTTATCGTGCGGATCAGTAATTCCAGAGGATGTTTTTCAGGCAAGGCGTTTAAGGAAAAGGAATCTTCTAACCCCAAATCCATTGAACGAAGAATAACCCGCTTATCCTTTCTTGGAATCAACTCAACGGTAGCATACAGGTTGATGGCTGCATTGAGGGTGGGAGCGTTATCAAAAAATAGATGAAGCGGCCAGATATCAAGCGTACCTCCGGCCAAATCAATACGGGTGGGTGCGGAACTTTTTATCAAAGGGGGTCGGCCCAAACCATTTAGAGATGTTCGGAATCTTTATCTTGATTGGATTCGAGATCTTTAATTTTTTTGGTCAATTTTGCCACCAAAGCACCGTAAGATTCCGTTTTTATGATTTTGCTGAATTGAGAGCGGTAATTTCTAATCAGGCTAACTTCTTCAATAACAAAGTCATAAACAGTCCATTTTCCGCCTTCGTTGATCAATTTGTAATCAACATCAATGGTGCCGTCTTTTCGGACAATTTGGGTTTTTACAAGTGCATATTTTCCTTTAACTTTTTCGTCAACGTAATTGATAGTTTCGTCTTGGTAGTTTTCAATTTTGCTGGCGTAAGAATTTTCCAGAAGCTTTTTGAATAGCCCCTTGAACTCTGCACGTTCTGCATCGGTTCTATTTTTATAATTTTTGGCCAGGGAACGTCTGACCATTTGATCATAATTAAATCGAACACCAATGGTATCCCGTAGTTTTTCTCTCCTTAACTTGGGGTTTTTCTTCATTGCCGGATCAGAGACAATTTCGATAACCTTATCGATGGTTTCTTTTAATTCAGAGGTAATTTGGGAGCCAGCAAAAACATTTCCTGCCAGACTCAAAATAAAAAAGAAAAGAATAGGGGTAACGTGAAGATATTTTCTGGTCATTAAAAACCTCATAGTTAAATTGACTCAAACTCTTGGCAACTTTATCAAATATGATCTTTGCAATCAAGCGCCCTGAATGGGGGGGGAGAAAGGGTTTCTTTACCAAGAAAAAAAGAGGGGGAATTCCATAAACTATTTTAATTAATTTTAATTAAAAGGTTTTCAATTTTTAAGGAGTGCTCTGTCCTTTGTCCCCCTGAAGACGGATACAGAATCTATCCCCTCATCCTCGGATTCTTTTTTTCCGATAAGAAACAAGATAAGAAAAACAGGATCATGTTTTCTATTCAGGGGCCCCGCTGCAAAAATTTAAACAAATTAATTAAAATATTGACAAATTTGGAATGATTTCATATATTGAAAACATCCCAAATTTTGGAAAACTCCAAATTTATCAATAATTTATGCAGGGGAATGACCGCTGTGAGACAAAACCTGTCACTGCGAAAAATTTTCATTTTTCTTGTTTTTTCAAGCTTGGTATTTGGGGGCTGCGGTACGGTAAATTTAGAGGTCCGTAAAAAGCTCGATCATCCCAACACCCATCCGAACACCGTGGCTGTTTTGCCATTCACCCTTGCGGGCCCAACACCTGAAGGTGTCCCTGCCCATCAGCTTTTTCGAGAATGCTTCTTTAACTATTTCAGTTACCTGGGTTATCAGGATGTACCTCTGGAAACCATTGATAAAAAGTTACTTGCAGCAGGAATGAAAAAATACAATGACGTCCTTGATCTAAGTCCTGAAAGATTGAGGGATATTCTCGGGGTGGATGCGGTAATTCGGGGGCAAGTGCTTGATACCAGCAATGTGACGGCAGGAATTCACGCCGAGACATCCATAAAAGCAAAGCTTGAGATGATTGATTTGAGGACCGGTGAAGTTCTATGGGAAACAGAGCATAAGGAAAGCTCCTATTCAGGAATTCTTTCACCCACCATAATTGAAATTATTCAGGACCAGATGGACAACGTAAAGGTTCATCAGGCACTTTACAAAACGGCCGAAATGTTTTCGATAGGAATGATGAAGAAAATTCCTGACCCTGCCGAGGTTTGGGAAAGAGAGATTCGGTTGCCCCAGATCAAGAGTATAGAAACCAATTTGAAACCCAACCATAATCTCAGACCCAATGACCGGATCTATGTGAACCTTATAGGGGACCCGGGGTTGAAAGGTTCTTTTGGAATTGGAAGCTGGAAATCCAATATCCCAATGAGAGAAATAAGCCCGGGAAATTATTCAGGAAGTTATGTGATCAAAGAAACAGACGAGATTTCGAGCGCGCTGATAGTGGGAACTTTGAAAAACAAGCAGGGGTTGGCAGGAAAAAGGTTTTACAAAAACGGAATGGCAATAATAGAGAATTCATTAGCGAACTGATTTATGAGAAACAATCGACCCAAAAATTTCTTGCAACGATGGGTGGTATGTATTTTAGCCTTGTCGCTTTCTGCCTGTGCCACCGACTTACAAACGAAGGTTGCAGGAAACCTGATGACCCTCTCGAAAAATCAGACGGTAGCTATATTGCCTATTGAAACAAGTGACCCGGGACAAAAGGAAATGGCGCATTTGTTTCGCCAGGGATTGTATGCCAATTTAAAACAGTCCAAATTCAATTTAATGGAACGCTATGTGATTGATGCTTTGCTCAAGCAAAACAAATTGACGGACCCTTCAAGTTTTCTAACCATCAATCCAATGCAATTTGGAGAAATCCTGGGTGTCGATGCCATTGTTTTCAGTCGCATCAACAAAGTGGAGCGATCCTATTTTATTTTACATTCGTCAATTGAATTGAGTGTTTCCGTACAAATGGTAGATACGCGAAGTGGAGAAATTCTTTGGCGTGCAGAGCAAACCGAGCAGGACTTTTCGGGAATTGGCAAAATCCCCACGGGAATCACAACGGCCATTTTGGCTCCCATTCAATTCGTAACCAATAAATTTAATCTGAGTCGAATGACCTCAAAGATGGTGGATAAGTTGACGGCTTTGATTAAGCATCCAAAAGAAGCCAACCGGGAAGAAAAGTTTGAGGAGCCGGTAATCGCCAAAAATGCCACCAACGACTTGAAAAAAATTGAAGAGCTCCAGCAGCTCAAAGCGGAATGGCAACAAGCTCTCGATTTGGATGGGGAATATGAAACCACAGAGGTTTCAATTAATCCCGAAGAAAATAAGAAGGCCTCAGTCGAAGTAGCCGCCAGGTCGGAAAGAGTTAAAGAAAGTAAAAGGCCGACACTCGCACCGGTTCAAAAAATAAAACGTGTAGATTCTGAAATGGATCCTCTGGCACCTAAAAAAGAAATTACACTGCCTATTCCTATGAATTCCCTGCGGGCTACTGTGACAGAGCCGGTGGTTGTCATCGAAAGCAAAAAGAAACGGACCGCGATCCGGTCGAACCCTGTGATTGCAAATGCAAGAAAGGCGGCGCCTAAAAAAGATTTCTATACCATCCAGGTGGGAGCGTATAAAACAGAAGCCTATGCCAAAAAGCTGGAGCGTTCTTTAAAAAAGAAAGGTTATCACGCTTTTGTTTCTCGAAATAAAAAGGATATTTATCGTGTTCAAATAGATCGGTTTGCAAGAAAAGAAGATGCCATCAAAATTGCCCGACGTATTCATTCCAAAGAGAAATTGAAATATTTCGTCACCCGGTATACGGGAGCTTAAACTCACCTCTTTATTTCTATTTTTTCAAGAAATTGTCTAGCAGGTCAAAAACCTTTAGAACTTCGTCTTCGTTGTTGTAAAAATGAGGCGATAAGCGGACAAGTCCATCTCTTACTGTTAGCTTGATATTGTTGTTGAACATGAACAAATAGAGTTGGCTGATATCCTTTTCCAAAGTGAAGGAAATATTCCCGGAACGTTCGTTTAACTCCGTGGAGCTGTAAATTTTTATATCTCGCCGGCTTAACTCTGAAATAATAAAATCCCCCAGGCGTATCACCCTTTTTTCTATATTGTCGATGCCAACTTCCAGTAACAACCCAAGGGCTGCACCAAATGCGTGAATGCTCATGGTGTTTGGACTTCCCTCCTCAAACTTTTTCGCATCTTTTTTTAAGGTAAAGTCATAATCCATAAAATTTTCTGCATTGATGACATTGCCCCATCCCATGGTTACAGGTCGAATTTGATCCACCACGTTTTGCGAAATATAAAATCCGCCTAATCCCTCAACGCTTAGCATCCACTTATGCCCATCTGCAGAAAGGAAATCGATATGGTCTTTTTTTACATCCATAGGGAGGACGCCCAGACTTTGGATGGCATCTACAAAAAACAAGATTCCTCTTTCCTTACAAAAAGCTCCGAGACGGTTGAGGTTACTTCGGAATCCGCTATTGCATTCCACCGAACTGATAGAGAGTATCCGCGTCCGGTCATCGATGTTTTTTACCAGGTCATCGAACAGCACCCTTCCTTCGATGGATTTAACCATTCGTGTTTCGACTCCCTTTTGCTTCAGGTTCCACCAGGGATATACGTTTGCGGGAAACTCTATGTCGGGGATGACGACATTGTCTCCCTGCTTCCAGTCCAATCCATTGGCGACGATGGAGATCCCTTCCGAAGTGTTTTTGACAAAAGCAACTTCGTCGATATTTGCATTGATAAGGTTTGCGAATTTTTTTCGAGTGCGCTCCAGTTCCAGCATCCAGGTTTCATAATGGGCTGTGCCGAATCGAGTTGCGTCATCGACAAATGCGGTCACTACTTTTCGCACTCTTTCGGGTAAAGGAGCTACTCTAGCGTGATCGAAAAAAATGATTTCATTCGTTACAGGAAATTCTTTTCTTATGTTTTCAAGATTCATATTAGTTTCTAACTTAGTGGCGGCTCGTTCCACGCAAGATGGAGCGGAAACCGTATTTTTTCCGGATTCGGTCGATCCCATGATAAAGCCCGTCCCAACGATCGCTGTCTTTGAGGTCAAACAAATCTTCCTGCCGATAGGGATGCGTCGTCAGCGAAGAAAAAGAAATTCCTATCAGGCGTACCCGTGTCTTCCGGTTAAAAGTTTTGCGGAATAATTTTGCAGCAGTTTTAAAAAGCGTATGGTCTGCTGCCGTTGGCCAATCCAGAGTTTGTGATCGGGTCATTGTTTTAAAGTCCGAGTATCTTAGCTTTAACGTTACGGTTCTGGCAAACAATCTGTTGTCGCGCAGTTGTGCTGCACATTTTTCTGTCAGATAACTGAGTGTGGATTCGAGAAACAAGGGGTTAATGGAGTCTTCATCAAGAGTTGTTTCCCGGCTGATGGAACGGGGATCTTCGGTTTCTGCAATAACGGGACTGGTGCTGATTCCCCTGGCTTTGCGATAAAGCGATGCACCCCATTTTCCATAAATCTCTTCAAGTATTTCCAGAGGCATGCGTGCGAGATCAGCAACGGTATGGACACCCATGCGGTTTAACTGGGCATTGCCTTTGGGACCGATTCCCGGGATGCGTTTAACAGGAAGAGGTGCCAGAAACCGTTGCTCGCTACCCGGGGCTATCCACAGCATGCCATTCGGTTTGCAATAGGCAGAAGCGATTTTTGCCATCAACTTGTTTGTTGCAATACCGATGGAGGCATTGAGCCCAAGTGTATTTTTGATTTCATTACGGATGGTTTCGGCGGTTTTGAGGACAGGGCCATGCAACCTTCCACAGCCGGTTAAATCGACAAAGGCTTCATCGAGTGACATGGGTTCCACCAACGGAGAATAACTCCTTAGAATTTCGAACACCTTGGCCGAATACTCGCTATAGAGTCGGTGCGAGCCGCGCAAAAAAATAGCGTGTGGGCAGAGACGTTTCGCTTTTGCAACCGGCATGGCGGAATGAATGCCATACTTCCTCGCGGCATAAGATGCCGCAGCACATACGCCTCTCCCCTCAGGATTGCCGCCCACGATCACAGGTTTGCCTTTTAAGGATGGATCGAGTACTTCTTCAACAGATACAAAAAATGCATCCATATCAATATGGAGTACCTCCATGAGTAATAGGTCCTGATTTTTTCTTGCGCTCAAAACTTGTTTGACCCTTTAACAGAGTTTTAATTTGTTGCTAACGGCTAAACTTACGCAAAACACTGATGACCACTCCCTGGATGGCGAAGTCGCCTTCGCGTACATAGATGGGTTTCATATCCGGGTGCGCGGGTTGCAATCGTACCCTGCCGTTTTCACGGTAAAACCGTTTTAAAGTGACCCGCTCGTTATCGATCAGGGCCACCACCGTTTCGCCGTTTTCAGCAACGTTACGCCTTTCGACGATCACATAATCTCCGCTTTGAATATGGTCTTCAATCATCGAATTGCCTTTGACGCGCAGAACAAAAACGTCCTTGTCTCCACCATCGGGCAGCAGGTCGACCACTTCGCGTTGGTCGAGTGCTTCTATGGGTTTGCCGGCTGCAATTTCTCCCAGCACGGGATACGACATGGCATTGCCCGATTCGGGTACCACCTCGATCGCCCGGCTCAGGTTCTGCTGTTTGCGAATCAGTCCTTTATCTTCCAGATGCGAAAGGTGTTTGTGCACCGTAGCCGGAGAACTGAGTTGAAACTGTTTGCCGATCTCAGCGATGCTGGGGGCATAACCCCGGCTGCGAATATGGTCCCTGAGATACTCATAAATTTCCCGCTGGCGTTTGGTGAGATGCATGGTTTTCTCCTTTAAATATGCTGCTCATCTCAGACGAAAATTAACCGGGCCACGCCCGGTGGGAATAGGTCAATATTTGTTTCGCTAAAAGAGTTTATGGAACCTTTTACTTTTGAATTTATATTAGGCGAAAATTAAACGAAAATCAAGGGGAGGGCCACCCAGGAGGAAAATGGGAGACTTCTGTTAAAATGCCTATTATGAAAGCCTCCTCTTTTCAAATTCGTTCTGAAGATTTTGAGCCGGCTTACATGAAGCTGTTCCACAGTGGCGAGCTTTTTCGCCGGTCACGGCAGGCGTTGCGTTCCCTTTCCAATTGCAAGGTATGTCCACGCGATTGCGAAGTGGATCGTTTGAACGACGAACAGTCTGTTTGCAAAACCGGAAGAAAGGCAATCGTTGGCAGCTATGCTCTCCACCACGGCGAAGAAGACTGCCTGCGCGGTACACGTGGAAGTGGAACCATATTTTTTTCCCTCTGTAATTTGAAATGTGTTTTTTGCCAGAACTGGGATATCAGTCAGGATGGAGAAGGCATTGAAGTCAGTCCTGAAGATTTGGCAGCGATGATGCTCGACCTGCAAACCCGGGGTTGCCACAACATCAACTTTGTAACTCCGGAACATGTGGTTCCACAAATTCTTGAAGCTCTGCCGCTGGCAGTGCAGATGGGGCTGCGCCTGCCATTGGTTTACAACACTGGTGCTTACGATTCGATGGAAAGCATGCAGATGATGGAAGGCATCGTTGATATTTATATGCCCGACTTCAAATACTGGAGTAATGAACGGTCGCAAAAATACCTGAAGGCCAAAGACTACCCCGAAGCTGCCCGGAAAGTGATTAAAGAAATGTACCGGCAGGTCGGAGATCTGATTCTGGATGAAAACGGACTCGCCAAGCGCGGGGTGCTGCTACGCCATTTAGTGATGCCGGATGGATTGGAGGACACGGAAAAAATAATGGATTTTGTGGCAAAAGAAATTTCCACGGATACTTATATCAACATCATGGGCCAGTATTTTCCGGCAGGGAAGGTGAGCGAAAAAAAATATCAGGAGATCAATCGCCGTCCCCATTCGCAAGAGTTGGAAGGCGCAGAAAAAATTGCCCATAAATACGGTCTCCACCGCTTCGACCACCGTGAGGCGAACCGCCTCAGGTAAATGAGTCGATGCTCAAATGGAGAGATGACCTTTTTCTGCATATAACTATAGTTTTACGACAATTTCTCAAAGACCTCTCTTTATTGCATTCCACGCTAGTGGATTGCCTCCCTCGCCAGAGGGTGGTAGGCTGAGGTTATGGAAGATAAATTGAAAATTTTGTTTTTATGTACCGGTAATTCCTGCCGCAGCCAAATGGCGGAAGGCTGGGCACGGCATTTGAAAAGTGATTCCATTCAGCCTTTTTCTGCGGGACTCGAAGCGCATGGCCTCAATCCCAATGCAGTGAAGGTCATGCAGGAAGCGGGAGTGGACATCAGTGGGCAGAAGTCGCAGCGTGTGGAAGAAGTCGAAACAATTCCTTTCGATATCGTCGTGACCGTTTGTGGACATGCGGATGAAAATTGTCCGATTTTTTCCTGCGCAACACGGGTCGCGCACCACGGATTTGATGATCCCCCGAAACTGGCGAAAACCGCAAGCTCTGAAGAAGAAGCGTTGGGGCACTATCGCCGGGTTCGTGATGAAATTCGAGTCTTCATCGAGACTCTTCCGGAGGGACTAATTTAATTATGAAATGGTTTGCGATGAAAATAATTTTTCTCCTCACACTTGCAATGTTCGTTAGCTATTCCCTGGAGGAAGAACCTTTACATAGCTACTTTAAAAAAGAGGAAGTTTCAAAATCCACACCCCACCTTACCTCCCCTCATGAGAGGGGAGGTATTTCATCTCTCCCCTCCCTTCATAGGGAGGGGCTGGGGGAGGGTTGGAACCACAAAAATTATACAAAGGTTTCTCTGGAGGAAGGAGTGCGTATACAAAAGATTATGGCTCCTTTTCCTCAGGATTCTGTGACAAGGATTGTCGTGGTGGGTGATACGGGGATTGGTGAAAGAGCCTATCACCCTGGATTCGTGGCTGTACAAAGAGCCATGCGGAGAACAAAGGCTGAAGCCTTGTTGCACCTGGGGGATTTTGTTTACCAGCCTGAGTTTTTTCCCTCTTCTTGTCCAGACCGGTATGTAAAGGAAATCAAAGAGACGCTTTCCGATCCTTATCCAATAAAATTATTTGTTGTTGGGGATAACGATTTACCACCCAAAGAATGGAAACCGAAAGCTTCAGGATGCTGGAACAAAATAAACCATCTTGATTCCAGGTTCGACACTCCCGGTCCAAGACCGCTTGAAGGAACACGTGTGATTGGAAACGCATTGATAGGCGTTATACACAACTATCCCTGGAAGGACCCCACTCCCTGGCTGGCTCCCCGGATTCTAGAAGCGAGGAAAAAAGGGATGTGGGTCATTCTCGCAGTGCATGAACCTGCGATCACCACTGCCTGGTATCTGGAGAAACGCAAATCCGTTTTCAAACAGTTGAATGCTTTGAAACCGGATATTGTTTTAGCTGGCAATCAACATTCTTATGAACGTTTTCATCCCACAGGTCCGGTGGAAGAGGGTGCTTTTAGAGTTTCAAAATCAGAATCGGGAAAATATGAGAGTGGTGAGGGGACGATGCATATAGTCTCTGGGGGAGGAGGGGCAACCTTCAAGCCTTTTGCAGACCTGCAGAAAAATGAAAAGCGAACCGCGCCCAAAGAAATTTTTGATGCGTTGGCCAAAAGGGCTTTAATGAATCATTTTATTACACTCGATGTGTCAAATGAAAAACTGGAAGGTCAGGTTTGGCGCGTTTGTGTGGAAGATGATCCCCAGGATAAATGGGACCCAAGATGGAAAGCGAATAAAAATTTCTGGCAGACCATCCCATTAGAATGTGATGGCAGGCCCGAAGGGGTGGATGTCTATGAGAAATTTGAGATTGTCAAAAAGCCTCGCAAACCCTATTTGGTGAACCCGGAACTTTCACCCTGATCCGACTTATATTTGCGGTTTTCTGGGCCATTCCTTCATACGACAGAGTAAACTTTTTCAGTTTTATCCTGCGAGAATGGCGTCAATTTCATCGCAGGTCTTTTTAACATCCTGCGCTGATTTATCCAGAGCTTCTTTTTCTTCGTCAGTCAAATTCAGTTCAATAACTTTCTCGATTCCATTGGTTCCCATCATCACGGGTACGCCAAAGAAAATTCCTTCCCAACCATACTCGCCTTCGAGGTAGGCTGTGCAGGGAAGAATGCGGCGCTTGTCTTGTAAAATGGCTTCAACCATTTTAAAGACGGAAGCCCCCGGCGCATAAAAAGCACTGCCTGTTTTCAGCAGGGCAACTATTTCGGCACCGCCTTTTCGAGTACGTTCCACCACGCGGTCAATTTGTTCCTTATTCATCAATTCGGTGATTGAGATCCCTGATACAGAAGTGTAACGAGGGAGAGGAACCATCGAGTCTCCATGTCCACCAAGAACCATGGCATCTACATCTACCAGGGAACAACCCAACTCCAGGGAAACGAAAGTTCTCAGACGGGCTGAGTCGAGCACGCCTGCCATGCCGATGATTTTATTTTTAGGAAAGTTGCCTGTTTTTTTGGCCATGTAAACCATGGCATCGAGAGGGTTGGAAACGACTATAACGATGGGATCTTTGGAGTGCTCCATGATCTGCTCGGTGACCGATTGCACGATTTTGGCATTGGTCGCTAACAGATCTTCGCGGCTCATTCCCGGTTTACGGGGTAAGCCTGCCGTGATGACCACGATATCAGAATCTGCTGTGTCTTTATAATCGTTGGTTCCGGTTACAAGACTATCGAACACTTGCAGGCAACTTGATTCTTGCAGGTCCAGCGCTTTTCCCTGTGGGACGCCTTCAACAATGTCGATAAGAACAACATCGCCAAGATTTTTGTAAGCGGTTAATTGAGCAACCGTGGCGCCCACCTGACCCGCACCTACGACCGTGATTTTTTTTCTTGTGCTTGACATAGCAGCTCCTCACATGAAAGCAAACCTGTATAATGATTAATATAAAAAACGGTAGATAAAATCCGGTAAGTCTAATTAAATATGATTATTAGAAGAGGGTTAAGCTAAAATATTAACTCATTATTGTCAAGCAATTTTGGGTGGGATAAATCAACCCTTTGCAGTTAATTTTTCCCCTTTTCCTGGTTGGCTTCTGCCTACCCAGAACCCCCCTGATTCTTCAATAATTTACAAGTCATTCAACCTGGTAAACCATTAGCTTTAATCATAAAAATTTATTCCTTTAAAAAACCAAAGGTTGTAAGGGGAGCGGGACCCAAACTTGTATTTTGCAAATATTACTTTATCCTCATAGATTCAATATTAGGAACTTGGTTTTAACAAAATGATCACACCAACCAACGATTTTCCACAGGTAATAGATTTCAGCGCGGTTGAAAATGTTCCAGAAAACCCAAAGGAACGATTGGCCTATTTCAATTCTTTTAAGGAATTGATTCAGGTTGAAAAAGAAAAGATTAAAGCCTGGCATCGATCTGGAGCAGGTGGTAGAGAGGTGGTTCAGTCTCAAACCAGTTTGATTGATGAAGTGATCCGGCATCTCTTCCTATCCATGATCCGGTTGGAACAATATAAAGACACTCCAGTTTTAGAAGATTTTTGCCTGATTGCCGTTGGCGGGTATGGAAGAGGGGAACTCAATCCTCATTCAGATATCGACCTCCTGTTTTTGTTTCCACCTAAACCCAAGTCCCTCACTGAAACATTTATTCAGGATGTTCTGTCGGTTTTATGGGGATTCGGAATGGAAATCGGTCATAGTTCCCGAACTATCAAAGATTGCGTAAAGTTGGCCAATGAAGATTTGACCATCAAAACTTCCATGGTCGAAACCAGGTTCCTGATAGGTGACCAGATCTTATATGGGCGCTTTACCAACTCGATCAATAAAAATGTCCTGCAAAAGGGGGTTAAAAAATTCCTGAATTCCAAGTTAAAGGAAAAGTACACAAGATACGGGGAAACTGAAGGAGTCGTTTGTCACCCGGAGCCGGACATTAAAAACGGTCCCGGGGGATTGAGAGACTATCACAATGCGCTTTGGGCAACGGCAATCCGGTTTGGGGTGCATTCTTTCAGGGAGATTACCGGTGCCCAGGTGATATCCCCTCAGGAAATTGAGTCTTTATACAACTCGATTGATTTCAGCTTGCGGGTAAGGAACGAACTACATTATTTAACGGGGAAAAAAACCGACTTGTTGTCACGTGAAATCCAAAAGGAACTCGCTACAAATTTGGGTTATCTTTCCTCCTTTGACGGTCAACCCGTGGAGGACTTCATGCGTGATTATTATCTGCACGCTACTAATATCTATAACTTCTCGGAAAACCTTTTTGAACATTGTCTGCAGGCCCGGCAAACATTTATGCGTGTGCTATCAGACCTGACCAAAAAATCTTTAGGAAATGGATTCGGAATTTCCGGCTCGACTCTGGTTTATGAAGGCGATCCGAAGAATGATTTTAAAAAGGATAAATCCCTGGTCCTGACAGCTTTGGAACTTTGCCGGAAGCATCCGGTCTTGCCCGATTACCAGCTTCGCAGGCAATTGCGGTTGAACAAAAATCTCATCAATGCTCAGCATATGAAAGGTGAGGAAGTTAGAAATTTTCTTTACTCCATTTTAGGAGATAGCGACTCCCAGAAAATATTACGGTTGATGCATGAAACTGAAATTCTCGAACAGGTATTACCTGAATTTGGGTTGGCCCATTGCAAGGTCAACCATGATTTTTATCACCATTATACAGCTGATGAGCATTCGTTACGCATCATCCGATTTCTGGAGGAGTTGGAATCGACGACTTTGGATAACCCGGCTGACCTGGCTTCCTTGTATGGAAGTTATGACCATAAGAAGACTCTGAAATTTGCCGCCCTTCTGCAATCAGCAGGAACCCTCTCTGATATGGAAGGGGAATCGGGATTAAAAGGGTTCCTGAATTTTATCAGCGAAAGGTTGCATTTAGAGTCCGAAGAAAAAGAGTTGCTGGAGTTTTTGATCGGCAATATTTATGAAATGGTGGATACGGCCTTACATAAAGACATGCATCAGCCGACGGTGATACAGAAGTTTGCTGAAACAGTTGGTAATGAAGATCGCCTGGCTGCCCTGTATTTGTTCAGTTACGCCGAGCTGAGGGCGGTTGCCCCGGGAACCTTAACCGCCTGGAAAAAACTTTTACTGTCCGAGCTTTATGATCGCACGCGGAAATTTATTCGTGATCCCGAGTCCCTGGGGCAACATCCCCAGGCTACAAGAGCAGGAGTATTCAAGGCCCTACATGGCGAATTGCCGGTGATTGAAATTGAGTCCCACCTCGGAAATATGCCGGAAGACTATCTGATGACCACGCATTCTGAAGAAGTGGCATTGCACATCCGTTTGCTCCGTTCCTTAAAAGACAAGCCTTTTATTCTGCATCATGAATTCAATGAGGAAGGGAAATTTCATAACATCACATTGGCTTGTATTTCCGGGCAGGATTCTTTTAAAAAGATGGTAGGAACGTTAACGGCTAAAAGCCTGAACATTCTTGGAGCTCATATCTATCTGAAAAAAGACGGGCAGGTCATCGTTTCTGTTCAGGTCGAGGAAAGTGAAATTGCCAGCGGCGATAATTTTGAAATCTGGAAGGATGTTAAAACCAATCTGGCGAGCTTGTTTTCCAAAGAAACGAATTTGCAAAAGATGATGCGTTCGCGAACCCGCTATGCGGGTGAGCAAAAGGATCTGGGAAAAGCCATTGTCCCGCGAATCCAGGTGGAAAGGGAAACCGCCGACACGTTTACCATCATCCGTGTGGAGGCGCGCGACCATATGGGGATGCTTTACAAAATTGCTTCGGTATTTGCCGATTTCGGTATCCTCATCCACCGGGCGAAAATTTCCACTCAGGGGGATCGGGGGATTGACGTTTTCTATGTATCCTTAAAAGACCAAAGGGTGACATTTCAAAAGTTAATGAGCCAGTTCAAAGCAAATATGATCAATACCCTGATGATCGAAAAACTCGAAGACGTCCCCTAGCGGCGAGCCGCCGCTGGCGATAGGTCTTTGCTTTTTTGGCGATACGGATGACATAGGGCTTCTGGATAGGGTTGTTGAATTTTTAGTAATAGAGGGGGGGGTAAATTGACCCCTCTTTTTTAAAGAGGGGATGGGGTGATTGACCTTAAGGATAAAAACTCAATCAGTAATTTGGCGTTATTATTTTGGTTGTTAATAACTTTGTTTGTCCCCGGTCAGGTTGTTGCAGAAACGACAGATCCCGAAACCGGGCGCGATATTTTTTTCAAACATTGCAAGGCCTGTCATGGAGTTAAAGGGGATGGAAAAACCTTTGCCGCAAATGTGTTGAATCCGCCGCCAAAAAATTTCACCTCGGAAAAATCGAAAAAAGAACTGACGAAGGAGCGGATGATCCAATCCGTCACCGAGGGAAGAAAAGGCACTGCCATGATGCCTTGGAAATCCCGTTTGACGGAGCAGGAAATTCAGGCAGTAGTTAATTACATAAGAAAAAATTTAATGGAATTGGAACCACAGATGTACCCGTAGGGGGCATGAAGGCTAAGGATAATTATCACAAGCACGGATGGAAACTGATTTTTATAAAGAGACAGTCATTGCGAGGAGCCTTTGGCGACGACGCAATCCAGAAAGACTGGATCTACCCGTTCCGGGCACGAATTCAATAGAAAAATACCACGGCCACGCTCCTTACAGTTACCCCTGCGGGGCATGAAAGTTGAGGTTGGGATATAACACGCTCGCGATGACGGACAAAATAGCAATCTCTGTTCATCTGTGTGCATCGGTGGCTAACATTTTATTTCTTCACCTCTTTTCCCAGTTTGTTTTCAATGGAAGCCATTTTCGATTCCAGCCTTCCTGATTTTCCCTCGCGGTAATCTATTTTAATTGCGCAGGTGATGCGTTTGCAGTCGGTGCGCATTTTTTCATAGCATTGTTTGACCACACCCATGACTTCATCGAATTCCCCTTCCAGGACGGTTCCCATAGGGTTCAGTTTGTAGGGCACGCCACTTTCGTCAATTATTTTCAGGGACCGGCTGACTTGTTCACTGACACTTTCCCCCTTATCCATGGGGCTCATACTGAATTCCAGCAAAATCATTTGAACGACCTCACATAAAAAACGGATTTGAAAATATAGAAAACCTCATAAAAATCAGGTCTCTTACGAAGATAATCCTTGCATTTTAGGGGGGAATTATGAAATGATCAACCCATCCCAAAATCAGTTGCGGGAAATCCAAGTAAAGGCGGTATACGTTTTTTGTCAAAGCTCGACGATCTGCGCCAGCAGATTGATAAAATTGACGACCAGCTTTTAAAGCTGATCAGTCGTCGTGGCCTTTTGGCCCAAAAAATAGGTGAGGAGAAGACCCTTCAGGGGAAGAATACCCATTTCCATGTTCCCCAGCGTGAACGCGCTATTCTCGACCGGATGAACGACCAGAATAAAGGTCCGTTTCCTGCGTCTTCCATCAATTCCATTTTTCGTGAAGTTTTCTCAGCCACATTGGCTTTGGAAAAACCGTTGAGGATCGCCTTTCTCGGCCCGGATACCACCTTCAGCCATCAGGTCGCGATCAAACATTTTGGGCATTCCTGCAAATTTAATTCCTGTTCCAACATTGAAAGTGTTTTCTCGGAAGTCGAGTTGGGAAACTCGGACTATGGCGTGGTGCCCGTGGAAAATTCCATCGAGGGAGTTGTCAACCGGACGCTGGATTGTTTTGTCGATTCTCCGCTGCATATTTGTGATGAAGCTCGAATGGCTATTTCATTATTTTTGCTAGCGGGAAGTACCGACCTGAAAAAAATCAAAAAGGTGTATTCCCATCCACAGCCTCTGGGGCAGTCTCGAAACTGGTTGAACAAAAACCTTCCCGGTGTGGAGCAGATACCTGCTGCCAGCACGGCGCATGCGGCGGAACTGGCGAAAAAGGAAAAAAATTCAGCCGCCATTGCCGGGCAACTGGCAGCCGAGGTTCATAAGTTAAAAATCATTGCAAAAAATATTCAGGATCGCGCGGAAAACTACACCCGGTTTTTAGTAATCAGTAAAGACCAGGCCAAAAGAGCTAAGAAGAACAAAACATCGATCATGTTTTCCATTGCCGATGAATCCGGGTCGTTACTAAAAATCCTGCAAATGTTTGCCAAAAATAAAATCAGTTTGACCAAGATTCAATCCCGACCACTGCGTAACCGGCCCTGGGAATATTTGTTTTATGTGGATTTCGAGGGTCACGTTGAGGACAAGGCAGTCGAACGCGTTTTAAAAAGTCTCGGAAGACAGAGTTTGATGTTTCGAGTATTGGGTTCTTATCCGGAACAGGGGTTGAAACGGGCATGAAGTTATTTGAAAAGATGACCATCATTGGGGTTGGACTTTTGGGAGCCTCTTTGGCAAAGGCATGTAAGAAATACAATCTTGTCGGAGAAATTATAGGGTTTGGCCGCAGTCAGGAGAATCTTGAAAAGGCTAAATCCCTCGGCATTATTGATCGGGGTGCCGCCGATTTAACTGAATCTGTAAAGGATGTGGATCTGGTCGTCCTTTGTACTCCCGTTTCCAGAATTGTCCCTTTGATAGAGGACTTGCTTCCCCATTTAAAACAGGGAGCGGTGATAACCGATGTGGGTTCAGTTAAAGGACCCCTGGTGCACCAGGCAGATGATCTGATGCCGGAAGGAATTTATTTTGTAGGCTCACATCCCATTGCCGGGGGAGAAAAATCGGGGCTGGAAGCGTCAAGGGAAGATTTGTATGTCGACGCTAAATGTATTCTAACTCCAACGCCAAAAACCGATACGCAGGCATTGGAAAAAGTAGGTGCGCTGTGGGAATCGGTGGGGATGGACACGCTGACACTTGATGCAGACGAGCATGATTTTGTTTTCGGTGCCGTAAGCCATTTGCCCCATATTGTTGCTTATGCCTTGATGAATACTCTGGGGGCCTTGCGCACCAAACAGAATCATGAAGTGACGGCCTACTCGGGAGCAGGATTAAAAGATATCACTCGTATCGCATCCGGAGACCCCGTGATGTGGCGGGATATCTGCCTTTCCAACCAGGTGCATTCACTGGATTTAATAGATCGTTTCCAGGATACCCTGAGTGAATTACGCAGTGTCATTGAAAAAAAAGACGGGCAGGCTTTGGAAGAAGCGTTTGCCGCCGCTAATAAATACCGGATGAAGGTAATCTGAATTCATGATCATTGCCATTGATGGGCCGGCAGGCAGCGGTAAAAGCACGATTGCAAAATTTATAGCCAAGAATTTGAACTACCGCTATATCGATACCGGTGCCATGTATCGGGCGGTTGCCTGGTCTGCAAACAACAAGGGCCTTGATCTGGATGATGAAACGGCGATCGGTCAATGGGCGGAACAATTGAAAATTGAATTTGTAGCGGATCCTTCAGGCCAGCAAATAAGGGTCAATGGGGAAAATGCCACGGGGCTTTTAAAAAATGAGGTGGTGGGGCGAGGTGCTGCAAAAGTTGCTGCACAAAAAAGGGTCCGTGAAATCCTGGTTGCAAAGCAGCAGGAAATAGGTCAGTCCGGCAACATTGTGATGGATGGACGCGACATTGGTACCAAAGTGTTTCCGAATGCCGAGTTGAAATTTTTTATGGATGCTGATGCGGAAGAGCGCGGCAAAAGGCGATATCTGGAGCTAAAAGAAAAAAATATGGATGTGGATTTGGAAAACATCATAGCCGAGATAAAGCAAAGAGATCACGAAGATAAAACGCGTACTATCTCACCGCTTCGTCCGGCAGAAGATGCCATTGAAGTTGATACCACCAAATTTACGATTGAAGAAGTCATTGATCAGGTTATGGAACATATAAAACAAAAAAGTTAATCATATTTAAACAACCCTTTAGAAAGTGAGAATCAGCAGGTCATGAAAATACCCAAAGAGTTATTAGAAAAAATGAACGAGGACGATAAGGCGGAGTTGGAAGAACTGACCCCCAATGAAGAAGCCAGCTACAAGGAAATGGAATCCTATTTCAATGAAAGCCTTGGCAGGTTCAAGGCTTCCCAGATCATTATGGGAAAGGTGATTGCCATTTCAAAAGGACTCGTAACCGTTGATGTTGGCTTTAAATCAGAAGGACTGGTTTCTCTCTCCGAGTTTCCTGAAAACGGAAAAGATTTGCAGATTGATGACGAAGTGGAAGTTTTTCTGGAAAAAGTCGAAGACAATGATGGCAATGTCGTTCTTTCCAAGGAGAAAGCAAATAAAATTAAAATCTGGGATGATCTGGTTAAAACCTATGAAGCTGATGAAATCATCCAGGGAACGGTTATCGCCAAAGCCAAAGGCGGACTCACTGTGGATATCGGACTCAAAGCATTTTTGCCGGGATCGCAAATCGACCTCCGCCCCATTCGCAATCTGGAAAAACTGATTGGCGAAAAATTTGATATGAAAATTATCAAAATGAATAAAAAGCGCGGCAACATTGTTCTCTCTCGCAGAATTCTTCTCGAAGAACAGCGCAAACAAATCCGCACGGGCACTCTTGAGAAAATGGGTGAAGGAAACCTCATCGAGGGTATTGTTAAAAACATTACCGAATACGGAGTCTTTATTGACCTGGGCGGAATTGATGGATTGCTACACATCACGGATATGTCCTGGGGCCGGGTCAATCATCCTTCCGAAATGTTTTCGATTGGAGACAAGGTAACGGTTATGGTCTTGAAATATGACAAAGACAAAGAACGGGTTTCTCTGGGTCTCAAACAAACCAGTCCTGATCCCTGGGTGGATGTGGATTCCAAATTCCCCGTTGAAACAAAAATCAAGGGTAAAGTCGTCAGCATTACGGACTATGGTGTGTTTGTTGAACTTGAAAAGGGAATCGAAGGTCTTGTCCATATTTCAGAAATGAGCTGGAGCCGTCATGTCAAACATCCAAGCAAAATGGTTGCGATTGGCGATGAAGTCGAAGCTCTTGTTTTGACGCTGGATAAAGAGAAGAAACGAATCTCTCTGGGAATGAAGCAAATCGAACCTAATCCATGGGATAAAATTGAAGATAAATATCCCATAGGTACTGAAGTCGAGGGTACCGTTAGAAACCTGACCGAATTTGGTGCGTTTGTTGAACTGGAAGATGGTGTGGACGGATTGATTCATATCTCTGATTTGAGTTGGAAGAAAATCAAACATCCATCAGAGGTGTTGAAAAAGAAAGATAAAATTGCTTCTGCCGTTCTCAGTATTGATAAGGAAAACTGTCGAATATCCCTGGGTGTAAAACAATTGCTTCCGGATCCATGGGATGAAATTGCCGGAAACTACCCAATTGGAACAGAAGTTAGCGGTAAAATTATCAAAGTGACAACCTTTGGTGCTTTTGCGGAGTTTGGTGATGGCCTGGAAGGCCTTATCCATGTTTCGCAATTGAGTTCCAAAAATATCACCGAACCTGAAGAAGCTGTGAAAGTGGATGATGAAATCAAGGCAAAGGTGATCAAGGTAGATATCAATAACAAAAAGATTGCGTTAAGTATTAAAGCGCATGAAGAAAACCTGGACCTCTCGCAAATTGAAAAGGAACAGGTAGATATGGAAGTGTTTAAAGAGGAGTAACTCTCTTGAAAGGGAGGCGAATTTTGCCTGCTACCAAAAAGGTTAAATTCCCCTCTCCCTTTCTAAGGAGGGTTGCCTTTTAATGCTCCCTTTCGTTTTTGTCGCGAGCTTTTTCCAAAAATGGGACTTCGTTAGTTAAAAGGGACAATTTTGAAAAAATTATTTAAATGGACATTGGGCATTATCGCGTTCTTTTTTGCGGCCTCGGTTATGGGGGGCTTAATGCAGAACCGTTTAAAAACCTCAAACAGCGAAATTGCCCTGGTAAATGTAAATGGCATGCTGATGGATTCCTCAGAGGTTGTTCGCCAGCTCTCAAAATACCGGCGGGATGAAAAAATTAAAGCCATTATTGTTAGGATAGATTCTCCGGGAGGCGCGGTTGCACCTGCACAGGAAATCCACGATGAAATATATAAAGTAAAAGAAGCAAACAAAATTGTTTATGCTTCTCTGGGCACTGTTGCTGCATCCGGTGGATATTATATTGCCTGTGCAGCGGATTATGTTCTTGCCAATCCAGGTACTTTGACAGGAAGCATAGGTGCCATCATGGCTTTTAACAATATGGAGGAGCTTGCAAAGAAAGTCGGAGTAAAACCTGCGGTAATTAAAAGCGGGGCTTTTAAAGATTCCGGTTCGCCTCTCCGGTCGCTTAATCCTGAAGAACGTAAGCTGTTGCAAAACGTGGTAGATGATGTGCACCAACAGTTCGTAGAAGCGGTTTCCAAGGGTAGAAATTTACCCGAGGAAAAAGTGCGGCTGTTTGCAGATGGAAGAGTAATGACCGGAAAGCAGGCCCTGGACTATAAATTGATCGATGAATTCGGTGGACTGGAAAAAACTAAAGAAATTCTTGGCCAAAAAATTGGCATTGTAGGATATCCCAGTGTTCTTGAGGAAAAAGAAGAAGTCCCTTTTATGGATTGGTTAATGCAAAGTGTTGTTTCAAAAAACCTTACTGAATCCATCCTTCCTGCTTCCGGCCCCCGGTTGCAATACCTCTGGCTGCCCTAATAAAATCAATGGGTTAACGGGTTTCTGGCGCATATAGCTCAAGAGGGGCTGAACCATTTTTTATTCATTCATCCAGGAAAAATGGAGTTGTCAATTTCATTATTTTCAAAGATCCCGGCACCTCAAAATCTTCTTAACTCGATTAAAATAAAGGGCTTGACTTAATTACCGCTAATGCTATACTTCCCCAAATCCGATTTTCAGTATCATTAAAATTGTTGATCCGGGGGGGGGAGACTTTTAAATGACCAAAGCAGAACTTGTAGAAAAAGTAGCCAACCAAATCCATTTGACCAAAAAACAAACAGAAGTTGTAGTTAATACTGTTTTCTCCAGTATTACCGATTCGTTGGCTGAAGGAAAAAAAGTTGAGTTAAGAGGGTTTGGCAGTTTTCGAATCAGGCAAAGAAATGCAAGAGTAGGTCGAAACCCCAAATCCGGACAGAAAGTGGATGTTCCCTCGAAAAAAGTTCCATTTTTCAAAGCGGGAAAAGAACTGAGGGAATTGGTTGACGAGAAAGAGGCGCAAGAGGCAAAAGAGAATCAGGAGTCTTGATAAAGACTTCTTGATCCCTTTTAAACCCTTCCTGTTTTGCCCGTAAGTAACAACCAAAAAAAATCCCCCCTTTTAATCGATAGACTAATTAGTTTCTATATTTCAAGCGGTTAGAATAACCCCCTTTGAAACAAACGCTTACACTCGGCTGTAAGTTTTCCCTACAATTTAACTTTATCCATTTCAAAAGCTTATGTCAGGCAGCTCTTTCGGAAAAATCTTTAAAATAACCACTTGGGGTGAATCACATGGACGGGGGCTGGGTGTGGTTATTGAAGGCTGCCCGGCTGGATTGCCAATCAAGGAATCTGAAATTCAGTTGGAGCTTAATCGTCGTAGAACAGGACAAAGCAAAGTTACTACCACTCGGAAAGAAGGCGACCAGATCCAAATTATGTCCGGGGTGTTTAATGGCAAAACTACCGGCACCCCCATTTCACTTTTAGTAGAAAATGAAGATGCCGATTCTTCAAAATATGAACTGATTAAAGATATGTACCGCCCCGGTCACGCAGACTATACCTACGATATGAAGTATGGATTCAGGGACTATCGAGGAGGGGGAAGATCCAGCGCGCGGGAAACCGTAGGTCGGGTAGCGGCAGGTGCAATAGCAAAAAAACTTCTGGCCCGGGAAAAGATAAAAATCATTGGTTTCACTCGCCAGGTTGCTAAACATGTTGCACAAGAGATTGATTATGAAGAGATAGAGAACAATATCGTGCGTTGTCCCGATGCTAAAATCGCGGACAAAATGATCAATGCCATTATGCGGGCTCGTAAAAAAGGAGATTCTTTAGGCGGAATTGTCGAAGTCGTTGCCCAGGGGGTTCCAGCCGGATTGGGAGAACCGGTTTTCGATCGATTGGATGCAGATCTTGCAAAAGCCGTGATGTGCATTCCTGCAGTTAAAGGCGTCGAAATTGGAGCCGGATTCAAATCCGCCACCATGACTGGTTCGGAATGCAATGATGTTTTTGTTATGAAGAATAAAAAGGTGGCCACGGAAACCAATAATGCCGGTGGCATTTTAGGAGGGATTTCGAATGGGATGGATATCGTGGTTAAACTCGTTGTCAAACCAACCTCCTCAATAAATAAAGCCCAGGAAACAGTTACCACAAAGGGTAAAAAGGCGGAAATTCGGGTTGAGGGTCGGCATGATCCCTGCGTTGCTCCCCGGGCTGTTCCCATCGCAGAAGCCATGGTAGCAATTACCCTGATCGACCATTTATATAGAACAAAATTTTCCAAACTCTAACCAGCGTGACGCTGGACTCAAAGGGTCAATTCCCATAAAGCTTAAAGAGAACTATTAGCCTTTAACTTTAGTTACGCCTATTTTTCCTCCCCTGTAAGGGGTTTGCTATGAAAGTTGGATTTGTTCAAAACCATCCTGAATTCGGAAATGTTCAGGCCAATCTGGATCGCGTTGAGGAATTGCTTTCAGGAAAATCTGCGGACTTGATTGTCTTGCCGGAACTTTTCTCCACCGGTTACCGATTCAAAAATATGGAAGAGGCTCATCAATATGCAGAGCTTGTTCCCGGTGGCATGACCACCAGCTTTCTTTTTTCTCTTGCCAAAAAATTAAACGCACATTTTATAGCGGGCCTAGTCGAAATAGAGGAAGATCGAATTTACAATTCTTCTGTTATTGTTGGGCCTCAAGGGTTTATCGGTCGTTATCGAAAAATCCATTTGTTTGATACCGAAAAAACCTGCTTTCATACGGGTAGGGCAGCGCCTCCTGTTTTTGATCTGGATGGAGTAAAAGTCGGTGTGATGATTTGTTTCGATTGGCGGTTTCCTGAAACCGCCCGATCACTGGCTTTAAAAGGGGCGGAGATCATCGCGCATCCCTCCAATCTGGTTTTACCCCATTGCCCGCAAGCTATGATCACCCGTTGTCTGGAAAACCGGATATTTGCAATAACTGCAGATCGTGTTGGGGATGAAAATCGAATCGAAAATGAAACCCTTCATTTTATAGGGCAGAGCCAGGTGGTCGGTCCCGATGGCAATATTCTGGTTCGTGCCTCAGAAACCGGGGAAGAGGTGCATATCGTTGAAATTGATATACAAAAGGCCCGGGAAAAATTTCTCAACTCGAAAAACGATATTTTTAAAGATCGTCGCCCGGAACTATACCGTTAAGGCTGTTTCTCTACATGGTTTAAAATAAAACCTCGATGGGTTAAAATATCACATCATATTAAAGCTAATCCCTGGCCGGAAGTTTCGGTCTGATGTTTTATTGAAAGGAAAATATGGGTAACGAAAAATCGCGTTTCTTAAAAAGAGATGATGGAACAATATATGACTCTGTAACCAGTGTGACCTGGATGGCGAATGACTCGTTTTTAGAATTGGAAAAAGAAGTTTCCTATTCGGAAGCCGAGGAGTTTGCAAAACAAATCAATGAAAAAAAGGTGGGGGGGTACAGCGATTGGCGGATACCGACCATCCAAGAGGCTTCTTCAATTTTCGATAAGGAAAAACTAAATAAGGATTCCAAGGGCGGAGATATTTTTCTGGATTCGGTATTTCCTCCCGGAGCAGCAAACTGCACCTGGACTTCCTCAACACGTGGAAAGGAAGCGCAAATTCTGTTTTATGCAAACGGTTGCCCTTATTGGTACGAAAAAAACGACAAAACAATTTCTCACGCTGTTCGCCTCGTCCGCCGCGACCATTAGGCACCCCTTGCAGGGGAGGCAAAAATTCGTGGATCGTCACGTTTTGAATTAATTTTGGATTAGTTTGGGGTTATCCAGCATCAGACCAAAAGCGGAAACTTTTTCTTTTTGCACGGTCAGATCCCGGTACATTTTTTGGAAGGACTCTGTATTCAAAGTTTCATCCATCAACTCATTGAGTTGTTGTGGTGAGATCGCACTCATCGAATTTTCTGAAAACAAAGAGGTCCCGACTCCTGCCCAGTGTGATGAAACGAATCCCTGGTGCACCAGATGGGTAGTGCCTAGCGAATATTTCCAGGCTTTCCTGATGAAATGCTGTGCCATATATGCGGGTACACACCGGCCAATGGCCACGACCCGGGACGGGTTTTCTGCAGGGTAAACAAAAAGACCCACCTTAGTGTTTCCCATTTCCGCGAACTCATTGCGGATGTTCCGGTAGTTTTTCTCGTATTTTTTTGAGATCCAGGCCTCGACCTTTACAGGCTTCTGGCTTTCGGAAAGACATTCTTCTTTTGCGTGTCCATAGATGGGTGATGATAAAAAAATCAGCAATGCAAAAAATATTTTTAATCTCATTTCGAACCCCCTGTTTTTTTTAACCTGGGATGAATGAAACTACTCAGGTTGTGCCGTTTTAATATTTGGAACCTGCAATCCGAAAAAAGGTGTCAGCTCATTAGGGACAGACAGTTTCCGGTAGAGTTTATGAAAATCTTCGCTGGACAGTTCGGGATTGAGCAACTGACTCACCTGTTCTGCATTGACCACCTGTTGGGAAGGTTCATCAAAAATGGTGACGCCCACACCAATCCAATGCCCATGGACAAATTGTTGCTGAACCAGGCTTTCAACCCCGGTGCTGTACTTCATTGCCTTTTTTATTACGTGTTGAGCAATATGTACGGGCACACATTTTCCAATGGCTATTACTTTGGAAGTTTCTCCCATGGGATAGACCCTGAGAACGGATTTGGAATTTCCCAGTTCGGCAAATTCTTTGAATATGGCTCTTCGCTGTTTGCGAAATTTTTTCGAGATATAGCCCTCAATTTTGATTTTCTTTTTGTCCAAAGGCTGGCATTTTTCTTCTGCATGGGCGGGGCTGCTGAAAAACAATCCCAGCGCTATCAGGATGCCAAAAATCCGTACTATTCTTTTGTGGCTTAACGTCAAATTTACCGTATTTTTATTTCGTTTCATTGAATGGCCTGTTTCTCCGGTTTATGTTAAATCCTTTGCTATAATAGCAGGGGTTAATTACAAGACGATGAATATCAGTAAACTAATTTTTCGAATTGGCTGTGGTCAATTTGCTTTATTTTGATTTTTTCTAATAAATTCTTCGGCACTTTGTTCGTTTGAGAAAAAGTATTCTTTACCATTGATTATTTTTTTAATCGCTTCCGATTTAGGAATGTAAACACCATTATTGGGGTCCTGGACCATTTCCGTTGGACCAGGTTCTTTGGAACTCGGGAAAATCAGGCGAGCAACCAGAATGACAAAAATAACTGCAATTCCAAACAATGCTAAACGGGCCATTTCTTTATTGTAAAGATAAAGGGATATAGATTCAACCTGGGAAAAAAGCGGTAAATTAAGCTGAAAATCAGTAATTTTTATGAGCGAAAAAACAGAAAAAGTTACGGGGAAGAAAAAATCCCTGGTTCCGGCGGTGCGGCAAAAAGGCACGCTGGCACCCCCCGATCCCTTCACAGCCTACCTTCAGGAGGTGAAGAAATATCCCATCCTTTCAGAAGAAGAGGAAAAGGAGCTGGCCATTCGGTTGCAGGAAACCGGAGATGTTGATGCGGCTTACAAACTGACAACAGCAAATTTGATGTTGGTTGTGAAAATCGCCATGACTTTCAAGCGTGAATGGCAGAACCTGATGGACCTGGTTCAGGAAGGTAATGTCGGGCTAATGAAAGCGGTCAAAAATTTTGACCCTTTCCGGGGTGTTCGTCTTTCTGCATATGCCACATGGTGGATAAAATCTTATATTTTGAAATATCTTTTAGATAACTGGCGGCTCGTGCGGGTGGGCACCACAAATGCAAGACGTAAATTATTGTTTAATCTTAAAAAAGAAAAAGAACGTTTGGAACGCGAGGGGTTTGATCCTTCCACCAAATTATTAGCCGAGCATTTTGGCGTTGATGAAGGGGAAATCATAGATGTAGAAGCCAGCATCGGTGCTGTCGATGTATCGATGGATACACCTACACGTCCCGACAGTACCATGACGCCGGCTCAATCCTTAAGCGATGGCAAGTCCCTTGAAAAAAAGGCGGAGATAGACCAGTTCCGTGAAATACTTGCACAAAAAATTGAAGGATTTAAGTCGGAACTGAAACCTGGCGAGATTGAAATTCTGGAAAAGAGAATTCTCTCTGAATCACCGCAATCGCTACAGGAAATTGGCGATCAAAGAGGTGTGACAAGAGAAGCGGTGCGTCAATCGGAACAACGGTTATTAAAAAAATTTAAAGTTTATATTGAAGAAGAAATGCCGGAAGCGGCGGACTATTTTAAAAATTGAGGAGAAGAAACATGGAAACCCGGACAGAAACGGACAGCATGGGGGAAATCGAGGTTCCTGCCAATCGTTATTATGGAGCACAAACGGCTCGTTCATTGATTCATTTTGATATTGGCTCAGAAACAATGCCTCGGGAACTCATCCGGGGAATGGGGGTTCTCAAAAAAGCTTCTGCGATGGTCAATGCGGAGCTTGGATTGATGCCCGAAAATATAAAAGATTTGATCGTTCAAGCAGCTGATGAAGTCATTGAGGGAAAACTGGATGACCATTTTCCTTTGCGAGTCTGGCAAACAGGTAGTGGCACTCAATCAAACATGAACAGCAATGAGGTGATTGCCAATCGGGGCATTGAACTGGCAGGTGGAACCATTGGTTCCAAAGACCCCGTCCATCCCAACGATCATGTGAATATGGGGCAGTCTTCAAACGATACGTTCCC
>JAYNIA010000001.1:61760-70326 GCA_038108555.1 Nitrospinota bacterium | reverse complement strand
TATCAGGAAAACACGACTTTAAAAGAATCTGTGGTTGCATTGGGACTTTTGACTGCTGAGGAGTTCGATGAAAAAGTGCGACCGGAAAAAATGACAGGTCCCAAATAATGTTTAGCTTTGAACACTTTATTGGAATGGTGGTTCTACTGGCTATTGTGATCCCGATCATTTTTAAAAAAATGTACTGAAAAATTTTTGGGATTTCTTTAGCACGAATTCAAGATGGGTAAACTTTAAAGAGGCTTCGATATGAAAAAATTCATAATAGTAGGTGGTCTTGTTGTGATTAAGGGTGTGATGCTGTCTTTTTTGCTGTTCTCGTCTTTGGATTCAGTCATTACCGAGGCGGTTGAACATTTTGGTTCGGAAATAACCCAAACAGAAGTGACTCTGGATAAAACGGTTATCGCGACCACCGGGAAAGGTGCATTGCATGGGCTTAAAGTAGGCAACCCGAAACCTTTTAAAACTCCCAGTGCCTTCCAATTTTCTGAAGTCAGCCTGGAGTTGGATTTGCCGAGTGTCACTAAAGACACGGTTATTATTAAAGAAATTGTGATAGCGGGACCCGAGATCACTTACGAAGTGGGTTCCGGTGGAAGCAATATTGATGCGATTAAAAAGAATGTGGACTCCTTTTCCGGTTCTTCCTCCAGTGGAGGTGGTTGAAGTGAATCGTCAGGAGGAGGTTCTTCAAGCGGCAAACAGAAAAAACTCATTATAGAAAAACTGACCGTTCGTGATGGGAAGATCAATGTGAGCGCTTCCTTCCTGAACGGGAAAGCGATGTCGGTGAGTTTGCCCGGACTGACCCTGAAAGATATTGGAAAAGACAAAGGCGGTGCATCTCCCAAAGAGGTGGCTAACAAAATTGTGTCTTCGCTCAGGAAGAACATCAATAAAGCAGTGGGAACCCTCGACCTGGGTCAGGCCAAGAAAGTCATTGAAGGAGTTGCGAAAGATCTAAAAGGAAAACTCGAAAAAGGAATCGGCGACCCCGGAAAACTTTTAGATAAAAATGCCGAAGATATCGGCAATGCTGTCAAAGGCCTCTTCTAACGGGGCAGGCCCCGTAGCCATATGGTCGGGTCGTTTTAATGCAAATATATTTTTCCTGTTTTTAGAAAAGGGGAAAAACCTTTTTGTTCACATGCCTGAATAGTGTTTTTAGGAGAAAGAGAATCGACCTATGGCCACCCTCGCCAGAGAGTAGAAAGGGATCAGGTGGGGAATTCACTGATCCCTTCCAGGTACATCAACAAAACATCACAAGGAGGTAGTTGTGATGGCCTATATAATGGTGGAGATTTGAGAGGTTAAATCATCCGGTACTTCACCTGTTGAAGCAAAAATCTCATTCACTCGAGACTCGATCAAAGCATCGAGGTTGGTGCTGTCTTGCAAGAGCGCACCCAAATTGCTGTTTTTAGATTGCTGGTCGCTCAAAAAATCTACAATGCTTCCTGAATTAATTCCTGATTTTTGAAAAATGGTTTTGAGTTGTTCTAAAAGTTGCGCGGGATTCTGATTACCGCCTTCTGCAATTCGAAATGCCTGAATTTCTTCCTGGGTCACTTCTCCACTTCCGTCCGTGTCAATGGAATCAAAGTTATCCAGAATTTTTTGTCCGTTCCCGGTTTGATCTGCGCGAATCTGGACTTCCTCTTTGGTCAGTCCGCCGGACTTATCCGTATCCGCGAGCTTAAAATTTTGCTGGGATCTTTGCAGAAGTGCGTTTAGAGCCGTTTGACCTAAGCTGCTTGTTCCTTCAACCATTTCATCCTCCACCTAAAAGATGTTTAAAGTTGGGCTATCCATGCCCTGTAACTTCTTATCGGTGTTAAAAAAAAATGACTTAAGCCTTTATTTGAAAGGTGTTATAGGCGCCTGAAAATCAAAGGTTTTCGGGAAAAATCCTTTAAATATAGGGGGTTTAAGCGGCGAAAATTTGTTTTAAATTTTGCCTAATCTGCGTAGTCAAACATGCGATTGACGCACTGGAGGGCTCGTTTTTGGGTTTCGGGGTCGATTTCGATGATGCTTTGCGGGCTCGGGTTTTCGAGGACGTTAACGATGTCTTCCAGAGAATTGGATTTCATGTATTTGCACAGAGTGCAACTTCCTGCAAAAGTTTTTTGCGGGAATTCCGACTGCAAAACTCCTGTCAATCCACATTCGGTTAGCAGGAAGAAGGAGTCCCGGTTAGATTCGCGAACGTGGTTGAGCATCTGGCTGGTGCTGCCAACATAGTCGGCTTTGTTGACCACTGCGGAATTGCATTCGGGATGAACCAGAATTTCGACACCATCAAAGTTTCTTCGTACCTGGTCGATACTTTCGGGCTGGTATTCTTCATGCACGTAGCAGGTGCCATCCCATAACTCGATATTTTTGTTCACACCTTTAGCTTTGAGGTGCTGAATTACATTTTCTCCCATCAGTTTGTCGGGGAGGAAATATATTTTATCGTTAAGGATTTTTTCAATGATTTTATAAACATTGGAAGAGGTGACACAAACATCGCATTGGGCCTTTACGGCTGCTGTGGTGTTTATGTAACAGACAAAGGTGTGGTCCGGAAATTGTTTACGTAATTTAATTACATCGGATTCCGTGATGCCATCAGCCAGCGAGCATCCTCCGTTCGGATTTGGATCAAGAACTGTTTTTTGCGGATTGAGTATTTTGGCAGTTTCGGCCATGAACCGGACAGCAGCAAAAACGATGATATCAGCATCGGATTCTTTTGCGTTTTTGGAGAGTCCATAAGAGTCTCCGGTGTAGTCGGCGACACTGTAAAAAATTTGTGGTGCCACATAGTTGTGAACCAGAATGATTGCGTTTTTTTCCTTTTTGAGTTGTTCGATTCGCTCAATGGTAGGAAGCAAAAGCTCGCAATTTTCTTTTGTGAACTTACAGATCGGGTTGCCAACCTGAATATCTTTTAGTTTTTCGTAGAGTTGTTCTGCGGTAACCATTTTCTTGCTGGGCTATATGGGTTTTAGCCTGGAGGCCAATTCAATGGACGGCCGCCTAACAGGTGGAAATGAATGTGAAAAACCGATTGTCCTGCTCCTGCTCCACAGTTTACCACAAGGCGATATCCTGATTTATCGAGTCCTCGTTCTTTAGCCAGTTTGTTTGCCACGCTGATTACAGAACCCATTAGTGCATGATCAGATTCCTGTATGTCCAGAAGTGTAGAATAATGCGCCCGGGGAATAATTAGAATATGAGTTGGTGCTTGAGGGTTGATATCATTGATTGCAAATAATGTGTCGGACTCATAAACCTTTTCCGACGGAATCGATCCCTCGCTGATTTTGCAAAACAAACAATCTTCATTCATAGGATTCTTTTTTACGAGGTTCGCGAAAGGGTTTGCCTTCTATATCTTTTGACGGGGAATAGCTGGTTTCAAACTGTTTTAGATGCTCAATGATGTCCTCTTTATACGAAATGAAGGGATCGAGCATTAAAAAAGGATCATCTGTCTTGCTTAGGCGAAATCCAATCCAGTCTATGAGGTACCCCATATGGGAATGTTGTCCGATCAACTTTTTGATGAGCTCCCCTCGACCATGGGCGCGCGTACCTCTTGGAGGATTTACTTTTGCGTGATCCACTGCCGGATCGGTTGTTTTTCTGAACCCATCCCCACTGGCTTCCAGTCCCCAGAACAATCCACTTTCTTTATTTAAATTGTGGTACTCCAGATCGAGGCTTTTGAGCCATGGATCGTGCCAGGGTAAATTTTCTTCGCCTTTAAATTCATTGAGCATCCAATATTTGCTGGCCCAGTCGACACGACCAATAACCGCTTCAGGTCCTTTCGGAAGGTCATTAAGAACGGATTCCCAGTTTTCCAGAATCCAGTCGGTTTCCTGATTGGTTCCCGCAAGATATTTTTTACAGGTGTCCAAAATATCCAGTTGTAACTCAAGGGCTGTAGAGGGTGCGCCGGATGCCAGAGTTACATTCCATTTGAATTCCGGGTCCCGTGAAATAGATCGCATGGCTTGTACGGAATCGGCAAGAATCCATTCCCTTTTGGCGACGCCCAGTTGCATTATTTCCAACATTAAAGTGGTGGTTCCCATTTTCATTGCTGTGGCAAACTCACTCATGGTGGAGTCGCCTACTAGAAGATGGATGCGCCGGTATTTACTGGGGTCGGACAGAGGTTCGTCGCGTGTGTTGACGATGGCGCGATTGTATTGAACCCACCGGTAAAACTCGTTGGGGATATGGTCTGCGCGTTGTGAAATCTGAAAATCAACTTCCTCTTCCATAATTTCCTGAGGCGAGACACCATCCCAATCCCGAAACGGGTGTGGATCGCACGAACCAATGCGACCGGCACCACAGTAAATCAGTCGAGTCGTCAAAAAAGACGAAAGCAGTTTTAAATTGTCCCGTTCATCAAAGGGAAAATTACGGCCTACGAGATAATTCTCATGGCAACCAAAGGTTGCATTGGTTTCCAGGTCTACATTATTTTTTATGATGGAAATATTGTTGGCCCATCCCAACTCCTCTACCGCTTCCTGTATTAAAGTGTCACCGGCACGATCAAAAGTTACTAGATCGACCAGATTAGAACATTCGGGAGATGCGTATTCCAGATGTCCCATGTCGAGATAAAGTCGACCGCCATTGAGAAGAAACCCGCCATTGCCAGGGGGTTCGTCGTTAGCGCGGTAATGAAGATCAAGGACTCCGAGATTTTTTGAGAAGATATGGTTCTTTATCTTGTTGGCAATTTCCATCGGATCAAGACGGAAGTCGCCACCGCTGTCGTCTTTTACGAGCAGTCCATACTCAGTTTCGATTCCAAAAATTCTTTTTTTCACGGATTGCCACGTTCCATGGAAGTTTTGTAAATTTTTACAGTCTCTTCACCTTCCACAAACTTATAACCCTCTTCAGTAAGAATCGCCAGGGTGGGGAAGATATCATCGTCCGGTCTTGCCTGACCGGTTGCCGAGTCGAATAATGCAGCCGTTTGGAGAAGTCGGATTGCAAGAGTCATCGCTTGTTCACGGGTTCTTTCTGCCAGGGGTTTTTCTCCCCATAAATCTTCATGCTCAAGGATGCCACGGATTATTTGCGATCCCGATCCTGTTGCTGTGTGGGTGCGAATTTGAAAATCGGCTCCCAGCATATCGTAAAAATGAATGTTGGATTTTTTGCGAACAGGGTCAAAGGTGGCAAAGATGGGGCTCACCACTCCCAGTCCCTGCACGGCCATACCCACGTTTTCTTTAAGCAGTTTGGATAGGGCGCGGATTTTTCCTTCAACGCTCATCGATTGTAATTGTGATCGACGATAATATTCAAAGTTGTGGGAGAGAACGCGGGCCATTTCAAATGCGGTTGCAGGAACACCCGCAATTGCCATCAGGGTATGCTTGTCAATAGGGATCACCTTGTCGCACATTTCGTACATGATGCTGTTTCCAGCAGTGGCGCGCCGGTCACCAGCCACAATAATCCCATCTTGAAAATGAAATGCGAGAACGGTGGTTCCCTGTGGAACAGTGAACCCGTTGGAATTTGCAGTTCCTTCTATATTTGCAGGCCAGCGGTAACCGGATTTCTCCAGTAGCTCAAAAAATTCCCCAGCAGAGGTATTGGGTTCGGATTGAAATTTCATTGCCCCGTTCGTTGCTTATATTTTTCAGACTGCTTGGGATCGACTTTTTTCATCCGTTTGAGCAGATTGTCTCGTCCGGGTCTTGAAGAATCCGGGCTGCTGGGTCCTGAACTGTCCCGATCCGGGCTGGACTCCTTTTTTTCTTCCCTTCTTAATGGGTCATTCATTTCCATCTCAAATACTCCTTTTTACAGATTATCCCTACATTATATATAGAATGATCAGCCAATTGAAGACTTCAACCTGTTTATTTCATCTTCCGCTAAAGGTCTGTAAATTGCCTTGCTGGTTGATTTTTCTGTGAGCACGGCTCCCTCCAGGTACCATTGATCAAATGCTTCTTGTAAAGTTTCAGGAAGATCAATGTCTAAATCGGAATCATTATTGTCCGACTGGATTTTTCTACTTTCATCCCACAACTTTGTGGCTTCTTGAAGAGCCTGGTCCAGGGAATAGGTGGCAAACGGTTGCTTCTGGATTTCACGTTGTAACCAGTCCATGACATTTTCATCACCGGCAATCGCGGTCCCATTTTTAAACGTTTCCCAATGTCCATCATAATTCATGCGGAAAAAATTAGGTTTTCCTTCTTCATTTAATTCCACTAGCAAGAGCCTAATGATATAGGGCGCTCGTTGAATTTCTTCAAAATTTTGTTTGAGGGCAGGCGCGATGCCGAATTGTAACAGGCGGGCCGAGGTGACATCCTGCGCAGACCGGTTGAATCCCTCAAGATGAGCCATATCAAGTAAGTTCATTCTCAGTCTTTCGACATCTGCAGGATGGCCAACACCCCCTAGAGCAATCCGGTCATAAATTTCGTATATTTTTCCAGGTTGGGGGGCAAAACCAAAAATCAACAAACCTTCATTATAAGGAACAGCCAGGACAGGCTGGCCCATTTTCAGCTTTTCCTGTACATAGTTATGGCGGGTTGCGACCGCTTCCATCCAGCGATAGGGTTCTTCAAACATTTTTTATTTTTTCCTCTTCTTTTTGCATTTTTATCTTTCCCCTCTGGCCATTGATTCAAGCAGGGTCATCTGGTCGTCACTCCAAAACTGGTATCCATTTTCAGTGACCTTGGCCAGTATTGGATAAATTTGAACATCACCCAAGGCGTTTTTTTCCTGATTATCCATTTGCGCTGCAACGTTCAATAATTTCATTGCAATTACCGCAGCATCCTTTTCGCATCTTTGTGCGAGGGGTTTGGGTCCCCACTGGTTTTCGCGTTCAAGAACATCTCGAATATGGCCCGCACCCGCACCGGTTGCTGTAAAAGAAAGGACCTGAAATTCTGCTCCCAACATATCGTAATAAAAGATAGACGGCTTGCCAGTTTCAATATCAAAAGTTGCAAAAATAGGGCTGACTCGTGTTAATCCGCTGGTCGATGCGGTCAAATTTTCTTTGAGCAATTTTGAAAAGGTCCTGATTTTTCCTTCAAGGCTCATTGGGCGAACTTGTGTGCGCCGATAGTATTCAAAATATTGCGAAAGAATGCGTGAAATTTCAAACGCAATCGCAGGTACCCCGGCAACCGCCATGAGTGAATAGGTATCGATCGGAATAATTTTTTCACACCTTTCAAACATCAGGTTGCTGCCGGCCAAAATCCGCCGATCACCTGCCACGATGACCCCGTCCTCATAGTGAAACGCAAGAACAGTTGTTCCCTGGGGCACGGTGGACTTCCCGTTTGCAGGAAGCTTGTCCAAAAAATCCTGGAGATTGTAACCTGAACGATCGAGCAATTCGAAAAAGTCACCCCCGCCTGCGTTTCTTCAATATTTTCCGTCATGGATTTTGCTCGCCCTAAAGATAAAACTTTTATCCCGTTGCACGTGCGTTTTCTACATCTTCCCTGTTTATGACCCCGGTTAAATCGATTATCTCGCCGTTTTCAAATTCGATTCCGGTCCAATGAATGCTTTTTATGTTTTCACTCTCTTTGCTCACTGCATCCCCGCGAATTTTTGCACGTGTTCCCTGTGGCGGGTATTCTTTTGCTCGAGAGATCTCCTTTTCTGTTAATAAGGAATATACTTCATTTTCCTGTTCCAGCCCCCGATACAATCCTCGATCCGGGTCGAGATTGTGATATTCCAAATCAAGACTTTGAACCATGGGGTCATCCCAATCCAGGTTTTCGGATTCCATAAATTCCGAAAAAAGTTTTTCCTTAATTGCCCAGTCGATTCGGTTAGATAATTTTTCCGGGCTATTTTTAAACTCATCCAGGGTTTTTTTCCACTCTTGAACGACCCATTTGGATTCCCTGTCTTCGGCATTAAAATTATTTTCAACCGCATTCAGGTAATTTTCCTGAATTTCCAGGGCTGTGATGGTTTTGCCCGAAGTCCTTGTCAGGGTGGCATTCCTGTTTTTGTCCTGCGATACTTTTAATACGTCTTCGACCGGGTTTTGCAACTCAATATCCGGCAAATTGGCTCCCCTGGAGATCAAGGCAAGCACCAACTGAGTGGTACCCACTTTAAGTGCAGTAGCATAGGCCGACATATTGGCATCGCCCAAAATCAAATGCAGTCTTCTGAAACGGTTGCGACTTGCATGCGGTTCATCCCTTGTGTTGATGATTGGCCGCTGGGTCATTGTTTCAATGCTTAAAACTTTTTCAACGAAATCTGAACGCTGAGCCAATTGCAGCCCTTTAAAAGCCTTCGTTGATGGATTTTCTGATCCCACCTTTCCTGCACCGGCATATAATTGCCGGGTTACCATAAAAGGCAACAGACCTTTTACCAGGAGGTCAAAGGGTGTTTCTCTTGGGACGAGATAATTGTCATGGGTGCCGTAACTATGTCCACTATAGTCTGTATTATTTTTGAAAATCTGAACGGCTTTTTCCCCAAGCTCCTGATTTCGAATTCTTGCGCTTTCGGCAAC
>JAYNIA010000001.1:0-61660 GCA_038108555.1 Nitrospinota bacterium | reverse complement strand
CCATTTTCCAAACACACTTTTTTGTGTGCAGCTTTTCAAAAGCTTCATGGACTCATCGACAGGGTCTGAATTTTCCAGGTCTTCACGGATGATACCGTATTCCGTTTCCAAGCCTAGAAGCGGGACGATATCATTCATATAACTGACCGACGCAAGGTATTTTCTGCTGCCGTATCCGATTCATTGGGTCTTCTGACACGGACGACATTCTTCGATTCCATATCCAGAAGCTGGAGCCAATCTTCCATATTGGACTCTGCCGGTAACAGGCTGCCTTCTTTAAATTCCTTTTCCAGGGAGGTGGTGAGGTCATCCACTGTGATGCATAATTTTTCGCCCTCAATGGCTCTCTCGATCGCCCGCTCTTTAGCCCGTTTCATAATAGCTTCAATTGAGGCACCGGAAATGAAATCACACCAGTACATTCTTTTATTTCCACCGCTTCGCAATGTCAGGACCAAAACTTCCTGCTCGGGATTGCGTTTGAAAAGATTATCGAGAAAAGGTTCTGCCATTTTATCGAAATCCTCATGTTCCCTCGGTAGGCCGTCTTTGAGGTAAACACGGAGAATCTGTTTGCATTCTTCTCTGTCGGGACGTTGGACTTTTATTTTCCGGTCGATTCGACCGGGACGAACAATGGCAGGATCAATCAAATCGGGTCGGTTGGTTGCCAGGATGACAACAGTGTCTCGTAGGGATTGAATGCCATCCATTTCTGCGCAGAACATGGGAACCACCGTGTTGCTGATATTAGATCCACGCCAGGCCTGACGGGTACCTAAAATAGATTCTGCCTCATCAATGAAAATAAAAGGCACCTGACCTTTTTCCTTATAGTCCCTGGCTTTTTTAAATATTTCGCGGATTTTCCTTTCAGATTCGCCGAGCCACATGTTTAAAATTTCCGGGCCCTTCACATGGATGAACCGGCCTTGCAGGTCCGAATTTTCCTGCTCGGAAAGTTTGCTGACCACTTCAGTCAAAATGGCTTTTCCAACGAGGGTTTTCCCGCAACCCGGCGGGCCATAGAAAAGGAAACCTTTGGGTACCTGGTATTCCATTTCCTTTAAAATTTCTTCATGTAATAAGGGGTATTCAAGAACCTTGCGGATTTCTTCTTTAACTTTTTCCTGTCCGCCAACTTGCGACCATTCTACTTTTTCAAAATCGTCTTCGATGAGGGTTTGTGATTCCCGTTTGGGAAGTTTGCCGAGAATCACTCGTTGGTTGGCATCGAGAAAAACTTCTTCGCCTTCTTTCAGGGTAGATTGCTCTATGCCTGCATGGGAAAGCACAATGGTTTCTGTATTGCCGGTAGCTGCCTGCACCAGCCATTGTCCCCCATGAAGTTTTCCAGAGATTTTGGCAATAGGTCCCTGTGTGGGAAGGGGTAATTTTGCAATAGCAACAAACCCTTCATTAAGAGCTACCTGATCGCCTGTTTTTAATCCTTCATCTTCCATTAATTCGGGGACAGCCGCTGCTTGGTATTCGGTGCCTCCGGAAACAATACGGACAAGCCCTTCTTCTCCCTGACCCAGAACCGTTCCAATTCGATGCGCGGGAGATTTTAACTTCTCAATCGCTTCCTCGAGTGTTTTAATCTTAAGAGAGTATTGCTCTGCCATTTGTTGCGCTTGAAACAATGCATCCCTTAAATCCAGAACTTTTTCCTGCAATTGGGGGTTTTCGGATGTTTCATCCAAAATCTGGTCTATCAACTCAACGATGTGGGTCTTGTCGCCCATTCCTAAATCCTTTATTTTTAATGAGAACCCTTAATTGTATGACTAATAAAAATTATAAATCAAGTCAATTTTCTCAAAGGTTTATTAGGGTTATCCTTGACATTATTATAGGATGGAAGTTTACATGAAAATCCTATCGGATTCCCGAGGTATCAGAATCGAAAATAGGTGAGTAAATGGGCTCTTTGAAGTTCAGAGAACGGGTTTCAGGCCATTAAGTTCAAATTTAGGTTTTATGAGTTTGGTAAAAAATAAAATTCAGATCGAAAAGTGCATTGTCAGTTTCAGCCACAACAAATACGATTCGAGAAAGTTGGCTGACGATTTAAGTATTGCCAAAGCAGAAAGTGAAATTAAAGCGGGAAAAAATGGGATAAGCCATCTCATTCTTCGTTCCAGGGATGATGAAATCGACCGCCTGAAATTTTTGTTTCTAATTCATGGTATTCCCTTGATGTGTTATGCCATGGGAAATTTATTATGCTCAAGCTTGAAGGAAATTGCAGTCGTAGGGTCAGATGAAGTTCAGCGAGTGTTGGATCGGTTCCTGAGTGTTGTTGATAATTGTGGGAAAAAAATACATTTCGTACGGGAAGACGAAAAAAATCTTAACTTGCTGAATACCATGGATTTGGGGAGAAGTAAGCTTTCGATAGAAAATAACGAGTTGGTTTTATTTCAACCCGGCGATCTTCCTTTTTTGTATGACCTTGAAAAGGTTCTGAATTTCCAGGGAAACAAAAACCACAATATTATTCTCTGGTTAAATTCCCGTCAAAAAATGTTCCCAGGTTTTAATGAGAACCCCGGCAGGGAATTTGTTAAAAGAAACTACCACTACCGAATCCTTAATGACAATAAAGACGATTTGCATGACTTAAAGGAGCCGAACTTATATCCAATAAATTTTGAGAGGATGGACCCTGAAATAATAGATAACCTGCACTCCTCAAGAAAAGATGGTCAAATCATTCATGCCGGAATAAAAATGGCTCTTAACAATCCAATGAGACTTTTTAAGGCTTTACCTTATCTGGTAGACCATGTATTAAAGTTTCGGTCTCAAGTGGAGAGAGTTTGTCCGGGGGATAAATACCAGTTTGGGATGTCTAAAAGAAATTTTAATAAAAGTATTTCAACCCTGCTCAATATTCCAATAACAACCAACCTGCATGACGATCCGTCTTTTGTCTCCGATGTTGATGCCCTCGAAGATTGGGAGGACTTTGAGTCCCTAACCCATTTTGCAAAATCTCAGAATGGGGATGGGGGACTGGAAAAAATTCATCCCTTTGGAAAAGAATTGCTTGATTTCCGCGAAAAAGAAATGCCTGTCTTGAAGAAGAAAATTCCCATGTATCAAAACTTTCCGGCCTACCTAAACGAAATTTATAAAACCTTAAAAATGGATTTTGAGCCCTTTGACTCTGATGGAAACTATGCTTCCCCCAAAGCAAATGAGCCGGAAGTTGAGCAAGCCTTCGAATGGTACAAGTCAAAATGTAAACAGTTGAATTAGGTGGAAAATTCAACCCCCAAATGAAGCTTTCCCAGCCTACGATTGGGCGAAAAACTGCGCTATAATATCTAATCTTCGAATTTTATTTCAAATATCAGGTTTAAACTTTGCGCAAAAGAAAAAAAAATTGGATAAAGAATAATCCACTAAATAAAACACGACTTTCTGGATTTCTTTTGCTTTCGCTTGGGCTGCATATTTCCTTTTTTATTGCCCATATGTTGATGCCGGTTCAGGAGAAAAAAGAAAAGGGGCCTCCCCCAATTCAGGTGAAGTATGTGCCCCCGAAAAAAGCAAAAGAATCGAAACCTGGAAAAATTGTAGACACTCCAAAGGCTCCTGTAAAAAAAGAACGATCGAAAAGAGAGGAGCTTCTTGCAAAATTTGATAGACGGGCCCATTCAAATCTGAAACAAACTCCCAAAAAAGTTTACAAAAGGAAAAAAACGGTTGTTCCAAAATCCAAAAGATCGACAGGTAAGACCAGTCCAAGAAAAACCCAGGCAAAAAAAGCTGTTTCCAAAAAAAAGGTTGTTCGCAAGTCCAATTTCTTAAACCCGAAGAGGAAAGCATTGCCGGAATCAGATATAGGAACTTTCAAATCTATAACTCCCAAGAAGATTGGGAAATCGAAAGCTTCTCCTCCCAAAAAATCCGGGGCTGGCAGCACTCTGGCATTTTTGGATGGATTTGATGCGGAGCAGTTTGCTTCCATGGATACGGATTCCTTTGAAGATTCTGACGACGATGAACCGGTATCCCTTGATACCAAAGAGGTGAAATATGCTTCTTATTTTGCCCGGATCAAACATCAGATAGAACGAGTTTGGATATACCCTGTAGAAGCTGCGGAAAGGGGAATCAGCGGAGACCTTTCTTTGACATTTCGTATTTCTAAGGATGGAAATTTATTGGGAGTGCGGCTGGTGGATCAATCGGGTTATGAAATTTTAGATGTCGCAGCCCTCAAGGCTGTGAAAGAGGCCGCACCATTTTATCCATTTCCCAAAAACATTCAGCGGGAAAAAATAACCATACTTGCAAATTTTGTTTATGCACCTTTGTTCGAATCTGCAAACCGCTGATGAAAAAAATCAAGTGACCTCTGGTTGAATTTTTTCCTGAAAGAAAATTTTTACCTCTTCCATATTGTCGACTACCGGGCAGGCGGGAAGCGATGCGATGAATTGTTTTCCATAACCCCTCCTGCTGATCCGGGAATCAAGAAGAGAAACCACACCCTGGTCTGTTTTTTTTCTGATCAATCTTCCGAAACCCTGCTTTAGTTGAATGATGGCGCGTGGAATTTGGAAGTTTGAAAAGGGATCTTTTTGTTGACGCTTGAGTTCTTCAATTCTGGCTTCTGTAAGAGGTTCTTTGGGGACATCAAATGGAAGTTTGGTGATGATAACACTCTGCAAGGCTTCTCCGGGTATGTCCACCCCCTGCCAGAAAGAATTGGTCCCAAAAATCACCGAAGGCTTTTTTTTGAATTTTTCTATCATTAAAGATGTGGGCCATTCTCCCTGTCGTATCAAGGGAAATGGAATTCCCCAATCATCCAGCTTATTGTAAATTTGATTGAGCAGCGCGTAGCTGGTGAATAGGATAAATGTTTTTCCACCCGAGGCCATAACTAACTCTCTGCATCGCTTAGAAAGCTCTTCTACATAAGGTTCATTTTCGGTTCCAGGTTCAGGAAGGTCACTGGGTACATACAATAACGCCTGGTTGGGATAATCAAATGGGGCATCAAGGAGTAACTCTTCGTGAGGTTGGTATCCCAGCCTTTCTTTAATAAACTCAAATTTTTTGTTTGCGGTCAAGGTTGCCGAGGTCATGATAATTCGATCCAGCTTGTCAAAGACCTGTGCATGGAGCTCTTCCGCAACATGAATAGGAACGCCTCTTAAAACCACTCGTGGAAAACGTTTGCGTTTGACAATTTCAATCCAATAAACATAACCAGGCAAATTCTGGTTCAATATGGCCGAAATGGTATTGTTGAACTCGAAACATCTTTCGGCGGCTGCAGATGCATCGATTCGATCTTCTTCAGAATGCAATCCCGCTTCAAGTGATTTCAAGCTTTCCCTAAGGGCTTCCATCGGAACATAAATGCCATTATCCAGTACGGGAGGTTTGTAGAAACGAAGAACGCGATCTTCACTGCCATACTCTTCCAGAAAATGCGAGAAAAATGCTTCGACGGCCTGGCGAACCGACATGGCCAACTTTCTCACGTGCGGAACCAGGGCATGGTCAAGACGAGTCAATAATCCCTTTTTGGTGCGTGGATTATGCAGGCGATCCAGAAAGTAATAAAGATTGGAATTAGAAATTTCAAGACCCAAAAACTGGGTGGCTGCCTCTTCGAGGTTTTGAGCCTCATCAAACACGACGGCATCAAACGCAGGTAAAACGGCACCGGAATTTGCTACGTTTGCGAAAAACAGATGATGATTCACAATCAATAAATGGGCACCAAACCATTTTTTTCTGGCCTTAAAATAAAAGCAGGACGAATGGGTTTCGCAATTTTTTCCCAAACAAAGATCTTTTTGTCTTCCCACCTCTTCCCAGACTTGTGGGAGTACTTCAAAAGGGAGATCGCTTCGATAACCCGTTTCTGTTTTTGCCGCCCAATCAAACACACTATCCAACTGTTCTTCTTCATCTGTTTTATTGAATAATCCGGCCTGGGCTGATCGTTTTAGCCGGCGAAGGGATAAATAATTCTCGTTCCCCATGCAAAGAGCGTAACGAAAAGGGATGCCAAGTTTTTCCCGTAAGAAGGGAATATCGTGATTAAGTATTTGTTGTTGCAGGGTTTTTGTATAAGTGGAAATTACAACTTTTTTATTATTTTCAACAGCCCAGAGAATTGCAGGAATAAGATAGGCAAGACTTTTTCCTGTTCCGGTTCCAGCTTCGACGATAAGGTGCCTTGCCTCATTGAAAGCGGTTTCCACAGATTGCGCCATTTCCATTTGCTGGGGACGGTGCTCAAAACCCTCCAGTTTTTCAGAAAGGATTCCATGGGTTCCCAAAAATTTTTCTACATTTTCATCAATCATCATCGCGCATGGTAAAGTGCTTATTGGAAAAGAGCAAAATTAATTTTATTTGTCATTCTTTTCAAGTGGTTGAATTAAGTGTTTGGATTTCTTATAGTAGATTTAGGAAACTAACTTGGAGGTTAAATGAGATTAATTTCTATTTCTATTTTTTTCATCTTGTTATTTTCGAGTGGAGCCTGGGCTGACGAAAGTAGCAGTAAGCAAAGAAAAATTCTGCGTACATCACAATTAGTTTTGGAAGAGATTCAGAATTCTCCAGATCAAAAGATTCCCATGAATCTGATTTCAAAGGCCAAAGCAATCATTGTTTTTCCAACAATGTTGAAGGCGGGATTTTTTGTGGGCGCCCGTTATGGTAAAGGAGTTGCGTCTGTTCGTTCATCAGAAACCGGCGAATGGGGTCCCCCTGCTTTTTTGTTTACCACGGGCGGAAGCTTTGGTTTTCAGTTTGGAGCTCAGGCCACGGATCTGATTCTCCTCGTAATGTCGCAAAGAGGCCTTGAGGGATTGTTGGATAATCAGTTTACCCTGGGGGGCGATATTGCCATTTCCGCCGGTCCGGTGGGGCGGCACGCTGAAGCTTCTGCGGATATTCTAATGCAGGGAGAAATTTACTCCTATTCAAGAAGTAAAGGAATTTTCGGAGGGGTTTCTTTAAAAGGAACCGTTATCACTGCTGATTCCGATGCCAATACTTCCTATTATGGCCAACCCTATACTTCAGGAGAAATTCTCTTAACCAAACAAGTACGAAAGATTCCTGAGTCCGGAAAACAATTTATAAAAATTTTCAATCATCTGGCTCCCTATAAGGAAGATAATTGACGAGAATTTGTATCAGAATTTTAATGGATTTTTTCACGGATTTTTGCGCTCAGGGTATCCAGGCTGATGACCACCACGGCAATCGCAAGTAACGCTGTTCCTGCTTCATTGTATTTCAATAAATTGATCCATTGCTGAAGAAGAAACCCGATTCCACCTCCACCCACAAAACCAATGATCGTTGACATGCGTACGTTGATGTCCCAACGATAAAAACTCAACGCGAGAAACGGCAAGATAACCTGGGGAATAACGCCATATAAAACCACTTGAATAGGTCCTGCTCCGACGGAGGTTATTGCTTCCAGGGGGCCTGAATCAATGTTCTCAATTTGTTCGGAAAAAAGTTTTCCCAGGGCAGCAATGGAATGGATTCCCAGTGCAAGAACTCCGGCGAAGGGACCTATTCCCACCCAAACCACGAACAGAATAGCCAGAATTAAGGGTTCCATTGACCGAAGCAAGTTAAGTAAGGTTCTTACTGCATAATAAATAATCGTTCCGGGAATGTTTGCGGTCATCAGGTTTCTAGCGGCTAAAAGACTTAATGGAACTGCAACCAAAATTGCAAAGGTGGTTGCCATCAATGCCAGAAACAATGTCTCTACCATTTTTTCAAAGGTGAGATGCAGGGTTTCGCTTGCCTGCCAAGGGCCTTCCGGCCAGCTTACGATCGCTTTCACTATTTGCCTGTTTCCCCTGGCACTCGGGGGGACAGTAATTTCTTTCTGAAAATTTCCCGCTGAGTCGGTTTTAAATTTCCCCAGCGGAAACTCCTGTTCTATTTCATTGACCCAGAACAAGGTTCCTTCAGAATCAGGTTTTAAATGAAGTCCCTGAATCGTCAACCGGTCTCCAATTTGTCCCGAACTCTGGGAAAGCGTTAATTGCCGTTTTTCATTTGGCTCGGATGCAGGTGTATTATTGTTAAAACCTTCTGTCAGAAAAAAATCTGCCTCGGTTGTTTGACTTTGTTTTTCACGTGAAAATAAATCAGGATGCGCAAGTTCCTTAACTAGCGGTTTTACTAAGTGGAAGTCACGAAACAATTCTCCGGGATCGATTTCAGTCACTTTCCAGCCATAACTGTATACAGCAAGAACAGCTAACAAAATAAAAACATATTTTGTTTTGAACCCTGCGGGAGAGGCGTAAGGTTTGGTTTGATCTTTCATTGTTTTCCACACATTCGTAGGAGTGGTCAACTATTTTTTTAAAGTTTAACCGTTCGGAATGGTTGGCGCTTTTCTTTCAGGTTTAGTCCGGTCAGTCGAGTTCAAACTCTTCTTTCCAATCCTTATCGTCAGCGAGGGGTTTCTGATCTTTTTTGTCGAGCACAAAGTTTTCCAATACCAGGATGTCCATTTCTGTCCGCATAAAACAAAGGAAGGCATGTTCGGGATTGCAAACAATAGGTTCTCCGCGGACATTGAAAGAAGTGTTGATCAATACCGGGCACTGGGTTTCTTTTTCGAATTCGCTGATCAAATCGTAATATCTTTTATTGGTATCTTTGTGGACGGTTTGAATTCGGGCAGAATAGTCGACATGAGTGATTGCTGGTATTTGTGACCTGGGTACATTTAGTAAATCGATCCCAAACAATTTCTTTTGTTCTTCCGTCATTGAAAGCCTTTTGTCTTTTTGTACGCCCGCCACCATTAACATGTAGGGACTTTCTGAGTCCATCTCGAACCATTCATTTACCTTTTCAGCGAGGACCGAAGGTGCAAAAGGACGAAAAGATTCCCGGTATTTTATTTTCAGGTTCATTATGGATTGCATTTTGGGGTTGCGTGGATCACCAATGATGCTCCTTCCGCCCAAGGCTCTCGGGCCAAATTCCATGGGTCCTTGAAACCAGCCCACCACCTTCCCATCTTTTAAATGACTTGAAACGGTTTTTGTTAATTCCGTTTCATTCAATTGTCGATATGGAATGTTTTGACTGTCGAGATAGCTCTTGATTTCACTTTCCTTAAAATGAGGACCCAGATAAGAACCTTTCATAGAATCTTTTCCGTTCATGGTTCTCTCATTGTCCAGCATTTGATACCAGGTGCATAAGGCGACACCTAATGCGCCCCCTGCATCTCCAGCTGCAGGTTGAACCCAAATATTGTCAAAAATCTTTTCCTTTAAAATTTTTCCATTGCCCACACAATTCAATGCGACTCCACCCGCGAGGCATAGATTCTTCATTCCTGTTTTTTCACGGATGTGGCGTGCCATTTTTAACATGATGTCTTCTGTTACCTGTTGTAACGAAGCAGCAATATCCATTTCCTTTTGAGTTAATTGAGTTTCTGATTTTCGGGTCGGGTGGTTAAAAACGGATTCGAATTTGTCATTGGTCATGGTCATTCCGCCCAGGAAATCGAAATAATCCATATTCATGCGGAAGGAACCGTCATCCTTCAGGTCGATTAAATGTTTGTGAATTAAATCACAATAAATTGGGTTTCCATAAGGTGCCAATCCCATAACTTTATATTCGCCACTGTTAACTTTGAATCCCAGGTAGTATGTGAAGGCGGAATAAAGTAGTCCGAGCGAGTGCGGGAAATGTAACTCCTGCAATAGTTCGATTTTATTGTTTTTGCCCAAAGCGAGACTGCTGGTGGCCCATTCACCAACACCATCCATTGTAAGAATGGCGGCTTCTTGAAAAGGGGAGGGGAAAAAGGCGCTGGCGGCATGTGACTCGTGATGTTCAGAAAAAACAACCGGTCCATTAAAACCCAGATTTTTTCGGATATTGGTTCGCGTCCATAATTTATCTTTGAGCCAGAGGGGAATTGCAGAAAGGTATTGCTTTAATCCTTTGGGAGCAATTCCCAGATAAGTTTCGAGAATCCTTTCAAACTTTATAAATGGTTTGTCGTAGAAGCCTACATAGTCCAGATCGGTGACCTGAATTCCTCCTTTGTTCAGACAAAACTCAACAGCATTTACAGGGAAGGATGGATCGTGTTTTTTCCGAGTGAACCTTTCTTCCTGGGCGGCGGCTACTATTTCGCCATCACGTACCAGGCAGGCAGCTGAATCATGGTAAAAAGCGGAAATGCCTAAAATGTTCATATGTAATTAAAATTGAAAACTCGAAGCCGTCAGTCCAAGTAACCACAAACCTGCAAAAAGAACCACGGCATTTAATTTTACGGAAAATGAATGTAAGGTTTTAAATTTTGCTTCAAGTTCGGGGTTTTCTCCATCGGGAATGGGTTTTAGTTGTTCTTTTATTTGTTTTGCTTTCGGATTGATTACCAGCCCTGCTAAACCGGAACCCAGGATCATGACTCCCCAGGCACACCATTTCAAACCTATATCCTCCGCTCCGGAAACAAGAAAACTTAGTAAAATTAATGCCGCACAAATATAACCCAGTTTGTAATAGCGGGGAAAAATGATTCCTACCAATTCACCCGCTTTTTCCCGTTCCAAATTTTTAAAGACAACGGGTGCAACGAAAAATGAAAAGAATATTATGCTTCCAATCCAGCAAACAAGGCTAATTAAATAAATAAAATTTATCAGGTTAGAAACCAATTTTTTTCAGACCTCTTTGGTTTGTGGAACTATGAATTGTTATACTGATCAATTTCTTCAACGATTTTGCGGGCAGCTTCTTCAGGAGAATTTGCATCGCGAATAGGGCGCCCCACGACAATCAAATCCGCTCCTGCCTTTATGGCTTTTCCAGGTGTCGCAATCCGGTTCTGGTCGTCGGAATTAATTTGGCTCCACTCAGGCCGAATGCCCGGAACCACTACTTTGAAATTTTTTCCACATTTTTGTTTTATTTGTGAAATTTCTTCTCCGGAACATACGACTCCAGCACAGCCTGATTTCTGGGCCCGCCAGGCCCTGTCGATGACCAGGTCATTTAATTTGGTGTCTTGTTTAAAGCCCAACCCCGGCAATTGCTCTTGCCCCATACTTGTAAGTAGTGTGACGGCCAGTACTTCGAGGCCGGAGTCCTTGACCTCTTTCGATGTTTCCAATATGGCTTCGCCCTCTGTAGAATGGATGGTGATGTACTTCACACCCAACTTTTCTGCGGACTTTAACCCATTTCGAACGGTTGCCGGAATGTCATGGAGTTTTAAGTCCAGGAAAATATCTGCTTCCGAATGGTCTTTTACCATTTTTAAAATATCGGGACCTTCTTTAATAAATAACTGCAGTCCCACCTTAAAGCAGCCTACAGAATCATTCAGGAGATCAACCAGGCGTTGTGCTTCCGTTTTGTCCGGAACATCCAGTGCGAATATCAACCGGTTTTTTGAATTTAATGAATTTGCCAAAGAAATCTTATTTTGCTGAGGTTAAAAATTTTTAAACAAAAATATTATATCAGGCCGTTTAGGGATGATGAAAAATGCTTTTAGGATACCGGGTCATTATGGACTGATCCTTTATTGAGAAATCGGAAAACCCCTGGCCTGTCATCTCCTGATAAATCATCAGGGGAATATTTCCACCTGCGGCAATGGTATGAATTGATCCGCTCCCAAACCGTAGATTCAAATCGGTGAAGAAAAAGGTTCCCTCTTTATCCAGGATTCCCTGTATCGTACATGGACCGGTGAGCGCCAGCCTTCGACTTAGAGCTTCTACATAATCTATGATGGATTCGTTCATATCTATTTTGCTTGTCATGACTTCACCGCCACGAACCGTGATCCTTTCCCGGGGAACAATCAATTGAGGGACTCCATTTTTATCCGAAAATAAATCCACACTGAATTCTTTGCCTCGAATCAATTCCTGAAAAATATGGTGAGGGTATTTGTCCATGCAATAATCCAGGTCCCGTTGATTTTCAATAAGGCTCTGGTTTTTTCCTCCCTCTCCGGTCCTTTCCTTAGCGATGAGTGGAAAAACATCCGGTGGGTCGGATTCTTCTAGGAAAAAGGTTTTGGGACTATTAAACCCTTCGAGCTCCAGGAATTTGGAAAGATTCCATTTGTCGTGGCAAATTTCAATGGTGGAGCTTTCCTGAATGAACAACCGATGGTTACCACCCCCTAACTCTTCGCGGTGATGATCCATAAACTCTATGGCTTTATTGGTCAAAGGGATTATGGCGTCGATTGCCTGTGTTCTGCAGATGATCAGGAGTGATTCCAAACACCTGGGATCAGAGAATAACGGAAGCGAATGAGAATGGTCCGCCGCCTGCAAGGCGGGGGCCAGAGCATCGCTGTCAACTGCTATCAACTGGAAAGGGTTTTTGCTTTCGGTTTTGGCTTCCTGAAACGCCTTGATCAAAGACACCCGCCAGTTCGCAGCTAGGAATAGTATTTTTAATGTTTCCATAATGGATTAATTTTAGTAAACGCTTAGAATCTGAATTTCCCGCAATATTTTGGCCGAGGCTCCCCATATCCGGTGATGTTTATACCAATACATCACCATGTCCTGCTCCGGACTGAACCCGACATCTCTTTGTTGAGTGGCCAAAAGTGAGGTGAAGGGAATTTCCAAAACCTCCTCCACCTCATCTTCCTCAAGCTTTAATTCCGGGGCTTCGGATAATACAGAAACGAAGGGTGTGATTTCGAAACCCAAACGGGTACTGACTATCGGAAGCTGGGCAATCACTTTCGAAGGTTCAACCTGGGCGCCGACTTCTTCATGAGTTTCGCGGAGAGCGGTTGCCAGCAAATTTTCATCTTCATCTTCTTCAAACACTCCGCCCGGGAAACCGATTTCCCCAGCATGTGATTTTAAATGGAGGGCTCTTTTGGTCATTAGCACATGGGTTTTGTTGTGCTTTGGATAAAGCATGACCAGAATGGCCGCCTTTTGGGGGTGCGGTTCGGTGGCTGAATTTGCCAGGGGAAACTCATTCTTAAGTTTGGTTGTGATTAAAAATAAATCCATCTTTAAAAAAGATTATTTCCCCCAGATCTGTTTGAACTCATCCGCGTTATAGCCTACCGTTATTTTATCTTTATCTACTGCGATGGGTCTTTTTATTAAGCGACCGTTTGAAGCGAGCAGGTCAATGGCCTCAGTTTCAGTCATTGATTTCAATTTATCTTTAATTTTTAGCTCACGATATTGTACGCCACTGGTGTTGAAAACTTTTTGAAGCCCTTTTGCCTTGATCGCGGACTTGAGGATCTTTTTGCTCGGTGGCTTTTCAGTGATATCAATTATTTCAAATTTCAATTTCTTTTTCTCCAGATCCTTGATGGCGTTCCTGCATGTTCCGCATTTGCTGTAAGAATATAGCTTCATCAAAAAATACTCCCTAAATTAATTTCTTGAAATATATGAGGTAAATTGGCCCAAAAAAATACCGAAATTTGGGCTGGAGCTTAAAAAACAATGCGTTACCGATAATCCCTCAATACCACAACATATTGTGCCTTAAAAACCTAAGTATACCAAACATTGTATAATTTCCCTTTACAATACTTGGGGTTTGGGCTAATCTTCTCTGAGTTGCCAGGAATATATAAAACATAATAATTACAGGGTTTTAGCTTCATATGTACCTGAAAAATCTTGAATTGGAAGGATTCAAATCCTTTGCCGATTCCACCAATCTGGAATTCAAAAATGGTTTTACCGCTATTGTGGGTCCCAATGGCTGCGGAAAAAGTAATGTCTCCGATGCCATTCGCTGGGCTATTGGTGAGCAAAGATCCAAAACTTTGCGGAGCACGCGAATAACCGACCTGATTTTTAATGGGAGTGGCAGCCGCAAGCCGCTCAATCGTGCAGAAATTTCGATTACTCTTTCAAATGTTCCTGCGGGAATTCGTATTGCCGGGGTTCCCAATATAGCCGAAGACGTCAAGGTGACACGATGCTATCACCGTTCGGGTGAAAGTGAGTTTTATATCAATCAAATCCCTTGCCGGCTGAAAGATATCACAGATTTTCTTCTGGATGCGGGGATCAGTCCCAAGGTCCTTACCATTATTGAGCAGGGGCATATTCAGGATATTATCACCTCCAAACCTGAGGAACGGCGAATTTTGATAGAGGAGGCTGCCGGAATCCTCAAGTTTAAAAGCCGGAAAAATGACGCAGTACGAAAACTAGATAGCTCGCGCCAAAATCTCGAACGCGTTGCCGACATTGTTCAGGAATTGCATCGTCAGGTGGAATCCCTGAAGCGCCAGGCAGCCAAAGCCGAAAAGTATAAAAACTTTAAAGCGGAAATCAAAGTCCTTTCGTTGAAGCTCTATGCGGTGAAAATCAAAAGGTTCCAGGCCCAGTTAAAAACAATAGAGCAGGAACTGGAAGAGCAAACGGAAAAGAAAACGGAATGGAGCGCCCGGCACGCGACCTTCGAAAACCAAATCGCCAAACTTAATATTGAAATCGAAGAATCGTTGAACCGTTTGAATAGACTGCGGGAAGATATTCACCAACTCACTTCTCAGATCAGTAATGGTGAGCAAACCATTGCTTTCAAAAAAGAACAGCAAGCTGAAGCCAGGGAAGATATTGAAGCGGCCACTGATGAGATTACGAGCATGAGTGAAGAGGTTGAAGATTTATCGCGTCAGACAGGAGAGCAAAGGCAAAAACTGGGCGAGACATCCAGTGAGATAAACAGCCAGGAGATGGCTCTTGAGAAATTAAAAGAAGAGAGCGACCAGAAAAGAGATGCTCTTCAGGAAATTCAGGAACGGGTGCAATCGGGAGAAAGAAAGGTTTTTGAGTTATTCCAGGAATCAGCAGGATCCAAAAACAAGCTCACCGAGTTGGAAACCAAATGCCAGGGAATTGAGTCGCGCAAACAAAATCTTTTAAAAGAAAAAGAGGAAATTCGAAATCTCATTCAGGGGAGTCAATCCACTTTACAAGAGCGGGAAAATATTTGCCAAAGCAATAACGATGAATTGAAGCAACTTAAGGACCAGCAGGAAATTTTGAAACAGAGGGTTCTCGAAAGTTCCAATCAGAACCAGGCTCAGATGGATGCCCATAGTGAAAGAAAGGAAGCCTATTTTAATAAAGCCTCCCTTTTGAACTCCTTGGAAAAATTGCGTACGCAGTTTGAAGGTTTTAACGAGGGAATCAAATCCCTCATGAGCCAGCAAAATGGGGAAAGGATTCCGGGCCTTCGCGAAGTATTGGTTGATGTTCTGCAGACTCCCGCTGAATATGAAGCCGCCATTGAAACAGCTTTGGGGGATAAGCTGCAAAGTGTCATTGTGAATTCCTATTCGGATTCAATGGAAGCCATTGGCTACCTTAAAAGTAATGATTCCGGTCGGGGACTGTTTGTTCCATTGAATCCTAAAGAAACCCCCAGTGCACCCCTGTATTTGAATGGAACACAGGGGGTGGTTGGGAAAGCCCTTAATTTCATAAACTGCGCGGAAGACTACAAACCGGTCATCGAGCTGCTACTAAGGAATGTTGTTATTGTTCAGGATATGGACGTTGCAATGCATCTGCATCAGACTCCTGAATTCCAGGGGACGGTTGTGACCTTGAATGGGGAAATGATAGAGCCCAATGGTTTTATCACCGGGGGTTCTGTAAAGAGTGAATCTTCACGCTTGCTTGCAAGGAATCGGGAAATCGAAAACCTTTCCGAAAGTGTTAAGAGCCTCAAGGTAGAGCTGGAAGAATCGCAGGTAAAGATTGAGTCGGGAAAAAGGGCCCTGTTGGAATTGGAAGGTGAGTTGAAACAGAAAAGCGAAGAAGTCCACCAGAAAGAACTGGTCAACAATAACAGCCTCCGCGATCTGGAGCAATTGAGGCAAGAGGTCCAGAGACTCGAGAATCAGTCCTCAAGTCTGGACTCTGAATCAATGTCTTTAAGCGGGGAACTTCAGGCGCTGGAAAACGAAAAAAGCTTGTTGAGTGAAAAGCTACAGGCAATGGAACAAAAGAGCCAGGCCGAGGAAGAGTTGTTGTCTGAGGAAAGAAATAAGTTGGAAGAAAGCCGGAAAGCGCTGGAAGAAAAATCGGTTGAGATCAGTGGATTGAAAGTTTTGATAACCTCTTTGATTGGCCGACGGGAAAATATTCTAACGGAAATCAAACGACTCGAGTTGCAACAGCAAAACCTGGAGCAGCAGATTGAAAAGCGTGAAGCTGATAAAGTCTCCAACCAGGACCGAATCGTGGAGATCGATAACGATGTGGCGGTGTTGGAAGAAAGGGTTTTAAAGCACACCCGGGAAAAAGACACTCTCAGCAACAACGCAGTAAAAGAAGAGGAAAAGCTTAGAGAAAATGAAGATGCCCAGAAACAAATGGATCAAGACATCCGCGAGTTGTCGCGCAAGCTTCAGGAAATTACCGAAGCGCTATCTCAAATAGAGATCAAACGCTCAGAAACACGGCTTCAAAATGCACATATTGAAGAGCGTGCCTATGAAGAGTTCAATGCAACCCGCGAAGAGTTGGCTGCAGCTTATGATGAAACTATTATAGAAAATGAAATCGAAGGGTCTGTCAAAGAACTGAAGGAAAAACTGTCGCGTCTCGGCGAAGTGAATCTGGCCGCTTTGTCCGAGTTTGAAAAAACCAACGAACGATACTCCTTTCTTAAAGAACAGCAGGACGACCTGGCAGAGTCTATCGAGTTGTTGCATTCAACAATTGAGAAGATAAATTGTACAACTCAGCAAAGGTTTTTGGATACGTTTGATAAAGTAAACCAGAATTTCAAAGAAGTGTTTGCACGTTTGTTTCAAGGGGGCAAGGCCGAGCTGTCCTTGATGGATGAAGCTAACCCTCTTGATTCGGGAATTGAAATAACTGCAAATCCCATAGGAAAAAGTTTGCAGAACCTTTCTCTCCTTTCCGGTGGTGAAAAATCGATGACGGCTATCGCCCTGATGTTTGCCGTATTTAAAGTTCGCCCCAGTCCCTTCTGCCTTCTTGATGAAGTAGATGCCCCCCTTGATGAAGCAAATGTGGTTCGTTTTCAGGAAATGCTTAAAGAGATGGCGGTCAACACCCAGTTCATCATCATCACGCATAACCAGAAAACAATGACTTTTGCGAACGCACTCTATGGAATCACCATGGAAGAAAAAGGGGTTTCCAAGGCCGTTTCCGTTCATTTTAATTAATCCATCTTTCCTAAAATCCCACGGGGATCACTTTCCTTTTGTCAGAGGTGCAATGGTGTATAATCAAGCCCTCTAAAAAAAGGAAAATTTGATGACCGAAGCCAAAGACATTGATGATAGCCTCGATTTTCTGAGGTATTTTGAAAAGTATACGGAAAATCCCGACCTGGGAACTTTGATTCAGGAAAAAAGCAGTGCAGATAAAAAAAGGCTGGACCTGAATGGATGCAAATTAACCGAAGAAGATTTTAAGGCTATTTCGGGATTCCAACCTCTAAAAGAACTAAAGCATCTAAGCCTGAATCAGACCAGCCTTAATTCATCCGGTCTACAGCCTCTATGTGGCTCTGGATCATTCTCGAATCTTGAGACTCTCACCCTGGCAAATAACAACCTGGATGACGAGGCCATTTTTTTTCTTTCCAAGTGTTCGACCCTGACTCATCTTGAAAATCTTGACCTTTCCAGTAACGAGTTGGGTTCTTTGGGAGCAAAAGTGCTTTCATTATCGCAGGGTTTAAATAACCTGAAGCGGCTTGATTTATCTTATAACCGTCTTGAAGGTCTGGGAATCAAATCCCTTGTTGACTCGCCCTTGTGCCAGCAGTTCACCGAGTTGAATTTAAGGGATACGGGTATTGGCGATGAGGGTTTAAAGTATTTGGCAAAGGCTTCCCCGCTTGAATCCCTGACTACACTGAATTTTTCTGACAATAGTTTGACAGAGGTGGGAATGGAGGCACTTTGTCATTCCAACGTATTTCCAAATTTGAAAACCTTGATTCTCAGTAACAACCATGTTGGTGATGATGGCGTGTATGCCATGGCTGAATCTCCTTTGTTTGAAAAGCTTGAGAAACTGGTCATGCATAATAATGGTTTAACAACAGATAGTGCCATCTCACTTTCAAAATCCAAAACCATAACACGATTACAAACACTTGATTTGAACAACAATGATTTGCGCGCTGAAGGTGCAATGGCCCTTGCCGATTCATCCAATATGAGGGTTCTGGAAAATCTGGATCTGGGCGAAAACAAACTGAATCATGATGGGGCAGCGGCGCTTGCCAACTCACCCAATTGTTCTTCGCTAAAATATTTGAGGCTCAACAATAATAATATATCCGATAAGGGGGCGCAGGCTCTTGCCAGTTCATCCACCTTGTTAAATTTAGAAACCCTTTCCATAGAAAATGAAAACTGGATCCATGCATCCGGTGCCAAAGCTATTTCGGAATCCAAAAACCTTGTCAGCTTGAAACGACTGGTCCTGGCGTTAAACGTTATTGAAGACGAAGGTGCTGTTTATCTCGCAAATTCCAAAAACCTGGCGGGATTAGAATTTTTAAATGTCGCTGGAAATAAACTCTCACCGAGAGGAGAGGATGCCCTGCAAAAGTCCACCACGTTAACCGGAATGAAAGTTCTTGAAATTGTTTGAAAAATAATCCCGCTTCTTATTGTTCCGCAAAGATAAACATTGATAGTAATTATTAATAGCGAAATCAATCGCTTCTGGCCTATTGCTTTTCTTGTTTTGAATGATATGATCAAAATTACCTTCCAGTATGATTGAATATGGATTAGTGAATTGTAATGTCTGATTTAAGACAAAAAGTAATCGACTCCCTAAGCTCCAGTAAAAACGGAAATACGGATTTTTTTAGTTCTATTTCCTCACTGGCAAATGAGGAAGGCGAGCTTGTTTACGTTACCCTCCTAAATGTTTTAACCCAGCTTGATTTCAGTCCTGAAGATGCCAGAAAAAATTGGGAAAAAATTGTTGAGCACAAAAACAATTTAAAAAAAAAACTGGGACATTCCGTCAGCTTGATGACGGCGGTTTGTTACTACTTCAGTGATATTGAAAAAAATATCAGCACGCCGGCAATTATTGAATTGCAGATTTTAGAAGAGACTAAGAAACAATCTCATTCAGATGGATTAACGGGACTATTTAACCGTCGGTATTTTGATGAAGCCCTTCAGGGGGAGAAGAACCGGGCGCAAAGATATAACAGTACCTTTTCTGTTTTCTTTATTGATCTCGACCATTTTAAAAAACTCAACGATACATATGGTCATCAGGCAGGAGATTTAACTCTCAAGGTGGTTGCCGAAATTCTTCAGACCATGAAGCGCACAGAAGATACAGCGTGTCGTTATGGTGGGGAAGAACTGGTTTTAATTCTTCCTGAAACCGAAAAAATAAATGCACTGGTGATTGCAGAAAGAATTCGAAAAAAGGTGGAAGAAACGGTCCTGGAATTCGAAGGGACAAAGTTCAGTGTGACATTGAGCGGGGGCATCGCCTCTTATCCTTCTGATGGTAAAGAAATCCATGAACTGGTTCAAGCGGCGGATGTGGCTCTATACCAGGCAAAGGAAAGCGGAAGAAATCGAATATTAATTCATGATTTTGAAAAAAGGCATTACCTGAGAATTGATTTCGCCGGTGAGGTTCAGGTTAAATCTGTAACTCAAACCAGCAAATCGAGTGACCTTGATGTTCCAGTAATCAATGTCAGTTCTTCTGGAATTCTTTTCGAAAGCCCAATCTCATTTGAAATCGGTGAACAGGTAGAAATTCAACTTTCTATAAAAGATCACGCTAAACCCATAAATGTTAAAGCCCAGGTTGCCCGAGTTGAAAGGTTTGAATCCCATTTTGATATCGGGATATCGTTTTTGGAAATTGATAATCCGGAAGAGAGTGAACTTTCCCAGACCCTGGCACGAAACCTGGGGATTTCGCTGGACAAAATGGGTGCAGGAAATACCGATTAATCTTTTACTGCTAAAATATTAAACGTGTTTTGAGTTTGAAGAATTCGGTTCGCCAACCACGCATTGACACCAAACCTCCGGGCACAGTACTTTTCAACTTTTTCAATTGAAAAATTTTCTTCAGCCAGAATTTTTTCAACGTCATTAGGATCAATTCCCCCAAATTGCCGTTGATAGTCTGAATGGTGATACTCATCTTCAAGGAGTGGGATATTTCGAATTCCCATTTCCATCCGGTATGATTTTTCATCCACCCACGAAAGTCCTCTATGCAAGGTGTATCGTAAAGAAGGGGCGACGGGTTGTTTCAAAGGCTCAAAAAATACCAGAATCTTTTTCCCACAACTGAGCCTTTGGCATGTTCTTTTTAAAACTGATTGATAGTCAAATAAATGGTGAAGCACGGCGGAAAAAACAATCAGATCAAAATCTTCTTTATTGTTTTCAATAAAACTTTCTACATCCCCCACTTCAAGATGGGCGCGGTCGGCCTCATTTTCAGGAACAGAGTTTCTCAGTACCTGGATCATTTCATTTGAAAGATCTAATCCTGTAACATCGAATCCTCTTCGTAGAAACCTTAAAAACAAATAACCAGTTCCACATCCCAAGTCGAGTATTTTTGCGTCTGTTTTAAGTTGTGAGCAGATTTGATTGAGTGTGTTCTCGACAATTCCATTCTGGAAAAAATTGGTTTGCTCAGGATGGCGGGATAGATAGAGCTGGTTTTCAAGTGCATGGACGCGGCGATTTTCTTCGAGTATTTTTTCCTTAAGCAGGGCCGATGTCATAATAAGGGAATTCAGATGGTTTCCTGTAGTTTGTCATAAAAGAACCGCTTGTCTGTTTTCGAAGTTTCGCATTCATTGCAATTCGCGCAAACTTTCGGGAAGTCGCCAGATTCATGTTGCTCGCGTAGCGTATTGATTGCGGTGTTGTTCCATAAATCAATGACTCGCTCGGTATAAGCGTTGCCCAATTTAAGGCTGGCGTTATAGTCGACACAACAGGGAATAACGGTTCCATCCCAAAGGACAACAAGTTTCCCATAGTCTTTTCCAAAGGGCTCCGGGCAAGGTTCTTTCCGGGGGCTCTGAATAAGTTTGGGTTGTGTTCTTACATGGTCGACAATTGTTTCCCAGTGCCTGATATAGTCTTCGACATCTTCCTGGGTTCCTTCTTCAACGGTGAAGACGACACCCATGCTCAGTTCGGGCCGCTTTTCTTCTTTTGCTTCTTTCAGTTTCAAAATATTTTTTTCAATTTTTTCAAGCTCGACCCCACGGATTTTCTTAAAAGTTTCAGCTGATCCATCAATGGAAAACCGGATGATGTTAAGAGGGCTTGCAACTATTTTTTCAATGATTTTGTCCGTTAAAAGAGTGCCGTTGGTGTTCATGACGATATACTTAACGCCGGATTGATGCGCATAGTCGAACATTTGAAAGATATCTTTATGCAGAAGTGGTTCTCCCCAATTGTGCATGCAAAGATGTTCGAGGTCAGGAGTGTCATCGATTATCTTTTTGAACAATTCGAGGTCGAGAAAACCTTCATCCCGTGTCATCCCTTCTGTTACAAAGCAAAAGGAGCAACGCAAATTACAGGTGTTGGTGGGTTCAACGATTAACGATGTGAGTGGCTTGACTTCCATTATTCGATCACCTTTTCAACAATATAGGCTGGGCGCTCTTGAATTTGATGATGTACCCTTCCAAGATATTCTCCCAAAAAGCCAATGGACAATAATTGAACTCCTGCAAAAAAGGCAAAAACAGCAGTCAATACAACAAAACCTTCAATGAGAATTCCATTTACGATTCTTTGATAAAGAAGGAATGTCATCATTAAAAATCCAAGTAATGCACCAAACATTCCCATATACGTTACCATGCGTAAAGGGAAGCTGGAATAGCCTGTTATTAAATCCCAGGACAGTTTTAAAAGGTTTAAAAAACTGTACTTGGTATTTCCTTTTTTCCTTTCATGGTGTTCGACTTCTATCTCTACGGTGGGCAAGCCCATCCAACTCATAAGAACGGCCATATATCGGGAGCGATCTTTACAGGCTTCAATTTTTTCAACCACACTACGGCGAAGTGCACGAAACGAACTTAAATTTAATTTAACCGAACTGCCGAAAAGCAATTGTCCTATTTTTAAAAGACCCTGAGACCCCATGACGCGAAGCGGACTGTCCCTTCGCTTTCGGTGTGTGGTGGTAACCAGATCAATCTCCCCGGTCATGGCTTCAAGGAGCTTGGGAATTTCCTCTGGAGGATTTTGTAAATCAGAATCCAATTGGACAATGATATCCCCCTTGCTGACTCTGAACCCTGCAAGCACTGCGGCTTGTTGACCAAAGTTCCGGGTAAACTTTACGATTCGAAGTGCGTTGTTGCTGGACTGTAACCTCTTTAATTTTTCATAAGATCCATCCGTGCTGCCATCATCGACTATAACAATTTCGTAGGTTCGATTGAGTCCTTCACAAACGCTATTGAGCCTCGATAGCAGCTCCTCTATTAAGTCCACTTCGTTGAAAACGGGAACTACGATTGAAATTTCTACTTGAGTGTCCATATTATTCGTGATGAGGCTAAATCTTAACTTCGATTCAAGGTTGCCCTGCTAGTTTGTTTTTTCTTTGCTTCCAACGGGCGTGGCCCGGCCAATGTACTCCGACTGGCAACATCCCAAACATCCGGGGAAAATGCCCTCTGATTTTAATTTGTTGCGAAACTCTTTGATTCGATCTGAATTCCACGCTATGGGTCCACTCCCATTGTTTAAATTTCCTACCCTGTAATGAGGGCAGCTGAATACATCGCCATAGGCAGAAAATGCCACCTTTGCCCAGGGGATATAACAGCGGTAATCCTTATAGGAACTTTTATTGGAATAGTAACGAACAATTTCATCAAGGGTTATATAGTTTGGAGAAAACCTTAATTTGGTTTTAAACTCGGAGCTCAAAATTTCAAGCTGCTTTAACTGGCCGCGCAATATTTCGGAATCAATTTCTTCCACCGGTTTTGTTGGTTTTTCCAAATGGTGGTCCTGGTCATAATCTTTCCCGTGCCAGTAAGTTGCGGGGCTGCTCACAACGAAATTGCAGACACTCACCTCCAGTTTGTTGGCATATTCATATAGAGGTACAAGGTCCATCACGTTTTCCCTGTTGATCACACAGGTCAGGTGAATGAGGGGAAACTTTGATTTTAATTCTTTTTTTCGGGCGACCAGTCTTTGCAATCCCTGTTTGGTTTTATTGAATGAACCGGGAATGGTGGTGATGGCGTCATGGAGTTTTTCGTTTCCTTCAATGGAAACTCCCATATAAAATAATCCGCATCCCCAAACCGACTTGAGCCGCAAGCGCATCAAATCTTCCACCACTTTTTCGCTAAGGGTGGTTCCATTGGTTATGATGTGAACTTTATGCCGTTGGGTTGCGAACTCCAGAATTTCCATGAAGTCACTTTTCATAAACGCTTCGCCACCGGTAAATGTTATCAAAGAAAACCGTGGCAACTTAGAAATGGCTTTCTTAACTTCTTCCGCCGACATTTCATTTTTATATGTTTTATTGGTTTCGGTTTCGTCGATGATTTCAAGATAATGGCACATGTCGCAACGCAAATTGCAACGATAGGTCACTTCAAAGAATGCCTGGAAAGGGGGTAATGATTTTTCAGGCGAAAAATAGAACGGAAGAAAAGAATACAGTCGCGGTAATATTTTTTGTAAGAATTTAAAATTCATTTTTATTGAGCACAGCTGGATTCTGTTTGTTTTAATATGCCCAGACTTTTATCTCCGCAATTGAATAATAAATCCAATGCCGACATGAAAGGAACAAACCCCTCATAGCGTTGCGGATATTGTGGATGCTGGTATTCCTGATATTCCAGGGTAATGTTCTCATTGGAAAACTCTTCTTCTGAAATATAGTTTTTGGCGGAATCACCACTCAAATAATGGGTTGCTCTCAGTTGTTTGCAAATGCCTATCAGTCTTTCGGTCTTGTTTCCCTTGACTCCCAGCTCGGAAGATCGAAGAAGAGGGGTTTCTATTTTTAATTGGCCTTTTAAATATTGAATCGTTTCTAAAGAAAGATCTAATAAAAAATTCCATTCGCGGTTGTAAATTTCCTCGCACCATGGGAAATACGAATCGAAATAAGGAGCTTTGGAGTAATGGCATCGAATGGTTTCCAGATGTTTGCGATTCCATGAAGTCGAATTGTCAATTTGGGTATCGAGTAGACTCTGCTCAAATTTATTTTTTTGGATGATGGGGACGGTCAACCAGACTGAACCTTCTCTCACCCGCACCCGGTTTCTATTTCTCCAGTCGCGGCGGGTGAACTGAACATCATCGTATAAAACAAATTTATCAGAGCGATGCATTTGTTCGAAAAAACCCAGCCAGGGTAAATAGGAGGGTTGAAGAATAGCCACACGCATAGATTCAGTTCCTGTTTTTGGAGTTAAGTTCCCCAAAGTTCTTTCATCCAGATAAATCGTTCCCACCATTGGCGATTGTTTTTATAAAAATCAATGGTCTTTTCCATGCCTTCATTCAGATTGACCTGTGCCTGCCAATCCAGAATTTCTTTGGACTTGTCAACGGAAGAAATATGTCTTGAAACCTGTCCGGGCCGATCATCGATAAATTTGATCAGGCTTTCAGGTTTGCCCAGTTTTTCCAAAACTTTTTTTCCGATATCAATCACGCTGGTATCTGTACCGGTTCCTAAATTGATCACCTGGCCGATAACTTTTTCCCGGTCTACATGCAAAATTTTATCCAGAGCCTGACAGGTGTCTTCGACATACATCCAATCCCGGGAACTGTTGCCGTTACCATGAATCGTGACCGGTTTGTCCTGCAATGCGCTGACAATAAAGTTTGGAATCGCTTTTTCCAAATGCTGACAGGGTCCGTAGTTGTTGAAAGGTCTTACAATCACCGCTGGTAAATCGTAAGTCTTCATATAGGAATAAACCAGCCGATCCGCACCCGCTTTTGCCGCTGCGTAAGGACTCATAGGATTCAATGGATGCTCTTCATCCATCGGGTCGGTCAAAGCCGTTCCATAAACTTCCGAAGAGGAAATATGGACAAACAATTCTACGGGATTATTTACCACAGCATTGGCGACTACCTGGGTGCCAATGACATCGGTCTCAAAAAAGATAGCGTTGTCGTAAATTGATTTGGTTACATGGGATTCAGCAGCAAAGTGGACGACAATATCCGCTTCTGAAACCAGTTTGTTAACAATGTCCGGGTGGGTGACATTGCCGTGAAAAAAATCAAAATGACAATTGGATTTTAATGAGGAAGAGATATTGTCCAGATTTCCGGCATAGGTCAGAGCATCGAGAAGCAGGATTTTGTAATCGGGATAGCATCGGTGAACATAATTAATGAAGTTACTACCAATGAATCCCGCACCGCCAGTGATCAATAATTTTTTCTTAAATTCGCCCATTTGGCTTCATGCCTTTTTGAGGAAAGGTAAAGTAGTGTTAATTTTCGGCCCTGAATCACTACTTGGTTCTATTATATACAAGGGTCCAATCTTTCTTTACGGGAAAAACGGGAAAATCCTTTAATTATAAGAAGAAAGAGGGCTTTGAAAGGTGGAAAAGGGGCGAAAAAACGCCCCTTTTTGAAGAAAATTTGAAATCCAGCCGGGGAGGCCGGAAATCCCTAAATCATACCGACCAGTTTATTGATCGTTTTTTCGATGCCTTCTGCGACTTCCGAAATGCTTTGTCCGGTCATATAAGCGGGAGTGGAAACGATTTTATTGGCTTCATCGGTCACAAAATCCGTTGCCGCACATTCCTGATGCTGGCTGCCCATGGTTTCAATTTTTCCGCTGCATTCCTTATCGTTGCCGATGGTCAAGGTGGGCTTGGCGGTTTCGCTTTCGTAGATTTTTGCCATCATCGCCGGTGCAATACAGAGCGCGGCCTGTGGTTTTTGTTTTGCAGCAAACTCTTTGACCAGGCGCATCACTTCCGGGTGCACATCACAGTTTTCCCCTTTCACCGCAAAGCTGGAGAGGTTTTTGGCGGCACCGAATCCACCGGGGAATACCAAAGCGTCAATATCATCTGCCTTAATGGTGCTGATATCTTTTATTTCGCCCCGGGCGATACGTGCAGCTTCTACCAGCACGTTTCTTTTTTCGCCCTGAGCCTCTTCTCCGGTCAGGTGGTTAACCACATGCATCTGATCGACATTGGGAGCCATGCAAACCGCCTCGGCACCGGCCCGGTCGATTGCCAGAAGAGTGATTACCGATTCATGAATTTCCGCGCCGTCAAACACGCCGCATCCTGATAAGACCACACCAATTTTTTTCATAATATGTCCCCCTGAATATAATAACCCGAAACGAGATTGATTTTTATTTGATGGGCAATTCTACCACCCCATAACGGGGCAGGCAAATCCTCTGGCGGGGATAGCGAATAACAAACATTTTTTTAAATTATCCTTTACATCTATTCGTAATGGGAAGGCGTCGGTCTTTGCCAAAAGCTTTGGGGGTGATCTTCACTCCCGGTGGACCCTGCCGGCGTTTGTACTCACTCACATCCACCAGTTTTGCCACTCTTTTGATATCTGCCTTCGACAATCCTTTAACTTTTATCTCTTCTACTGATTTATCTTCTTCAATATATTTTAACAAGATCGGATCGAGTAAATCATAGGGAGGCAACGAGTCGGTATCCCTCTGGTCGGGCCTCAGTTCTGCCGAGGGTTCTTTCGTGATAATAGTTTTCGGGATGATTTCTTTTTCTGTATTGATCCATTTGGAAATTTTATAGACCCAGACTTTGGGGACATCTTTAATGACGGCGAATCCGCCTGCCATATCTCCATAGAGGGTGCAGTAGCCGACACTGAATTCGCTTTTGTTTCCTGTTGTAAGAACGATCCATCCTTTTTTATTGGAAAGGGCCATGAGGAGGTTGCCGCGTATCCTTGCCTGCAGGTTTTCTTCCGCCAAACCCGGATCCGTCCCTTTGAATTCTTTTGCGAGAATTTGATCGTAGGCCTTCATGGCTTTTTCGATTGGCAGGGTCAACGTTTCAATGCCAAGGTTCTTTGCCAGTTTTATCGAATCTTCAACACTGCCGTCAGAAGAGTAGGGCGAGGGCATCAATACTCCAACTACATTCTCTGGTCCTAAAGCTTTAGCAGCAATTACAGCGGTTAATGCGGAATCGATTCCACCACTCAATCCCAAAGCCACTTTTGAAAATCCATTCTTACAAATATAATCTCGTGTGCCCAGAACCAACGCTGAGAAAATCTCTTCCACCTCTGATTTTTTGTTATAGGTTGCAGGAGGAAGTACAGGATATTCTTTCTGCTTTGATAAACTTGCAGGAACCTTAAATGAAAGGATGTTTGATTTTGCAGGTAATTTCTTTTGAAGTTTGGGGGTAATAATGATGTCAGAGAAAACCATTTCTTCAGTAAATGAGTTTCCCTGAGCTGTTATTTTTCCTTCTGGTGAAACCACCATGCTTTGACCGTCAAATACGAGTTCATCCTGTCCTCCTACGAGATTGACATAAGCAATATGTGTTTTGTAACTTCGCGCGCGTTGCTGGATCATTTTCTTACGCGTGGTTCCTTTTCCCTTGTGGAAGGGAGAGGATGAAATGTTTAACAGCAAATCAACATTTCCTTGTTTGCACAAAGCTTTCCCCGGACCCGATTCCTCCCAAATATCTTCACAGATGGTGATCCCCAGCGTTGCCCCTTTTAATGTGAACCGGACTGGTGAATTTCCTTCATGGAAGTATCTTTTTTCATCGAACACGCCATAATTGGGAAGGAGCATTTTTCGGTAGGTTGTGATGTGTTTGCCATCGCAAAGCAGGGCGGCAGAATTATATACCTCTTTACCTTTTTGTTCTGCAAATCCAATAAGGACTGTCAGTCCGTTCGAATGGGGAAGAATTTTTTTCAGGGATTGGTGACTTTTGGTTAAAAAGCTTTTTTTTAGCAGCAAATCTTCAGGAGGATATCCGGTGACGGCGAGTTCAGGGAAAAGAACCACATCCGCTCCCCGTTTTTTAGCCTGCTTTATTTGTTGTTTGATTTTTTCGTTGTTGGAATTAAAATCTCCCACCACCGAGTTCATTTGTGCCAGAGCCACCCTGATTTTTGTGGATGAATTTTGATTTCCACCCTTTGATTTGGATTTTTTCAATGAAGTCGGGGGTTTGTTTTTTTGTGCGGGCATTATTTTTCTAATTTCTGAAAAACTTTCGGATATTTATAGTGCCAATTGTATTGAAGATTATACTACAATAGATATCAACCCTGACCGCCAGAGTTGAATAGTTTAATTTTAGGACATTATCAAACGCTATTGAGATATGACAGAGCCTAATCAAGCAGAAGAAAGTATCAAGCATTCCATTCGAAAGAATGGGTTTCCTGAAAAAATAGTTCGGTTGCCGTTCAAGCCGGTTTACGATGCCTGCAAAAACTATGGAACGAACCTGTCTGATGTGTTGGATAATTTGCAGGATCAACAAATTTTTGGAAAGATCATTGGCAACCATGTGGAATTTCGTTCGCGGGAGAAAATTGATTTCAAACCCCCGGATGAATCCACTAAGGATGATTTTTCGTGGGTCAAAGGTGCAGCAAGTAATTTAAAAGGATTTCAGGATGCCGCGAAGGATGCGATGGGGAAGATGACCCCGGAGCAAATGCAGGAAATTCGCAAAACCGTAGAATCAATGAGCGAAGAAGAAAAACAGAATATACTGAAAATGTTTTCCCAGCGTTTCGATCCCTCAAAGAAATAATTTTTCCCCTAAAAAGAGATAACCCGTGCTGATTTTTTCCAAGGACATTGGTCAAAGAGACCATATTCATGCGTTGGAAGACAAACTTCCTGAAATAAAAAGTTATATGGAATATCAAAGGAAGCTTTTCCCGTATACCGTGGTCCGGGCCGGATTAGATCTGGCTTATAAGGAAGTCGACGACATCTTAAATTTTATTGATAACGACTACCAGCCTCCTGCAGATAGTAACCGGCAGGAGTATCCCTCAGACTTGGACCAATGGTATCGTCAAAGGTTTCCGTGGGCATCTGCATTTTTAAGAATGGAGGATATGCATTTCACTTTGGTGACTCTTATTAAATCGATGGACTCTTTTCGCACCCATGAAACTGCCAATAGTTACCATTGGACGGTATTATATGATTCGGTCCACAACATTATTCAGGTATACAACAGCCTTGTCCGTGACAAGCCCGAGCAGTCGAGGGACATTCACCTCAGTAATGGTGTTGAAGTCGATTTCGATGATTTCATAAATAATTACTGGCCGAATCTTGATTTCATGATTTTTTCCCAGGCGGATTTTCCACATAAACGGCATATGGGAAGGAAGGAATCCATTGAAGAAGCCATCAAACAACGTATGGCAGAAGGGGAGGAGCCACTGGTCGCACTTGAAAATCTCGACCCTGACTTGAGGCCGGATGAAGCAACGTTGAAGCTTTTAAAAAGAGATCCCATTGAAACACGATTGCTGGAGCTTGTTGGCCAACCCGAAACCGGCGGGCATTTCGATTCTCTCCTTCAAAAAACAGTAGATACCGCAGAGCACGGAAAAATTTCAGTTATTGATGCAGACTATATGGCCAATCAGGAATACTTTTCAATTCAGGGTTCAGGGTAGAAAACCAAAAGGGCCAGCTTTGCTCATGCTGAATAAAGGTTTGGGAGCTCTGGATTTTCTCCGAACTCTTGGGGTGGATTGGTAAGAGGCTTTTTCCCTTCCAGAATCTTCTTCAGAAGTGCTAAAGGAATCTTGGGGAGATTTTCTAAATGAAATATCAGCAATCTGTTCTTCTTCGAATGTAGTTTCGGGCCGTCGTGTAAAAACTTTCCTTTCAGATCGTTTTCTCTGGGCGATTTGGGTATTTTCAATTCCTGTTCCTTCCCAGACATTTTCAAGTTTTTCCAGACCATCAAAGTAGACCGCTGTTTTTTCATCCACTTCCACCAGAAGTTTTGCTTCGCTAAATAAATCAAGAGGAGGGAGATCTATTGAGACTGCCCGGGCTGGATCGACCTCAAGGTAAGTGGGTTCGGGAATTTCGAATCTGGGAAACAACTGTACCGTAGTTTCATCAGCACGATCCCCTAATGTTTTGTCGCCAACCGGTAAAAATTCTGTGTCTCGGCGGGTAAATTTAACTGAACCCGTAGCCGCCGTTGCATTTTGCTGGTTGGTAGCTTCCCGAATGAAGGAGACGGTGATGTTTCCTGTTCCTGTTTGGTTGATTTTGAAGATATTGATTTCATTTGATTCAAAAATATTAATGTCACCTGTCCCGGTGTTATCGATATCCACCGAGGTTAAATTTGTTTCTATGGCATTGCTGGAGGTTCCGAATCCCGTTACCAGGTCCGCTACCAGTCTTCCACTTGTACTGATATCCAGGCTGCCAGTATCACCGTCGCGAACGCCTCCACTGGTTGAGGTTAAGGTAATCGAGGTGTCTGAAGAATTGCCGGTGGTAATTAAACCTAAAGTAATATCTTCATCTGCTGATAAAGCGTGGGTTCCTGTGTTTGTGCTGAATGTTGCTCCCTGATCCATAGTGATAGCGCCGCCGCTTCCGTTGTTATCCGAATCATTATCTGCGGTTACGATAATATTTCCAGAAGTGGTGGTGATGTCACCTGATGCAGTGAAAGTAATATCATCATCGGCAAGAAGGGTAGTATTGCCGCTGACTTGCAGGGCTCCGTTAACATTGAGCGAATTATCTCCGCCAGTGGTTACCTGCAAACTTCCTCCAACTGTGGACGCACCTAATGTAAGAGCGCTATTACTTGTAACAGTTGCATTACTGCTTCCAGTTGTGTTGAGACTGGCTGTCCCACCAACCGTTAAAATTCCGGCCCCTCCAATGGTGCCATCAGAGTTAATAGTCAGAGAACCTGTGGAGGATACATCGACTCCAAAATCAACCCCTCCGGTTCCTGCGTTGAGGTTCAGGTCGCCCAGTCCCGTTGAAGCAGTAGTTGTAAAGTTAATGGCACTACCTGAGCTGGTTGCGTTAAGGGTTAAAGGGGTTGTTAAAGATGTCACCCCTGCCAGGGTAATCGTTCCGTTCGAACTGTTTCCTACAGTGAGACTTGCGGCAGTGATCAGGCCAAGTTCTGTATCGGACAATGAGAAATCACCTGTGCCTGAACCTAGCCCAATGGTTCTTCCTGACTTGGCCGCTAATAAAGTTGTACCTGCTGTTCCCGAGTTAATAGAGCTTCCTGCGCCTAAAGCTATATCATTTGCGGTTATAGATAGTGAGTTGCTTGTGGTATTGAGAGTTTGGCTCGCAGCCAGTGTGAAGTCGCCCCCAATGTTTGTTTCAGCATCGGTATCCGAATTGAAACTGGTAGTTCCTTGTGTGGTGACCCCGGATGAAAGGAGGACTCCGTTACTTGCATTGACTGTGAGGCCCTGGAAGTTTGAAGTCCCGGTATTGAAGGTTACTGATCGACCAGCAGAGTTGGTAGCGTTTAGAGTCACGGTTGCTATACTTGTGGTGACCCCTTCTACTGTAATGTCTCCATTGCTGCTATCTCCTATAATAAGGCTGCCGGCAGTAATTTTTGCAAATTCAGTGGAGGTCAGACTAAAGCCAAAGCTTCCCGAACACGTTGCACCACATAATCCAATCGTAGTTCCTGCGGTAGAGGTAAGAATGGTAGTGGAAGCAGTGCCACTACTAAGAGTCGAGCCACCAATCGTCAGCCCATTTGATTTAATTTGTATAGCCCCCGATGCAGTAAAATCATCATTTAAAGTGATGGTGCTTGCAGCATCTAAAGTGACCGCTCCTGGTGCTGTGATTCCACCGTTAGTAGCATCCAACGTAATCGATCCCTCTGAAGAGGTAAGCGAGACACCCGAGCCGAGAGTGATTCCATCTCCGGTTTCATTGGAATTGTTCGAATCACCATCCAGCGAAATACTTCCTGTTGCGGTGATGCTGCTATCAATAGCAAGCCCGTTAGTGGCAGCTATAGTCATGGCTCCGTTACCTGTAATGGTTCCACCGCTTTGTCCTAAAACCAGTTTGCCGGTAAGGTTTACAGAGGTTCCGGATTCAACGGTAATGCTGCCATTGACCAGGTTGAGATCTCCGGTGATTAAAGCCAGCTCCGCATTACTGATATTCATTCCCGAAAACCCGGAGGTAAATCCCAGCCCCAAACTTCCGCTATTCGCAACACTGATGGTGGTGGAACTGGTGCCCGTGTTAATGGAACCGGTTAAACTCAAATCCCCGGCAGTAATGGTAAGAGCATTACTGGTAGTGGATAGAGCGCCGGATATGGTGGTGGTGCCCGTTCCCGAATTTAGTCCCACTGTTCCATTTGCAGAAAGGCCGGCCATAGTAATTCCTGAGGTTGCGGTCAAACTCGCAGAGGTTACCGAAGAAATGGAATTACTTGCGGTAATGCTTCCAGTTGAATTCAGGGTGAGCGAACCACTGTTGACACTAATTGTGGAGCCGGCCAGTGTAATGTTGGCTCCAGAAATGTTCATGCCACTTGCCAGGGTTAAAGAGGTTCCTCCCTGAAGATTAATGTTCCCGGTTGCGGTTAAGGTGCTATCACCAAGAGTCAGGCCGCTGTTTGCAGTCATGGTGACGGCGCCTTGAGATACCAGGGCGTTGTCTACATTGATGGTGGAACCTGTAGAAGTAAGAATCAGTGCTCCTGCAGAGGTGGTGTTGCCCGCGCTAAGCGACAAAGCACCGGCCGAGCTCAGGGTAATTCCACTGCCCAATGCCAATGTGGAAGAATTTGCGTTGATGGTTAAGTTTCCGGAAGAAGTTGTAATGCCCCCATTCAAATTTATTCCGGAGTTTGCCGTCAACGAAACAGCTCCGGCGGCTGTTAAGTTACCTGTCGTTGTGATGCTGGTGGGTGCATTCAAAGTCAATCCGGCAGTAGCTTGCATTCCACCAGTTATGGCACTCAAGCTTATTGAAGAGGCGCTTGTTAAAGAAACTCCGCTTGCAAAGGTGATATTATCTTTGGGATCAATGGAATCGACACCGCTATCCGAGTCACCATTCAGGCTAAGGGCTCCTGTGGTAGTGGTAATATTGGAATTTACATTGATTCCATTCACAGCTTTTGCTTCCAGTGAGGAGAACGAAGAGTCAGCCTTGAAAACGATGGCACCCTCAGAACCGGAAACATGGGTATTTACATCCAGGACAACACCATCGGAAAAGGAAGTAAGAGTCACCCCATCTACGGTGATATCGCCGTTCAAAGTTCCCCCGATGGTGAGTTTGTTCCCGCTGATATTATTCAATTCAGATTGAACAATGGACATGTCGCACAGGTTGGCAAAACCAACACCACACCCTGTCAACGCACTTCCCCCTAAAAATATATCTGTATCCGATCCAATGGTCACGTTTCCGGTGCCACTATTAATGGTGCCCACCAGGTTTAAGGTTCTTCCGGTTATTGAAATATCTCCACCATTAGAAACCAGATTTGCAATTGTGAGATCTCCCTTCGCCAGAAAGATGATGTCACCTCCCTGAGTGGTGATGGTGTCGTTGGAGTCCAGAAATCGAATGGCTCCGGTAGAGGATGTTATGTTTGAGTTGCTGTCCCTGCTGATAGAATTTTTTAGTGTCTGGAAGGTAACTGTATTGCCATTGCCCTGCTTTAAGTTAAGATTATTGTCTGATAAATCCGCAATGATGATTTCATTGTCTGCCTGGAGAATGATGTTGTTGGTGGCCGCTACCGATTCCAAAGTGTTTTCATAAATGGTGGTGAAGGTAGCAGCACCACTGGCAGTGGTGGCTCCTGAGCCGTTTGCAACGGTAATCGTGTCGGGGTCAAGAAGCAAGGTTCCTGTTTTTCCATTTGCTGCCGAGGTGTCTACGGAGCCATCAAAATATAATTCTTCTTTTCCAGAAACCTCTACGAATCCACCATCCCCGAAATATTTTCCCCCGCGTCCTTTTACGATTCCCTGGAAGTGCATCCGCCGATCTGCCCAGAAAATGGTTCGGCCTCCATCACCATAATTTACTGCATCGGCAAAAATATGAGTGTCGGGTCCGATATAGGTTTCCCAAGCATTGGGTACGGTTCCCTTGCCCTGATAGTCGCCGCCAAACAACAAGGTTCCACCTCCGGAGTCACCCGAAACATCTATAAAACCTGTTCCGTATAAACCCACCAGGTGACCGAGGACATTGATTTCACCCCCCGTTTCTCCGGTACCATAACCCGATGCATCAAGCGTACCCGAGACATGGACCTGCCCTTCCTCACCCCCCATTAAAATTATTTTTCCATTTTTTTCAACGACAGATCGTGCCTGAATCACACCATCCATATTGATGACGTGATCGACAATGTCCTGGGCGGCATTAACATCCAGTCGCACCACACCCCCATCCGCAAAAATGTTACCGCTGTTTGAAACCAGTGAAGATAAAACCTCACCGTCCATTCCCGTGACCTGGTTTACTACTTTGCTGTCCACGCCAAGATTGATTAATTGGTCGCCATATAGATCGAGAGTAAAAGTTTTACCGGAAGCCAAACTCACTTTTCCCAGTCGGGCATTGATTACGCCCATATTTTGAACCCCGGGTGCAACCAGTGCTACCAGTCCACCTTCTGCGGCGGTTATCGTTCCCTGGTTGACAATAGAATTAGAAAAGCTGGCAGGGATATCAAACTTATAGTTATCACTCAGAAAATTTGAATTTGTAATGTTGCTGGTCGTTGCCACCAAACCGCGCACATCCACTTGGGCATTGTTGCCAAAGATAACTCCGTTGGGATTAACCACCCAGAGATCGCCGTTGGAAGTGAGTTTCCCCAAAATTTGTGAAGGGTCGTTGCCGGTAATCCGGTTTAGGGTGACCCCTCCCTGTGACAACTGAAAGTCAACATGCTCATGGGTGTCGATGTTGAAACTGTTCCAGTCGATGATGGCTTTATTGGTGCTCTGGTAAACATTCATTTTATCCGGCGTGACCGTATCAATAGTGACCGTGCCGGATTGAATGGTGGGGTCCGAAGGGAGCGCAAAAACCATGGATGGGAAAATTCCCACCAAATAAGTCAAAAATGAAACCAGAAAGATGGACCAGTTGCCCGGCTTGCGGGAAAGCTGGAATACCTGTCTCGGATGCGAAGGCAACGGTCTGCTGGAAGCAGGTATTGCAGTATTCTCTCCGGGAGTTGTCCGGCCAAATGCAATCTGGTTCATTTTAAAAACGTTCATTTGCAACCTTAAAAATGCGCTGACAAGTTGAAAAACACTCGTCCATCTTTATTTCCCTCAGACGAAACATCCTGGTTGAGGGGTTTATCCCATTCCAAATACCCGGAAAAGTGGTCCGTTACATTGAACCGGACTCCCAATCCAATGGAACTGAGATCCTGCTTTGTGGCACCTTGTGTAGTTTCCAGACGGTTCCAAACCGTTCCGTAATCGAAAAAGGTGTAGGCTTGAATATCCTTGATGAAAGATTTGTTAATTTGAAAGGCTTTTTGTAATTCAAGTTTAAAAGCGATTCCATGGTCCCCGGTTATTTCAGAAGAATCAAAAGCACGGCCGAACTGCGAACCACCGACTCCAAACTCTTCCGGCGCTAAAAGTTTTTCCAGCGAGTATTGCCAGGACATGGCACCCAGCAGCATCCATGAAGGGGCGAGTTGTTGCAGTCGGAGAGCTTCACCTGAAAATTTTGTAAAGGCGCTTCTACCTTCGGGTCGGGAAAGTTTTGGAGAGCCGGAATCACTTGCACCTAGAAACTCAAACCCCTGACTCCAGTTAAAGCTGAAAAGATTGACCCCCTTATAGCTGTCAACAAAATCGTATGACAAGCCCAGGTTGGCGACCCGCAAATTATCTTTTGAATCTATGTCCCCTAAAAATTCGGTGGTGGAATTTCTGCTTGTGAAACCGAAAATTGCATTCAGGTTTTCAGATCTTGATCGGATGAAGGGGTGCGTCACTCTTAATGTGAAAGTGGTGCTGTCCCCGATTACATCAAACTGCTCCAGGTCGGACCCAGGTTGGGATTTGCTTGTGGAGCCGGAAAAATACAATTTGGTTCCCTCGGAGGATATGGGCATCTCATAAAACCCGCTGAAGAACTGAAGTTCATCCGTGTCTTTTGTTACCACTCCCTGAAATCCAATTCGCTCATAAAGCTTCAGCAGCGAGTTTGTTCTTGCATTCGCAGAAAACTGAATGGGTCCATTGAACTTTGAGCCCCGATTATCGACACTCATTCCCCCATCAAACTTTTTGCTGGCAAGGATCAAGGTGAGATCAGTTGCCCCGGGTTGTTCTTTGGATGGAGTTAGAACAGACTTCACAGACAATCCCGGTAAATCATCAACCAACAGCAGATAACGTTCGAGGTCTTTGGACCGGAGGGGTTTTGAATTTAAAAGTTTCTTGCGGTACCTGTTGAGGAGGTTTCTGGGGCCGGGAACATCTCCCTCGACATTTACTTTATCCACAAACCCTTCAATGATATCGATGCGAATGATTCCCCGGTCAATTTGTTGGGGAGGAACAACTGCCTTACTCAGAATGTATCCGTCATTCCTGTACATATTCGTTATGGTCTGGGCAATGTCATATACATGACCAAGAGAAATCTTTTTGCGCATGTATTTCTTGAAAAGTTTTGAAAATCTTCGTTTCCCATAAATGGTGGACCCCTTGATCACCATTTTTCGGAGGATGAATTTAACCTTTCGCAATTCCGCCGGGAACATGGGTTTCAGGTTGTCTTCCCTCACCGGTACTTTCTGTGCCTTAGGTTTGGGTTGTTTCTTGAAACGGTCTTCGAATCGGAGGGGAGAGGCTTGCTTATAAGTCTGGTCTCTGCCTTGCGGAGTAATCTGGGCAAAACAGGGCAAAACTTGGGAATTGCAGAAAATTAGCCAAAAGGCCACTGCAATAAGAATTTTGTTTTTTAAATTAGCTGTTACCAAATCCACCACCTTATTCATCTTTGCGGAAAAAAAGAGCCGAAGTTGAGCTCAAACAGGGTCGATGAAAAACCCTTGAATTACCGTAAATAAAGGGCTTGCGGTTCCACAAGTCCCGACTTTGGTATAGGGGGTTCTTGACGATTACCTCCCAAATATCAGTGCTTTTGCGCAAGTTATTGAGCCGGCAAATTTCAGCTAAAAATTCTGCAAAGAAACCATATATTTTTGAAAAAAGTCCCAAGTGACTTTAACCCTTTAATTACAAGTATTTCAGGCGTACTGATTCGCATAAATCTAGAGCAAGGACTATGCCAAAGGACCGGGAATGTGGGAACGGATTTAAAGTGTTGTAAATAAAGGTGTTTTTAGGTTTGTAAGGGGCGGGGATTTCTATGGATCGGTGTCAATCTGGAATAATTTTCCAATAACTGTCAAAATTTTGATAAATGAGGATGGGATATGCAAAATTTCAGAGGAATTTGGCCTTTAAAACATTTTACAAAAGAGTGGGGACCCTCTAAGATAAAAATTCATAACCAAATAGGTTTCGAGGACCGTGTCTTCAATTTTTCAATATTTACGAGGGAAAAAATTGGCCGACGGCAATTCCATGATTATTCTGAATATGTGCGATTTCTGTTCCCACGAAAGGCCTGATTGTGGGGCGGACCCCGTATTGGCAGAAAAACTCAATATTGAAAATCAGACTTCCTCTCCGATGAGTTCCGTGATTGCTTGTAATAAGTACAAAAGTCCGGTAGATGTTCTGAAAGAGCGGTTCCACGATCCAAATTTATAAAAATTCCCCTAAATCCCCCCTCTAAGTCCCTTTTTTTCAAGCCAAACCACCTTTAACCCATTCGTTACATTCGCTTGACAATTATGTAATGCGAGAAGTCTATACTTTCCTTGTCAAACAAAATGGAAAGGAAAGACCATGTCCTTCGAGAATGATAAGAAAAAAAAGTTTGCAGAATACCTGTGGACAGAAATCAACAGAGCCATCCTGAAATCTCCCGAAGTAAAGTCGTCTATAAAGCAGTTGCAGGCTCTAGGGCTTCTGGGTTATGTCAGCGAGTATAATCTTGTGCTGGAGGTGGATAGACTTGTTGACAAGATCGTGAAAGACACCAAAGACGTTACTGTGGAAGAGCTTTCACAGCTCAAAAGAGATTTTCTTGAAGTGGAAGAAAGTGAAAAAGTTGATTTCACATCAGAAGAGCAAATCAGGGAGAAAAAGGATTTGGAAACTTCCGAAAGTAAAAATACCCTGCCCTGGGTCGATGGAAAATTATTGTCTGAGAACGAGATGCTTTTCGAAGAATACCTTAGTCAGGAATTCGATGAGAAGGAATGGTTGAAACAAACCAAAATCCGCTTCTAAAGCAGGCAAAACCCGGGTCCGTTTTACCGGTAAAGTTTTATTTTCCGAGAATATGATCCGCGATCAGGATAATATGTTGTTTGTTTACAGCCAAAAATTCTGATTCAAACAAGACATTCCCGGTAACCAGGCAATAAACTTTGGCATCAATCACCGGGATAAAGCTTTCATCCCCTGTATTCAACATATCCAGCAGTCGGTTGTTGGGAAGCTTGAATATTTTCCCCTCTATTTTTTCCCCGGAAGTCCGAATAATTGCATCAATCGTGTCTTTTTTAACGAAAGCGTTGTAAGCCATAGCTTCTTCCCCCGCTGGATTCCAAAAAATTATGTTTGGCTGATTTTAGAAATTTTTGAGAATAAACAGCTTACCCCTTTTCCCTTCTGCTTACAAGAGTGCCTCCCACTAAATTACTTTCCCGGTATGTGGTATTCTTCATCTGGCTTTTTTAACCACAATCTTTTTTTAAATGGATAAACCCGAATCAAAAAGGCTCCAGGGAACCGATGGTATACGCCGTGAGACAAAACGGTCTGATTCTCCGGAATGCAAAGGGCTCACACCTCAGCAGGTTTTTTTAGAAAAGAGCTGGATTACAGAACAGTTTATGGAGTTGTATGCCTATTGCCATATAAAAAATCTCTCGAAATCAAATGCAGTAAAAAATGTGGTGGTCGGATGGGACCCCAGAGACCCTTCGGGAGTTTTTATCGATGCTGTTATCAATGGAATTCGCAAGGCAGGAGCTAATGCACTTTCTCTTGGAGTGGTTCCGACTCCACTGGTTCCTCTTTACATGCTCCATCAAAAGGCAGATGCGGGTGTTATGATCACCGCATCCCATAATCCCAACGATCAGAACGGAATAAAACTTTTTTCTCCATTTCATGGAATGAAACCGTTGCCGGCGGATGATGTGACGTTGAGCCAATTCATTTTGCGGACAAAGTATTCCCAGGTAAAAAAAGTGCCGAAAAAAGGACAGCGAATCGATTGCAGAAATAATGCGCTTAAAATTTTCTCTGAGTTTTCTTTATTTCCAGAAAATTCCTGGATCGATAGTTCGACAAACTTTAAAAATATTTTGCTTGTGGTTGATCCTGCGAATGGGTCGCTCACAGGAATTGCAAAAAAAGTTTTTAGGCAGGCCGGGATGGGAAAGGTGATCGAGGTAAATGCAAATTTGAGCGGCAACGTGAACGTTTTATCTGGAGTGGCTGATCTTGAAGGACGAGATCAAATTACCAAAGAGGAAATTAAAAAACCTTCCGGATTCTTCCGCCGTCATAAAGCGGTCTTAAAGCTTTTCGAATTGGGACGAAAAAATAAGGCGTCCCTTGTAAAAGGAAAAAAACGGGTGGTGGGGGCGATCTTCGATGCCGATGCCGATCGTTTTTTTATGCTGGAATACGACCCGTTTAAAGACCTTGCCTGGGTGTTGAGTGGCGATGAAACCGCTATTTTACAGGCCCGGCACCTTGCAACCCGATTCCCTGAAAAATATAAAGGCTCTTTATATATTAATACGGTTGAAAGTGATCTTAATGCCGCTTCCACCGCAGAGAAGATGGGATTAAAACCCGACCTGACAGCGGTGGGGGATAAGTGGATACTCCTGAAAATAATCTTAAGCCAATTGGAACAGGAGGCAAAATACTCAGGACTTTCCAAGTCAAAGAGACAGGAATTCTTACGCGAAAAACAGAAGCTGAAGAAAAAGGGTATTACAAGTATTGCTTCCCTGGAAAAGCTCCGAAAAATATTGGGAGAAAAAGATCTTGCAAGAAATGATTCTAAACCTGTTCTTGCAGTTGGCAGTGAGGAGACAGGGCATAATATTACCGAATCCAGATTTATTTCTTCGGATGGAAAAGCATTTTCTGTTTTTTCAGGCAATGGACTCAAAAGTGCCTTAAACACTCTGGTTGCAACGGAGCATCTGAATCTTTCAACGAAAAAACATTTTCAAAAAATAAGCCGTCCGTTCAATCCAGGCTATAAGGGGACACTATATGTTTATTACATCCATCAGGAATTATTTTATAAAGATTCGTCCGTCTGGAAGAAGGTAAAACAAATTCTCACCCGAGCTGCCAGGAAAAGAAATTATAAGGTTGCGACTCGGATATTTCCGGAAGATCCCGATATGTTATACATCTCCTTGTCGGGAGGAAAAGCGGGTGTGTTTGTGAGAAACTCAGGAACGGAAAATAAAATAAGTATCAATCTTCGTGGCGGTAAATCGGATGCCTCAAATTTAAAACAAATGGGACGGGAAGCGATAAAAATCCTTTTCAGCACCTTGAAAAACTGCGATCATCATTTATATAAGTTGGAGTTGCATGCCCTGAGTCAAATAGCTTCAAAAGCCCTGACCGAAAAAAAATTGAAAATCGAGAAACAATCCAAAGCCAGGCTGGTCAATGAAATGCAGAAACAGGGAATCATAGAATTAAAGCACGAGGGTTTCTGCCTGACCCCGCTTGGAAAATGGTATGTGAATAATTAAACATGAGAGACTTTTCCCAGTTTTTTTCTGATTTGAATCGAGAGCCCTATCAAACCCTGTTTTCAGGGGGTGAGCGGGTTTGGGACCCTTTGAAAGATCTCAGTTCAAGGTTAAAAAGTTTACTTGAAAATAAATCTGGGGCCAACCTAGGTGAAGGTGTTTGTCTCGACCCAAAGGAGAAGGGGGTGTTCGTACAACAATGGATGACCCTGGATCAGCCGGTTTATTTAAAAGATTTTGAAATTTTCATTGGTTCGGGAACGCGATTGGAACCCACTGCAATAATTAAAGGCCCTGCTGTCATTGGTGAGAATTGTGATATCCGGCAGGGGGCTTATATCCGCGGGAATGTGTTCTCTGGGGAAGGTTGTGTGATCGGCCATGCTACGGAAGTCAAAAACAGTATTCTTATGGATCATAGTGAAGCCGGGCACTTCAATTATATTGGAGACAGTATCCTAGGTTGCCATGTGAATATGGGTGCGGGTTCCCGCCTGGCCAATCTGCAGTTTCGTAGTGAAAAGGAAAAGGTTGAAGGTTTCATTCATCCCATCCAAATTCCTCTTGAATCAGGAGAGGGGAAAACCGGAATGGAAAAGTTGGGAGCTGTTGTTGGAGACCACGCCGAACTGGGTTGTAATGCTGTTCTTTGTCCTGGCACTTTGATCGGGAAAGGAAGCTGGATTTATCCCAACCTGATGGTTCCAAAAGGATTTTATCCGCCAGACTCTGTTTTGGTTCCAAAAGACAGAAAACCTCGAATCATTGAAAAATAATATTATGAATGAAGATTCATTGCCGGAAGAACAGTCTAACCTGGATGCATTCTTTCAGATGTTTGACTGGGTAGATGAAGACATTACCGAATACAGTTCTGATGGAGAAAGCGAGATGGGCGGGTATGAATGTTTGTTTGTCGCCTTTAACAATTTGCGCAGTTATTGCAGGCAGATTGGATTGGACTTTAAAGCCATAGAAGACCAGTACCTGGCCTCTGTTGATCCAAAACAATCAGACGAAAGTTTCTGGGAACAGGATCTGGATGCAACCTATTCCGAATTGGATGAGCTTGCGAGCTTCGGCAAGTTAATGGAAACCATAGAAAAGGGTTTCTCGGAGTACGAAAAGTTTTGTGAAAAAAGCGATGAGGTTTTCGATGAGTGGCATTGTGTCCTCATCATGCATTCCTTCCTGCGAAAGTACTGTGACAAACTGGAAATAGACTACAACCTTCTTCAAGAGGAAATTTCTTCACTCCAGGCAGAAATGGGGGAAGAGTAGTTCCTATTGTAAAATAAGCCCAAAACCGGATTAATTTTTTCTTTTCTAATATAGCGAGCCCTGGGGCTTTTATTTCCACCAATTCCCGTATAAAGTGATATATTTTCTCCAGCATGTTGCCGGTGTGGTGAAATTGGTATACACGCTAGTTTTAGGAACTAGTGCCTTCGGGCGTGGGGGTTCGAGTCCCTCCACCGGCATTCCCTGGCAGGAAAAGCAAGGGGCCAGCAAGTTTTTGAGCGAACGGGATTTAAAAAATCGTGCGATTCCAGTTTTGCCCCTGCGGCTAGCAGCACCCTACCGGGTGAGGGAAATAGGTTTTTTTTGTGAAGTTTTGATAAAAATTTATAAAGATTGATAGCAATATGGAAATTGAAATAGAAGACGTTGATTCGTGTAACAAGAAAATTAAATTTGTTATTCCCTTTAAGAACTATAAAGGGGAAATAGACAAGTATTACAAAAAACTTGGAAGAGAAGTAAAGGTGCCGGGATTTCGAAAGGGCAAAGTACCCACCTCCCTTTTGGAAAAACAATTCGGTCCGGATGTGAAGAAAGAGGTGTTGAGTAACCTCATCAGTAGTGAACTCAACAAAGCCATCGTAGAAAAGGATCTGCGGGCCATCGGACAGCCCCACCTTTTGGAGGTCAATGCAGAAGAGGGCACCGATATCTCCGTTTCCGCTTCGGTTGAGGTATTGCCGAGTGTTGATATCCAGGATTATTCCAAGATCGAAATGGAGATGAAGATCCCCAAAATTACTGACGAAGAGGTCGATCAAACAATCGAGGCCTTCCGTCAAAGGAAAGCAAAAAATGTAGAGGTCACCGACCGGCCCGTCCAGGAAAAGGACCTGATAAAAATCGATTTCACAAGCATGCTGGGGGACAAACCCTTTGAAGGCGGGCAGGCCCAAGACCAGATCATCCAGGTGGGTGGAGGGCAACTCATCGAAGGATTGGATAAGGGGATGATTGGAATGGAGATCGGGGACAACCGTGATATTAAAGTGCAAGTTCCTGAGGATTACCATAATAAGGAAATTGCTGGAAAAGATGTCGATTTCAATATCACTCTAAAAGGAATCCAGGTTCAGGAGTTGCCCGAACTGAATGACGATTTTGCCCGAGAGCTGGAGACTGAAAAAAAATATGAAAGTCTTGAAGACATGAAGGCGAAGGTTCGTGTTGAGTTGGAAGATTATGAAAGAAAAGAAGCTTTAAAGGCCACTAAGAAGAAACTTGCCGAGCAATTGACCGAGCAAAACCCGGTAGATTTGCCTGAAAATTTAATAAAAGAGCAGGTCAAGTTCATGTCTGACCAGGCAAACAAGAAACAGGGGGTAGGTGCCCAGCATGATCACGATCATGGTGACGATCATGACCACAGTCATGGGACAGAAGTTACACCGGAGTTGATGGAAAAGTACAAAGAGCCCGCCGTAAAGGCCCTACGAGAAGAATTGATTCTCGATCAACTTTCCCGCGATCTCGAATTGGAGGTCACCCCTGAAGAGTTGGATCAGGAGTTGAAAAACATGGCCCAGCTACTGGGGGGAGGTGGCAGCCTGTCGCAGATGAAAAAGGAGTGGGAAAAAAACGGGGTACTCGCGCGTTTACATAGCCGCATGAAAAGGGATAAAACCTTGAATTCCGCCCTCGAAAAGGTAACTGTAAAGGAAGTAATGGTTGACAGAAAAGATTTAATTGCTGATAATAAATAGTCAACCTGTCTTTAGTTATCTAATTATATCTAAATGACTTACAAGCCGACAATCCTTTCTGATTCCTATAAGGTTCCAGAAAGCGGTTCATCTTACCCGAGTCCTAATCAAGAGAGAAAAATGAATTCCATTCACAACCAGTTAGTACCCATTGTTGTAGAGCAAACCAGTCGTGGAGAGCGATCTTACGACATTTATTCACGACTGTTGAAAGATCGAATTATATTTATCGGTTCAGCCATAGAAGACCATATGGCCAACCTTATTATTGCGCAGATGTTGTTCCTGGAGTCGGATGAGCCGGATCAGGACATCTACCTGTATATAAACAGTCCCGGGGGTCAGGTCAGTTCCGGAATGGCTATATACGATACCATGCAATATATCAAACCTGATGTCCAAACCATTTGCATAGGTCAGGCAGCGAGTATGGGAGCTTTGTTGCTGGCGTCCGGTGCGCCTAAAAAGCGTTTTGCTTTGCCGCATTCAAGGATCATGATTCATCAGCCCAGCGGCGGGTTTCAGGGACAACACACCGACATCGAGATCCAGGCCAAGGAAATCACCCGTATTCGAGCTATTTTAGACGGAATTTTGGCAAAGCATTCGGGAAAAGATATCAGTCAGGTCAATAAAGATACGGAACGCGATCATTATATGACCGGGGAAGAAGCCAAAACCTACGGTTTGGTAGACAGTGTTATCAGTAACCGTGAAGAAGTAAAAAAAGACGGAAAAGATAAAAAATAAAACTGATTTTAACGGAACCATTTGAAATCAGAGCCATCCTAAAATCGAGGAATTTATGGCGAAGAAAAGCACAACCAATGGAAATTACCGCTGTTCTTTTTGTGGTAAGAGTCAGGAAGAAGTCAAAAAACTCATTGCCGGGCCCAGCGTATATATCTGTGATGAATGCATCGAGTTATGCAACGAAATCATGGTGGAAGAATGGGCTCAGGAGAAGGGTGAAGACTTTCAGCACCTGCTGAAACCAAAAGAGATATACAGCCACCTGGATCAATACATCATCAATCAGGAGCGATGTAAAAAAATCCTTTCCGTTGCCGTGCACAATCATTTCAAGCGGATTGACTCCAACCTTGAAATGGATGATGTCGAATTGCAAAAGAGTAATGTTCTATTGGTAGGTCCTACCGGTTCTGGTAAAACTCTCATGGCGCAAACCCTGGCGCGTATTCTTGATGTGCCGTTCACGATTGTGGATGCCACTACCCTGACAGAGGCGGGTTATGTTGGAGAAGATGTGGAGAACATCATTCTCAAACTTTTGCAAAGTGCAGATTATGATGTCGAAAAAGCAGAACGCGGAATTATCTATATTGATGAGGTGGATAAGATTTCACGTAAATCCGAAAACCCATCCATCACCCGGGATGTTTCAGGCGAGGGAGTGCAGCAGGCGCTATTGAAAATTATTGAAGGCACCACAGCCAGTGTTCCGCCGCAGGGTGGGCGAAAACATCCACATCAGGAATTTTTGCAGGTGGACACGACGAATATCCTGTTTGTTTGTGGAGGTGCGTTTATAGGTATGAGTGAAATTGTCCGCAATCGCATTGGCAAAAAAAGCATGGGTTTTGGACAAAAACTTGTTTCCAAACAAGATTTACAGGATGAAGATTTCCTCGAAAAAATTCAACCTGAAGACCTGCTCAAGTATGGCTTGATCCCTGAATTTGTCGGGCGTTTCTCAGCAGTGGCGACTCTTAAAGAGTTGGACATCAATGCCTTGATAAAAGTCATGACCGAGCCGAAAAATGCGTTGGTCAAACAGTACAAAAAACTGTTCGAGTTCGAAGATATTAAATTGAAATTTACAGACGGTGCCATCCGGGCAATTGCAGAAAAAGCAATAGAGCGCAAAACAGGCGCAAGAGGTTTGCGCGCTGTTATGGAAGAAACCATGCTCGATATTATGTACGAGTTGCCATCTCAAAAGGACGTCGAAGAAGTAGTAATTAACGAAGAAGTCGTTGCCAAAGGTGAAAAACCCATGATGGTTTACGCTAAAAAGAAACAGGCCAGCTAATAAATGGGTTTAGATAAAGTTACCTTACCGCTCCTCCCCCTGCGGGATATCATCGTTTTCCCCTATATGGTTCTACCCCTGTTTGTGGGCAGAGACAAATCTGTTCTTGCTCTGGAAAAGTCCATGGCTGAGCAGAAAAGCATTTTTCTTTCCGCCCAGAGAAACCCAAACAATAACGACCCCCAACCGGTGGATATTTTCGAAGTAGGGACCATCGCAAATATCCTGCAAATCCTGAAACTGACCGATGGAACAATGAAGGTGTTGGTAGAGGGACTACAAAGAGGGCGGATTGAAGGTTTCCTCGACAATCCCGATTATTTTGAAGTGGATGTAAACCGCATCCATGAAAACGATCAACTTACTCCCGATGTAAAAGCTATGATGCGAAGTGTCGGGAACGTCTTCGAACAATACGTCAAACTCAATCAGAAAATTCCACTGGAAGCGGTTTCTGCCAGCGCAAACATTCTTGAGCCTCACCGTTATGCCGATACCATTGCTTCCTATATGGTTTTTCAGACTCAGGAAAAACAGGAATTGTTGGAAACTTTGAATCCGGCGGACCGGTTGAACAAATTGCTGGGAATTCTCAAGTCGGAAATGGAAGTTCTGAAAATTGAGAAACGGGTGCATGGCCGGGTGCGCAAGCAGATGGAACGCAGCCAGAAAGAGTTTTATCTGAACGAGCAGATGAAGGCCATACAAAAAGAGCTTGGCAAGCGGGATGAATTCAAAAGTGACTTTGATGAACTGAAACAAAAAATTAAAAAGGCAAAAATGCCTAAAGACGTGAATGAGAAAGCCAAAAAAGAATTGAAAAGGCTCGAACTCATGCAACCCATGTCTGCTGAAGCTACTGTTGCCAGAACTTATATTGAATGGTTGGCAGATCTTCCCTGGCAAAAAGCGGCAGGAACGGAAAAAATTAAAATTCCAGAAGCTCAAAAAGTTTTGGATAAAGATCATTACGGACTGGAAAAGGTCAAAGAACGTATCACCGAGCATCTGGCAGTATTAAAACTGGTGAAAAAAATTAAAGGGCCCATTATTTGCCTTGTAGGTCCTCCAGGAGTTGGTAAAACTTCTTTGGGTAAATCCATCGGCAAAGCTATGGGGCGAGAGTTTGTTCGCATTTCCCTCGGTGGGGTCCGGGATGAAGCTGAAATCAGGGGGCATCGCCGGACTTATATCGGAGCATTGCCGGGAAAAATTATTCAAGGCATGAAAAAGGCCGGAGTGCATAACCCTGTTTTCATGCTGGATGAAGTGGACAAAATGAATGCAGATTTTCGTGGAGACCCTTCATCAGCGCTGCTCGAAGTGCTTGACCCGGAACAAAACGCAAACTTCAATGACCATTATCTGGAAATAGATTACGATCTTTCAAACGTCCTTTTTATTTGTACGGCCAATGTTCTCCACTCGATTCCCCGGCCTTTGCTGGACAGAATGGAGGTATTGCATTTGCCGGGCTACACCGATCAGGAAAAGCTGGGCATAGCGGAAAGATTTCTGGTTCCAAAGAAAATATCGGAACATGGTTTAACAAAAAAGAATATAGAAATTTCTGATAAAGCTCTCCAACGAATTATTCAGGATTTCACCCGCGAAGCGGGAGTGAGGAATCTGGAAAGGGAAATTGCGACCCTCTGCCGAAAAGTTGTTAAAACCGTTGTTGAGAAAGGCAAAAAAACACAGGTCAAAATTACTCCGGCCAGTCTTGAAAAATATCTGGGAACTCCCAAATACAAGAGAGTGGATAAAGAAGGGCCTCTCGATATAGGCTCTGCTATTGGCCTGGCCTGGACAGAACTGGGCGGTGAAATCCTTTCGATAGAGGTTACGGTTCTACCCGGAACCGGTAAACTCGTGCCTACCGGGCAACTGGGAGATGTCATGAAAGAGTCCGCCCAGGCGGCAATGACCTATGTACGTTCAAGGTCGTCGGAGTTCGGATTGCAAAAAAGTTTTTACCAGAAAAATGATTTCCATATCCATATTCCCGAAGGAGCCGTTCCTAAAGATGGCCCCTCTGCGGGGATTACCATGGCGGTTGCTCTTGTTTCTGCCCTGACTAAAACAGCACTGCGACACGATGTTGCAATGACCGGAGAATTGACCTTGACGGGAAAAGTTCTTCCGATTGGGGGATTAAAGGAAAAAGTTCTAGCAGCCCACCGGCATGGAATTCACAATTTAATCATCCCCACCGAAAACGAAAAGGATATTCCTGATATTCCAGAAAATATTAGAAAGAGCATCCAATTTTTTCCCGTTGCCACAATGGATGAAGTGATCAAGCATTCCTTTGGGAAAAAGGCCAAAACAAAAAAGAAATCTGCTATTCGAAAACCCAAAAAGACCTCGAAAACATCAAGCAAACAACCCTCGCTCCGCCTTAATTAGCGAATCCGCCCACTGAGAAAAGGGGTTTGTTTTTCTTCTTCAAATTTTTTCCAAACCTGTTTTTTAAGCTGATTTTACCCAGGCAGGGTCCTGCCATTTTGTCATCCACCGTGTTAAAAAATTTGAGTATTTTTTAGCCCGGTTTCTTTGCGAAAAACCAGATGAATCCGTGTCTGTCAAACCCCAAAAACACTCAGATTTTATTAGACTTATGCGTTTTCTCGTTGTATCAAAATTCCGTATAAATTTGTTTAAATTTATAATAATTATGAGAATTTCCAATATATTAATTTTCAGGATTTTCGGGGTGCTGGTTATGTGCGCCTTGCTGGCATCGTGTTCTGCCACGGGAAAATCGAATAAGGGATCTTCGACCCAATTGCAAGCCAAGGGACCCAAGCCTCGGGAAATAATTATTCCTGTAAAAAAACCGTTGCCGGAAGAAACCAAGCTTCCTGATTCGATCACAGAAATTCAGCCCAATCTGGACTTGAAGGAGCAGGAGAAAAAGGGTTTCCGTTTTACCATGTCTGCGCGGGGGGTGGATATTCGAAACGTATTGTTCGCGCTTTCGCAGGAAATCGACCAGAACATTGTTATTGATCCCAATGTAAACAAGCTGGCTACGGTGGATCTGAAAAATGTAACTTTAGAAGAAGCCTTGGAAAGTTTGCTGACTCCGCTCCATCTCGAATATGAAATGGATAAAGATTTTATTCGGGTGCGCAAAGAAAAAATGCAAACCCGCACATTTTTCCTGAACTATATAATTTCAAAGCGGAGGGGTAGTAGTAATCTTTCCTCCCGAAGTGGTGGTGGAACGAACACAGGATCAAGTGGAACCACCAGCAGTTCAAGTGCTTCAACGACCACAGCAGCTTCGGGGGCGAATGTAGGGTCTTCAAACACCGGCTCTACCAGCTCCATCCAGTCTTCTGAGGAAACGGATATCTGGGCGGAGATTACTTCCGGTCTAAAAAATATAGTCACGCCATCTTCCTCCACCAGTGGTGGCGATTCTTCTTCGGAGGACTCGGGGTCATCTGATGCAGATTCCGCAGTGGCTTCTACCGATGGAGATTCTTCCGATCTGTTATCAAGCCTGTTGGGAGGTGGTGGGGGGAGTTCCCCTGGGACAGAGGGCGGTGGTTCTGAAGATTCCTCAGGTTCCACATCTGGGGCCAGCATACAGGAGGAGGAAGAGAGAGCTTATATTAGTGTCAATAAACAAGCCGGGCTCATTGTAGTAAAAGATTATCCGGATATTTTTTTGTAGGTGGCCGAATTCATTGAAGCGGTCGAGGGTTCTATCCAACGCCAGGTTTATATTCAGGCAAAAATCATTGAGGTGACTCTTAATGACGATTACAAGCTGGGAATTGACTGGGCTCAAGTAATTTACAGTTGGAAAAACGGCAGGTTCCATACTTAGGAACACAACCACCATTACAGGGGCGGCAAACTTTGTTTACGGTCCATCCTCTTCGGCATTTAACGTGGTTGTTGATGCATTGTCTCAGCAGGGGCAGGTGAGTGTTTTGTCTAGTCCCAAAATTGCAACTTTGAACAACCAAAGGGCGGTTATTAAAGTAGGTACCGATGATATCTTTTTCATTCCGGAAATCACTTCTGCTACAACCACCTCGGCGGCAACTACTGAGTATATTCCGTCGACCATCACGATTGGTATTGTTCTTGATGTAGTTCCGCAAATCAATCCTAATGGCGAAATCATGATGAGCATCAATACCAGTATTACAGAGAAGTCTGGTGAAAGGACGTCCCCGGATGGTATCAACATAGTTCCCATTTTGGATGTGCGAGAAGCTAACAACGTGGTTTTGGCTCAGCATGGACAAACGATTGTCATAGGTGGGTTGATGAAGACACGGAAAGAGGTGGATGACAATTCTGTTCCCCTTCTTGGTTCTCTTCCTGGAGTGGGCCGTCTTTTCCACTGGGATCAGGAAAACGTATTAAAATCTGAGTTGGTTATTATGTTGACTCCTGAAATAATGGCGGGACGAGCAGTCGATGATCGGTTCGCTAAAGAAGGTGATCGCTTAAGAAATACCGGTTATGATGTGTATTCAGATACTATTGCAAACCCTTCCTTTAGAAGGTAGGCGTATTTTATGTACGAAAACTATTTCCAGTTCAAGGAAAAACCTTTCAGTCTGACACCAGACCCTAAATTCCTTTACCTAAGCAAACAATACCAGGGAGCGTTAGACCATATGCTCTATGGTATCAAGCAAAGGGAAGGCTTCATGGTGATTGCGGGGGATGTCGGTACGGGTAAAACCACCCTTTGTCGGTGCCTGCTGGATCGGTTGGATGAGGATGTTGAAGTGGCGCTCATTCTAAATCCAATGCTTTCGGATATGGACCTGTTGAGAAACATAGTACATGATTTGCAAATAGAACCGGTAAAGGCTCAGCAGCCTGCTGGGATAATCGAAGATGAATCAACCGGGGACAGTATTGAAATTGATTTGTCCGATGAAATTATTCCTTCGGAAGATTTGCGTCAACAGGATCATACATGGATAAATAATGCCTCGAAAAAAGAACTCATCGATGCACTGAATGGATTTCTTTTAAACCGTCATGAGCAGGGGCGAACAACGGTTCTTATTGTAGATGAGGCGCAAAACCTGTCACTGGATGTTATGGAGCAGGTACGAATCCTCTCCAATATTGAAACAGAAAAGGACAAATTACTTCAGATAATTTTTGTCGGACAGTTGGAGTTGAATGAAAAACTAAGGCTGCCCACTTTAAAGCAACTCAATCAGAGAATTTCTATTCGATATGAAATTTCACCTCTGGATATGGAGGGGACTAAAAACTATATCGAACATCGGATCATGGTTGCCGGTGCTGCATCTCGTGTGACCTTTACTCGTACTGCATATAAAGAGATTTTTAGTTATTCCAAAGGTTACCCGCGTCTCATTAATCTGGTTTGTGATCGCGCATTGCTGGCAGGATATAACCAACAGGTCGAAACCATTGACCGCATTCATGTTTGTGAAGCCATAAAAAGTTTGTTGGGCGAAGAAAATAAAGGTTACTTTTTTAACCGGTTTGTAAAAAATCAATTGCCTTTAGTGGCTTCGTTTCTTTTTTTCATTGCAGGCCTGACTTTTTTTGTTCTTTCCAAAATGGATTCTGTAAAAAACAATTCGGTGACCATTGCAGCCAATGATGTGGTTTCACAAAAGCCAGCATCACCAGCCTCACCCCCACCGGCTCCGGTACCTGAGATTAAAAAAGCTCCATTGGCATCCCCACCCGTACCCAAAGCGGCGACCACGGTTGTTGAGGAATTTATTGCAGATTTGGACAATACCCCACCGATTGAGGAAGTTGAGGAAAAGGAAGAGACTGAAGTGCCAGCAAAAAACGTTGCTAAAATCCCACCTGCCGAAGTTCCTGAAAAGGAAGTTCCCGCCCCTGTAGTTGAAGTAAAAAATGAGGATGCCCCTGAAGCGGTTCCTGCTGTTAGTAAAGTAAAACCAGGAAATTATCGTATCCAGGTTTATTCTTTAAAGGATAGGACTGAGGCAGAAAAGAAAAAGGAAGAATTGCTTCAAGGCGGGTTTGACGCGTTTTTGAAAAAAGCGGTCTCTGCCGGGCAAGACTGGTATATTGTTTATGTGGGACCTTTTACAGATATTAATTCTGCCAAAGTAAACTTGAAGGCATTAAAGTTTTCCGGCCGGGAGCCCATTCTGCTTTCCGTTACTACGGCCAGTTGATAGAGGGCGGCGCGTGAGCCTGATCGCAGACAGCCTGAAAAAGGCGCTCAAAGAGAAAACAACCCCCAAAGAAAGCCCTGAAGGTGAAAAAAGCCGACGTGTTAGTCTGATCGCAGACATTTTAAAAAAAGCACTTAAAGAAAAGTCCTCAAAAAATCCCGGAATCAATCTCCTAAAGAACCTGAAGCAAGAATCGAAATCGAGTTCCAAAAGTTTTGATCCTAAAGAAGTAAAGCGGTTTGTTGTATTAATCGTTATTCCCGCTTCAGTTTTGGTGTTCTTGCTTGTGGCTAATCCCTTTAAACCAAAAGTAAAGCTGGCTCCTCAACCTCCGGTCGTGGCCAATGCTCCATCCCCGACGGTACCAAAGGCAACAAAGCCTGTAATGAAGAAGGAGATAAAACCTCCGCCTACTCAACCCGCCAAACCATCGAAGCCAATATCGAAACCGGTAGCGGCCAAAAAAAAACCTGCGTCTGTAGCGAAAAAACCTTTGGCTGAAAAACCTGTAGCAAAGAAAGTTGCGCCTGAAAAACCGGTGACAAAAAAGGCAGCCGCGGGAAAACCAGAGCAGATTCCAATTTTAGAACCGGGCATGAAGGAAGTGTTTGTTAAGGAACTTGCTGCACCGAAAAAGAAGATTGCCCCACCCAAACCTGAACAAATGGCTCGGGTGGAATTAAAAGAACCGCCGGATTCACCGCCTGCACCCGTTAAGCTGGACCCGGAAGCCGCCTGAAGTGAAGAAGGAAACGCCCAAAACCTCTTCCAAGCCTAAAAAGGTTGTCCCTGGGCCGGTCAAAGAACCGTCGGAAAAATCAGTGACTATTTTAAAACCAGAGAAAAAAGAAAAAAGGCTTGCTGCTCTGACTCCTGAAAAAAAAGAAGTGATAATTCCCGATCTGCCGGAACCGGATATATTTAAAAATGGAGACTATTATTTTAATCGGGCCATATTTTTTCAGCAATCCAGAGATTGGGAACAGTCTTTAAAAAATTATGTTAAAGCAGCGAAGCTTAGCCCCGATAACCCTGATATTTACAATAATATGGGGGTTATTCATAAGGAGTTAAAACAATATAACCGGGCTATTGAAGAGTTTTTGAAGGCGATTTTCCTGAAACCTGATTATGCAAAAGCATACAATAATATTGGTGTGGTATACTTCGCTAAAAAAAATTACCAAACCGCAATTCAGAATTATAAAAAAGCGGTAACGATTGACCCCCAAAACATTGAGGCTTTAAACAATTTATCGGTGGCCTTTAAGAAAATTGGGCAACTGGAAAGGGCGAAATCGGTATTGCAGCGGGCTCTGAAATTAGGAGCAGACCACGCTGGTACGCATTATAATCTTGCGGTTTTGCATGAAGAGACTGGTAATATGGAGTCAGCAATACATTTTTACCAAAAATTCACCCAACTGGGTTTAACAAGCCACCCGGCCCTTGTTCGAAGAGTGGAAAAGCATATCAAAACGTTAAAATAAACTTGGAAATTTGCGACCTTCAAAACTCGAATAAACAGCCATGTTTAAGAAAGCCCTAAAGAAAAATTTGATTGCGGGACTTTTAGTTACCGTTCCTGCCGCGTTGACCTATATGATTTTATCCTTCGTCATAACCCGTGTTGACAAAGCGATGAAACCGGTAATTACAGGTATACTGGGGCCTGAAAACATTCAGCTAATGGAGGAATGGCATGTTCCCGGGCTGGGATTCTTATTCCTTGCAATTTTTATTATTGCCGTTGGGCTGGTGGGTACAAATATTATTGGGAAAAAAGTTGTGGCCCTGGGTGAAAAATTACTTCACAATATCCCTGTGGTCCGGGTCATTTATACCAGTATTAAAAAAGTGGTCGACACCGTGTCCTTGACAGAAACCCCTAGTTTTCAAAAGATGGTTCTCATCACATACCCCAGGGCACCTTTAAAAACTCTGGGAATTGTTTGCTGTGATACACCGGAGGGAATTACCAAGGGTGAGAAAATGTTGAATATTTTTGTTCCTACTTCCCCAAATCCTACAACAGGATTTCTTTTTATGCTTCCGGAAAAAGACGCTCAGCCTTTAAATATGACTGTCGAAGAGGGATTGAAAATGATCATTTCTTTTGGAATGACGCAAACAGATACTCCTAAGGAAGGCCTGCCTCAAGAAACTTGAGGTTATTTATTTTTATCTCCAGCGGCCATTTTATCATCCATTTTTTTCATTTCTTTTAATCTCTTTCCGGCCAGAGTTTCACTAATGCGTTTTGCAACTTTTACGTCCAGTTTGCTGAGCACTTTTCCTGCAATTTTAGCTTTCATTCCCGAAACAATTTTCAGGGCCAGGTCGTCATCAATTGCTTCAATTAAATTTGCCGCTTCTTCCGGCTTCATGCTGGAATAAACCTTGATTAACGCTTCTACGTTTTCCTTGGTTTTTTCATCCTGCATGCCAAGTTGTTGCTTAGACTCTGAAAGACCTTTTTCAATTTTCTCAAGGTCTTTGCTTACCTTGGCCTCTATGGCTTTTATTTTAAGTTCTTTGATGCGCAATTCCTCTTCCCGGCGCTTCAATTCCCGATTTTTCTTTTCGATGGTTTCAATCATTCGAAAAGTTTCCGGGTTTACAGCGGGCATTTCGGTGGGCAATGCTACTTTTTTATCCTTCATGGCGTCCCCTTCCAAATCCCCTTCCTGTTTTCCATCCAATATGGGTTTGTCTGTGTTATCGCGCTTTTTTTCTGTGGCTCCATCAAGCATTTTGACCTGGGCGTAGGCTAGGCCGGTGCCCGAAGAGGAATTTTCGGTTCCCGGGTTTTTCCAGAAAATAAATGTAATGGCAGTTGTAATAAGGATAAAAAATATTTTATTATTCATATCCATTCCTTAGAATTTCTTTCCCACAGATTGGAAGCATTTTCATCCTGAATTGCAAGTTCCCTTTTTTCTCTAAGTTTTCTTTCTTTTAACATGTCCCGGTCTTTAAGTATTTCTAGAGTTCTGCGCTTCTGCATTGCCTGGAATACTTCTTGCCTTTTTTCCTCGAGTTTAACAGTGATTTCGGAAATTATGGAATCTTGTCGTTTTTTGTGTACCTCGGTGCCCCGGAAAAAATTGTCATACAGGATCATGGTTTTGACATCAATATTCTCTCTTTTTTTATGGTTTAATTCTTCCTTTTTTTCCTCCATGATATTTTTCATGAAGTTTTGACTGTCTTGCTGCTTTTGAATCAAAGAATTGATCTGCCCCAGATCTTTTTGTAACAGGTCTTCTTTGTTTTTGTTCAGTTTTAGAATTGTTTCGAATCGAAAACTCACCAGTTAAACCTCCATAATCCGTTTCAATTCATCCAAACTGGATCGCCAGTCAAAATTTTCATGAATACCCTGCCTGAGATACGGAATCATTAAATCATATTTTTGAATCGCCATATCAATTTTAGGATTGCTGCCTTTTACATAGGCCCCAATATTGATTAGATCTTCTGCTGTTTTGTAGGTTGCAAGGAAATCTTTAAACTTCATCGAAATTTCCTGATGCTCTTTGGTAATCACATCAATCATCAATCGGCTGACACTATTTAGAATGTCAATTGCCGGATAATGATTATGGGCTGCCAATTCACGGCTTAGAACGATGTGACCATCAAGAATAGCTCTTACCGCATCGGAAATGGGTTCGCTGACATCGTCACCTTCAACAAGAACGGTATAAAGTCCAGTGATAGATCCCTGGCTGGATGAGGTCCCGGCCCGTTCCAGCAGCCTTGGCAACATTGAAAATACTGAGGGAGTAAATCCTCTAGTGGTAGGCGGTTCGCCCACCGACAACCCAATTTCCCTTTGTGCCAGGGCAAATCGAGTTACAGAATCCATCATAAGCATGACGTCCTTGCCTTGATCCCTGAAATACTCAGCGATGGTCGTCGCTATATAAGCGCCGCGCAACCTTACCAGAGGCGGCTCGTCCGAGGCGGCAGCAACTACGATGGAGCGTTTTAATCCTTCTTCTCCGAGATTTTCATCGATGAATTCCTTTACCTCCCGGCCCCTTTCGCCGATCAACGCAATAACATTGATATCGGCATTGGTATTTCTCGCGATCATGCCCATTAAAACCGATTTGCCCACACCGGTTCCCGCAAGAATTCCCACCCTTTGTCCTTTCGCGAAAGACAGCAGGCCGTTTATGGAACGAATTCCCACATCCAAGGGTTCTTTCAAACGTTTTCGTTCAAGCGGATTAATCGGACTCCCCATTAAGGGATATTCTGTTGTTGCAGGAATAGGGCCTTTACCGTCAATTGGCAGTCCGTTGCCATCAATGATACGACCGACAAGAGCATCGCCGACTTTAAAAGTAGGATATTCCTCCGTCGATTCAATAATGCTGCCAGGCTCAATACCGATAATGTCCCCCAGGGGCATTAGCAAGGTGTTCTTTTCGCGAAAGCCAACAACTTGTGCTTGAATTGGCGGTCGATTATTTGGATAGATGTTACAGATACTTCCCACAGAAACGGCGGGACCATCGCCTTCGAGAATCAATCCGATAATACGGTTAACCCGTCCGGTCTTTTTAACGAAGTCCGTTTTTTCTATAAAGTCTCTGTACTTTTTTAAATCAATGGTGGCTTCCATTTTTCTTACCGTTGCGTTTCTTCAGGATTATTTTCTGTCGACTCTGTTTCGTCATCTTTTACTTCATCTTTGGCTTCATTTTTAGATGCCTGCGGCTCTTCTTCGGTTGCCTCCTCTACAGAGGTTTCAAGCTCTACGGTTTCGGAGGCTGCTATTAACTTTTCCGGCTCAGCAGGAGAGAGATTGAGAATGCGGTCAATTTGTTCTTCCAACTTCTCAATACGTGCATCGATCACACCAAAGTTGGTTTCAATAACGCAACCCCCGCGTTCAATTCCTGAATGCGCTTCAAAAGTAATATTCTTGATCTCGCTGAACATATGATGAAGTTCCGGGCGAAAACTTTCGGCGTATTCCTTATCCGTCGGATGAATTTTTATGACCATGGACTCCCTGTCCAATACAGATTGGACTGCCAGGCGGATCATGTCCTGCACAGCGTCTTCCCGTGTTGAAAATTCAAAATGAATGACTTTTTTTGTCAGACTGATGACCATTTCGATCATTTCCCTTTCAACCTTGTCATACATTTCTTTTCTAAACCCGGACAGTTCTTCAATCAATTTCTGCGTGGTTTCCAGTACGGGGCTGAATTCTTCCTTTGCATCTTCCCGGCCTTTTTTAAAGCCCCCTTCAAACCCGGTGTCGTATCCTTCTTTTCGTGCATTGGATTTCAGCTCCCCAACCTGCCGTTTTGCCTTGTCCATGGCATCCTTTAGCAGTTCCATTACCCCCTGTTTGGCTTTATCAACATTCGACTGGTCAAAGTTCCGCGCTTTATCGGAGTCGTAGGTAAAACCGCGACGGATGGATGGATTCTGAATGGTCAGCTCATCGAATTTAAAGGACCGCTCTTCATCGCTTACGATGGGGCCGGCAGCATCTCCCTTTTTTAGGTTGCTCGACTCAAAATTTTGGCGTAAATCAGACAAGGGCTTCTCCTCTACCCATCACAATTGCGCCGGATTCTTCCAGGTACTTGCAGATGGAAACAATTTTTTGTTGTGCTTTTTCAACCTCACTGATTTTAGTGGGGCCAAGCAGCTCAAGATCTTCCTGCAGCATATCCGCCGCACGATCAGACATGTTTGTAAATATTTTTACTTTCACTTCATCCGAGGCTGTTTTAAGTGCTAAAAGCAAATCTTCACTTGTAACGTCTCTTAAAAGTAACCGTATACCTTCATCATCAATTTTTTGAATGTCTTCAAACGTAAATCTCAATTCACGAATCTCATTTGCCATGTCGGGGTCAATCTCTTCCATGGAAGAGAGAATACTGGTTTCTGTAGCCCTGTCCATGGCACCCATGAGTCTTGCAGCTACAGCCTTGCCGCCCAATTTGTTTCCGGAAAAAGTTCCAGAATATTGGAATTCTGTTTTCAGGGCGTCATCCAAATCTTTAAGGACCTGGGGGGATACCCTTTCCAGAGTAGCAAGGCGGTGAACAATTTCCATACGTTTATTTTCAGAAATTTCCTTTACTGTCTGGCTTGCTACATTCGGATCAAGATGTGCCAGAATGATTGCAGCCGTTTGAGGATGCTCCTTTTCAATGAAGCCTGCGATTATATTTGGTTCCAGTAGGCGTATCGTTTCCAGTCCTCCACCCAATTCCTGGTCGGGAGAGGTGATATTGTTCAAAATTTCATTTGCCTTGGCAGGGTCCATGGCCTGATGAAGGGCAGATTTTAGAAATTCGGTTCCAGCTCTACCTAATCCGGAGGCACCGGTTTCAACATGGCTGAAAAAATCTTTGTTTACCGTATCCATGTCTTTCAAATCAACATTGCCAAGTGAGGACATATAGTTGCCCAGGGTTTGAATTTCACGCTCATCCATATTTGCCAAAACCTGAGCGGCCTTTTCTTCCCCAAGGTCCATCAACAGTATAGCGGCTTTTTCCGGTCCTGAAATTTTTCTCTTCATAATTAACCTTTATTATTTAGCGGCAGGATCTTTTTCCCGCATCCATTTTCTAATAACGCCGGCAGTGTATTTAGGATCATTGCCAACAAATTCCGCGACAGACTCTCTGATATGTGCTGCTTCAGAAGCCATTTCGTTGAGTCGCCGTTTCTCTTCATCTACCGCATCAATGTCAGCGGCACCCAATTGATCTGCTTCAGGTACAACTTCTACCGTAGTAGTCATCCAGGTGATAATGGGCCTGATAACCCGGGTAAAGAACATGATGAGGAAGATCAAGCCGACAACCAGTTTGCCGATTTCCATCGCCATATCAATTTGCTCGGCTCGTTCAAGCTCTGCTTTTTCCTTGTCCATTTGCGAGCGATCGAATTGAATGTTCTCAACTTTAATGACGTCGCCTCGTTCCTCATCGTATCCCACAGCGGATTTCACGATTTCCAGATACTTCGCCATTTCTTCCGGGGTCCGTGCTTTATATTCAGCAGGATCACCCTCCAGGGTTCCATCGATCATGACGGCAACGCTGAGCTTGGCGATTTCGCCAACAGGCTTGGAAACCCTTCGAACAACTTTATTGATCTCGTAATTAAATACCGCGTTGGACTTATTTCTTTCGGCCGCCTGGCCCACCACGCCGGTTTGAGTTTCGCCAGCGGGAACCAGAGCTTGAACTCCCGGAATGCCTCCCGGAGGAACAGCGCCTTTAGAGGTTTCGGTAATCTGGTTTTCGCTTCGAACCACTTGGGAATCGGGATCGAAAATTTCCTCGGTTCTTTCCACCTGTTCAAAGTCCAGATCGGTGGAAACTTTGGCAATCACATTGCCCGGTCCCAGGGCATCTTCAAGCATCTTGATAATTTTGGCCTGCAATTGTTTTTCAACACGAAGCTTGTGTTTAAAGTTTGAGGCAGACATCATAGCTTCCTTTGAAGGTTCTTTGCCGCCTGACAAAAGATTTCCCTTCAAGTCTACAACGACAACATCAGAAGCCTGAATGCTGCCAACACTGGAAGAAACCAAATGAACGATTCCCTGAATCTGCCCTTCCGTTAAAGATTTCCCGGATTTGATTTTCAAAGTTACAGAAGCTTTTCCCTTGGGTTTTTCTTTTCGGAATAAATTATCTTTGGGAATTACCAGATGAACCCGTGCCTGGGCGACTGCGTCCAAAGTTTTAATGGTTCGAGTCAACTCCCCTTGGAGAGCGCGTTGGTAATTCAATTTCTGAATAAAGTCTGTCATTCCCAAAGGAGTGTCTTCAAAAATTTCCAGTCCTACATCAGATCCTTCAGGGAGGCCTTCACTGGCCATTTGCAATCTGATTTCATGAATCAAGTCGGAGGCAACACGAATGGTGCGTCCATTATTTGATACCTCATAGGGAACTTTCTGGCTTTTCAGTTTTTCAACAATGGCACCAGCGTCTTCCTGTGAAAGATTGGCATACAAGAGTTGAAAATCGGGGGACTTCAGCCATAAAGACATGACGAGAAGCGAGGCCAAAGCCAGTGCGACCAGAGAAAGCGCAGCTACCTTTTTGCCTTGCGACAGTTCGTTAAACCGTTCACCGAGTTGTCCTAGAAAATCCTGAAAGTTATCCATGAGAGTTTAGTTTATAAAGTTAATAAAATAATCCTTTATCTACCAAGATCAATGGCTCTTGTTGCCATTGCCTTGGAAGCATTTAGTGCTGTTATATTGGCTTCAAATGATCTTTGCGTGGTGATCATATTGACCATCTCCGTCATGGGGTCGATATTTGGCATCGCCACATAGCCTTCATCATTCGCATCCGGATGTTTGGGATTAAAAACCTGACGGGGTTCCGACTGGTCTTCTACTATTTCTGTAATTTGGGGTTTCGTCAATTTATCACCCAATTCATTTTTAAAAATACTACCGAACTGACTTTCCATAGGGACGGCGGTGACCAAAACATCCTTTTTTCGGTAAGGTCCACCCTCGGGAGTCCGGGTCGTTTCAAGATTGGCAAGGTTGCTGGAAATCGCTTCCATGCGTTTTCTTTGAACGGTCAATCCCGATGAGCTGATTTTCATGTTGGTAAGAAAATCCATTTTCCAGTCTTCCTTTAATTAAATATGCTTACGTTAATGATAAAACCCACCTCACGGGAGGTTTTTGTCATTAAGTTAGCAAGTTCCATACCATAATCGGATTGGCTGGGGCGGCAAATTGGGGTAGCTAGAAAACCCTTTATTTGTAGTGGTTTATGGGGGGTGGGGAAGGGGAGGGTTTTCTGTCAAACGGCAGCCAGAAACCAGAATTACGTCATTTTTTTGTCTTTTGAGCGGAATTTATACCCCTTTATTTCTGTAGATGCTCAGCTCACTTGTCAAAAAACTCCACCTCAGATGACAAAACCAAACTGTTAATAAGGTGTCATTTCCTTGGCATATAAAGAAATAGATATCTAATGAACGTTAAAGGCGCATTTAAAAGGGGTTTTAATGGGATTTTAATATTGTTTTAAAGATTTGCTTTTGAGTAGAATCCTCAGTCCTCATTTAAAATCAAAAATTTTCTACTTCATTTCACTTCCACATCCTTATGGACACATTAGCCTGAATCAATTAAACACCGCCAATTCTACTTGCCCAGAGAGTGAAGTCAAATATTACGCTAAAAGCACAAATCCCTCCCAGTTTTTTATATTCGATTCCGACCAACTATTTATTTATCAAAAAGTTAATCCCAAAATCTCCCTCAATACCCACTGTTGGAACAGTAGTAAGTTTTCGGTTTTGTTAAGTTAGTATTTCCACCTTTGGCTTAATCGTTTCCGGTGCTGGAGGTTGATAGTTCAGTGAACTATGTGGTCTAAACTGATTGTATTCTT